>NZ_JBSXNQ010000053.1:0-159080 GCF_056857715.1 Marinobacter sp. L-13
ACGTGGACCTCTCGCTTTCCCGAAGTTGCTATGGCCTTCGCCAGCGTTTAAGCGGAGAGCCGGATGCGCTGAAAGGTGCACGTCCGGTTCGGAGAGGAGAGGCAGGGAGATAGTTCGACTACGCCCTGCCTCTTACTCTACAGAGGGAAAGCAACGGCCCAGGCGACCAGGAAAGCCGGCTCCTATCTGTAGTGGAACTCACTGTCGATGCCCGTATTGATGAAAGTGATCACTCCGGACATCAGCAGGGACATGATTCCGGACATGTAAAAGCCGAAGATCAGCTGGTGTAGACGTGAAAGTCTCATTTTGCTCATGACTTCTCCTGAACAGTGCTCCAGCGTTCCTCGGAGCAGCATCTGAAAGGCGTGATATGTCGTACACTGTTAACCAATAAGCGCCGAATGATAGTGAGCTTGCAACCCTTTTTCGATACGCCTTTTTACCAGGACAGGTGAGCCATGGATACCGGTCACGAGAGCGCAAACAGTTTTGCCAAATCCTTTGTTCTCATTCTAGTGCTGGCGTTTGGTCTGGTTGGCTGCAGTTCGACCAAGGTAGCTTATCGATATGCGGACTGGGGAATCGTATGGTGGGTTGAGGATTATGTTTCGCTTACCGCCGACCAGAAGCAGCAACTCAACAACGATATTGCACAACTACGACAGTGGCATTGCAGTGCCGAGCTGCCCCGTTATCAGGCCTGGCTGGATGAACTCGAGTCTGACGTATCTAACAACCCGCCCGATCAGGCCACTGTCGAATACCATCAGCAGCAGCTTTTCAGTTTCTTCCCGAGTCTTCTGGAACGGGCAACCCCGGTCGCAACAAACCTTCTCTCCAGCCTGAGCGATGAACAGGTACAGGAGTTGGCGGACAACATGGCGCAAAGCCAGCGGGAAATGGAAGAAGAATTCCTGGCCGATTCCCCGGAGGCGACAGCCGAGGCCCGGGCCGACAGAACCGCAGAGCGGGTCGAACGTTGGCTGGGGGAGCTGAACAGCGAGCAACGAAACATCGTGCGGCAATGGTCAGCCAATCGAGGCGCCCAGACTGAAATCTGGCTGCAGGGCCGCAGGAACTGGCAAGTGGCACTACTGGAAATACTGGAAGGAAGAGACGAGCCCACGTTCGAGGCGGAACTGGAATATCTGATTCTCAATTCCGAGGAAGTGCGGGGAGAGGCCTACAAAGCCATGATGGCGGAGAGTCGCGTAGCCATGGCGTCCCTGATGCATGATCTGATCCTGGCGGGTGACAACACAACACTGGCCCATCTGCAGAATCGGGCAGTAGAGCTCAACAACGACTTTGAAGCATTGACCTGCTCACCGGCCTGATATCCCGGACGAATTGAACCAGGGGCCGGATGAAGACTTTCATCTGGCCCCTGCCTGCCCTGAGACTACACTTAGATCGTCAGGTAACCACCATCGGCGTTGATGCAAGCGCCTGTGGTATAGCTGGAAGCATTGGAAACCAGGTACAACACAGTACCCGCCATTTCACTTGGATCCGCCACCCGCTTCATGGGTATGTGAGCCATCGCCTGCTTCTTAATGGCTTCGTTCGTAGTCAGGGCGCTGGCAAACTTGGTATCGGTCAGCCCTGGCAGCAGCGCATTCACGCGGATTTTCTGCTGACCCAGCTCCATGGCAAAGGACTTGGTCATGGAAATCACGGCGGCCTTGGTGACCGAGTAGATGCCCTGGTAGTGGCCCGGATTTACACCGTTCACGGACGCCACGTTCACAATCGAGCCGCCACCGGCTTTCTTCATCATCTGGGCGCCACGGGCGCACATGAAGAAATAGCCCCGGATATTCACATCCACGGTCTTGTTGAACGCTCCCAGGTCGGTGTCCTCTACCGGCCCGAAGTAAGGGTTGGCGGCAGCGTTGTTCACCAGAATGTCCAACTTGCCGTGGGTTTGCTCAATGTGCCCCCAGATACTTTCAATCTGGTCCATATCACCAATATGGCAGGCGTAGGCTTCGGCGCTACCACCGGCATCCCGGATACTGCTGGCAACGGCCTCGCAACCGTCAATCTTGCGGCTGCTTACGATCACGTGGGCGCCATACTCGGCCAGAGTCCGGGCAATACTCTCGCCAATGCCGCGGCTGGCACCGGTAATCAGGGCAACCTTGCCAGTCAGATCAAACAGATTCTTGCTGCTCATTCGTTCACCTCAATTCGCTATCGGAATGTCACCAGGGCGGGATCATCCGCTTCCAGGTGGCTGTAGTTATTAAAAACGGCCAGGCTGCGCCGGGGGCCTGAATAAAGGACCCGCGACACACTGGTGTTGGCGATCACCTCGTTCAGACCGAGTGCCCGGGCGTCATCAAGACCGAGCAGGTGCTGGGCGATCACGGAAATCGGCCCGCCGGAGGTCGCCACCAGCACATCGCCGCCATCGGCGTAGTCAATCATTTCCTCGAAGGCCGCCATAACGCGGGCCTTGAAGTCCGGCCAGCTTTCCTCGTACTCGTGGTCAAACTCGCCCGAGGCCCAGCGATGCACCGCGTGCACAAAGGCCTCCTGGAACGCTTTGGCCGGTTTGGGAAACGCCTTGAGGTCCCGCGCCATCACCGCGCGGTCACTCCACTCCGGGCGGTACCGGGCCACCACAGTGGTGTGATCAAACTCGTTGAAGCCGGGAACCACCTGCATATCGGGCAGTTTGGATCCGTACCCGGTGGCGATGGCTTCAACGGTTTCCCGGTGGCGTTCCAGATCGCCTCCGAAAACCGCTGCCGGTTCCACTTTGCCCGCCAGCCAGCGGCCAAGCACCCTACCCTGCTCCCAGCCCGTGGGAGACAGTTGATCGTAGTTTTCTTTCCCGAAACTGGCCTGGCCGTGACGAACCAGATAAATCGTCGCCATTACAGGGAGCTCTCCGCAATCAACCGCTGGCAGCGCTTTTCGAGATAATTAGCGGCATGGCCAAAGGCGGCGAAACGCTTGTCCTTGGTCTGGCCATGGTAGAAACGGTAATAGATCTGCTGGATGATCACTGCCAGCCGGAACAGGCCGTAGATCTCATAGAAGTCGAAGTTGTCGACCTTGAAGCCGGACTGCTCCATGTAATATGCCACCACTTCCTTGCGGGTAAGCATGCCCGGGCGATGGGTCGGTTGGCGGCGCAGCATCTGGAACGGGCCTTCGTCGTCCGCCTCAATCCAGTAGGCCAGGCTGTTTCCAAGATCCATCAGCGGATCACCGATGGTGGCCATCTCCCAGTCCAGTACGCCAATAACCTCGAACGGGTTGTCCGGGTTCAGCACCACGTTGTCGAAGCGGAAATCATTGTGGATCACCACCTGGGCAATGTCGTCGGGCATCTTGTCATTGAGCCAGCTCATTACCTGCTCAAAGTCACCCACATCGTCGGTGCGGGCCTTGCGGAAACGGTCGCTCCAACCGCCAATCTGGCGCTGAACGTAGCCCTCGCCCTTGCCCAGCTTGTCCAGGCCTGCTGCCTTGGCATCCACACGGTGAAGATCCACCAGTTTGTCGATCACGTTCAGGCAAAGCTTACGGGTATCGGCTTCACTGAGCTCGAAATCCTTGGGAAAGTCCTGGCGCAGGATAATGCCCTTCAACCGTTCCATCACGTAGAAATCGCAACCCAGCACGTCGTGATCATCGCAAATGGCAATGATGTTGGGTACGTAGGGATAAACCGGTTTGAGCGCCCGCATGACCTTCGCCTCACGCAGCATGTCGTGGGCAGACTTGGCAATCTTGCCAAACGGCGGCCGGCGCAAGACGTAGGACCGGTCGCCGTAATCCACCTGATAGGTCAGGTTTGAGGCGCCACCCGGGTATTGACGAATCTCTGGCTCGCCTTGCAGATCCGGGATCGCCTCTTTCATGAACCGGTCTACGGCGCCAGTGTCCAGCTCCTCGCCTTCCCGGATGTCCACGGCCTCGTCGATCTGGGTCATTCAGGACTCTCCTTTTGAATCTTCAGTTTAAAACAGTAAAAAAACCGCGCATTCAGGCCTTGCTGCCACCCATCTTGCTCATCCAGCGCTTGCTTTCCTGATGCATCAGCCAGTCGAAAGCCTTGGGCGCATGGCGTTTGAGCATCCACATGCGGCGCTCCTTGGCGTGGGGCAGTACCCAGAAGCTCTTGTTGTTGACCGACCGGAAAATATCCTCGGCCACGTCCTCGGCGGTTACCGTGGAGCGCTTCATCAGCTTGTTCACGTTCTGCTGAATGCCGGGGATATCTGAACGCATGCTGCTGGTCAGATTGGTCTGGAAAAATGCCGGGCATACACAGCTCACATGAATACCGGCATCCCGAAGTTCCTGGCTCAGGGTTTCAGACAGGGCAATTACCCCGGCCTTGGTCACATTGTAGCTATCCATCAACGGCGCCAGCATCAGCCCGGCCATGGAGGCCACATTCACAAATGCCCCGGAGCCCTGCTGCTTGAACTGCGGCGTGAACGCCTTGCAGCCGCGAACCACACCCAGCACGTTGATATCGAGAATCCACTCCCAATCCGCCATGGTGGTATCTTCAATGGAACCGGCAGAGGCAACGCCAGCGTTGTTCACCACCACATCAACGCCACCCCATTTCTTCACAAGATCATCGCGTACCTTTTCGAAATCGGTCAGGCGTCGAACATCGCACTCAACGAAGTAGCCCTCGCCTCCGGCTGCGGTAATCTCTTTCTCAACGCCAACACCCTGCTCCGGATTAATGTCGCCGATGCAAACTTTGGCGCCTTCTTTGGCATAACGCAGTGCGATGGCTCGGCCAAGTCCGCTTGCGCCACCCGTGATGAATACTCTCTGTGTCATGGTGATTCCCGTTGTATCGAATTTTTAGTCAGCTTAACTCACAGGTATACGAGAGTGGGCGGGGCTGGCCTTCTGAAACTGTGCGGAGCCATGGATGGCGTAGCCAAGCGT
This sequence comes from Marinobacter sp. L-13, assembly GCF_056857715.1. NCBI lineage: Bacteria > Pseudomonadati > Pseudomonadota > Gammaproteobacteria > Pseudomonadales > Marinobacteraceae > Marinobacter > Marinobacter sp. L-13. The sequence goes on from NZ_JBSXNQ010000053.1 coordinate 4,936, forward strand.
ACATGGACGTATTCACAGCGTGTTTCAGAAGGCCAGCCCCGCCCGCTCCAACACCGAGCTATCAGTTCTTGTACTTCCGGAGCTCCAACCGGGCAACCATAGCCCGATGTACCTCATCAGGCCCATCGGCCAGACGCAAGACACGAGCATAGGCGAACAACTGAGTCAGCGGGAAGTCATCGTCGCTGACTCCGGCACCACCGTGAATCTGAATGGCCTGATCCACAATGTTCTGCAACATGGACGGAATCACCGCCTTGATCATGGAGACCTCCTGAAGCGCCCCCATGATGCCCTTCGTATCCAGTGCCCAGGCGCATTTCAGCGTGAGCAGACGCGCCTGCTCAATGGCCATGCGGGCATTGGCAATGATATCCGGATTGCCGCCCAGCTTGGCGATCGGACGCCCGAAGGCCTCACGAGTCGTTGCCCGCTTGATCAGAATCTCCAGCGTGCGCTCCGCTGCGCCGATGGCCCGCATGCAATGGTGAACTCGTCCCGGCCCAAGGCGACCCTGGGCGATCTCGAACCCGCGGCCCGGACCGGCAATGAAAGCGCTCTTGGGCAACCGGACGTTGTCGAACAGAACCTCGCCGTGGCCATAAGGCTCGTCGTATTCACCGAATACCGGCAGCATACGCTCGATCTTGACCCCCGGGGTATCCAGCGGCACCAGCACCATCGAGTGGCGACGGTGCTTGTGGGCATCGGGATCCGTCAGCCCCATGAAGATGGCAACCTTGCAATCAGGGTGTCCGATGCCGGTACTCCACCATTTGCGACCGTTCAAAACAACTTCGTCGCCTTCAATAACGGCGGTGGCTTCCATATTGGTGGCATCGGAGGAGGCTACCGCCGGCTCGGTCATGCAGAAGGCGGAGCGAATCTCACCACTGAGCAGCCGCGGCAACCACTCGGCTTTCTGCTCCTCAGAGCCGTAGTGAATCAGCACTTCCATATTGCCCGTATCCGGCGCGTTGCAGTTGAAGATCTCCGGCGCAATAAAGCTGCGCCCGGTTTCCTCGGCAATCAGTGCGTAGTCGGAGTTCAGCAGGCCGCAGCCGTATTTTTCGTCCGGGAAGAACATGTTCCATAGGCCCTGGGCTTTGGCTTTCTCCTTCAGCTCCCGGATGATCGGAAGCACAACCCAGCGGTTATCCAGTGAGGCAAGCTCCTTGTGGTACTGCTCTTCGATGGGAAAAATCTCATCCTTCATGAACTGCTTCACGCGGTTGAGATAATCCTGGCCTTTCTCGGAAATATTGAAATCCATCGCCGTCTCCTCGCTAACGGTTGCACGGTGGCGTGCACGGAATCATCACGTTGAGACCAGTCTAGGGATAACTTAACTATTACGCGACTGAATTATTCTTATCGTTTATTATTAACCAAACTTATTCAAATTCTCCAGAAACGGATCCCGCTCATGGCCCTCAACCGCCTGGACCTGAACCTGTTGCACGTGTTCGACACCATCTACCGGGAGGGAAGCCTGACTCGTGCAGCCAAGTCACTGCATCTCACTCAGCCGGCTGTCAGTCATTCCCTGTCGAGGCTAAGGGACCATTTTGACGACCCCCTGTTTACCCGTCAGGGCAACCAGATGGTGCCAACACCACTGGCCCGGCGGTTCCTTGAGTCCATGCGACCGGGGCTCACCCAGATCCAGGGCGCGGTAAACCAGTTTCATGCCTTTGATCCGGCCACCCAGCGTAAAACCTATTCGCTCGGGCTACGTGACATTCTGGAATCGACCTTCCTGCCCCGCCTGATGGCGCGCCTGGACGCCTATCCGGAACTGGAAATTGTCAGCCAGAGGATCGCGAGGCGCGACATGGAGACGCAACTGGCGGCCGGCAAACTGGATTTTGCCGTGGATGTGCTGTTGCCCGTGAGTAACCAGACGTCCCACGAACTCCTGAGGCGCGACCGTCTGGTGGTTCTGGCCCGGGAGGGGCACCCGCTGGCAACAGAGTCGCTGGATATGGAAGGGTACCTGTCCGCAAAACACGTGCTGGTATCCTCGCGGACCGAAGGACCCGGGATTGAGGACTTTGAACTATCGCGACTGGGGGTACAACGGAGTATCCGCTTGCGGTGTCAGCACTACTATGCCGCCTGCAGAGTGGTGGAAGAGACCGATCTGCTGCTGACCATGCCGGAAGCTTACGCCAGAATTATCGCCGAGCGGGCCAACATCCGGATTATGGATCCGCCGGCGGACCTGCCGTCTATCGACGTGCACCTGTATTGGCACAAGGCTTACGAGCGGGAGCCGGCGCTGATCTGGTTCCGGGAGCAGTTGAAGGCAATCAGTTGAGCCTCAGTAGGCGCCAACCACCATCAGGAAACCGAAGAATCCGATAGCCGTGATCCCCAGGGACGCCATTACGATGCCGAGGCCCCACCAGACGGCGGCACCATCGGATATCTCCACATCGTGGCCCCTCAGGGTTCGGTAGAAAGCCCAGGGGCCCAGGACAAATGCACCAACCACCGCGAATACCAGTCCGACGCTGATACCGGCAAAGGTCCAGGTGGCCAGAACCATGGCCCGGTCTTTGACCTGGTCGGTGACACCGTGGTGCTCAAGAAATTTCTTGCAGAAAAACCAGATCAGAGCGAACAGGATGATGACAAAAACCAGTCCGCCGACAATGGTGATCATTCGGTATAGCAAGGTGTCGTTCCTGTCAGTTTAGAGGCCCGTCAGGCCGGAAACACGGGCTCCGGAAGGCACTCGAACCCCGGTTTGGCGAATAGATAGCCCTGGTAGAGATTGATCCCCTGGGAGCGCAACCAGAAGTATTCTTCCTTGGTTTCGACGCCCTCAGCAATGATCTGGCCGCCAAGCTGAGTCATCATGGTAATGATGCCTGCAACAACGGCCTGCTTGTTCGGCTGCCGATCAATATCACGGATCAATGCCATATCCAGCTTCAACAGATCGGGCGGGCTGGCCATCATGACATTGTACCGTGAGAAACCGGCCCCGAAATCATCAATGGCGGTGCTGAAACCCATCTCCTGATAAGCCTCGATAATCGACACGAGGTGGTCGACAGATGTGGAGGTCAGCTGTTCGTCCTCAGTAAGCTCGAAAATGATTTTCCGGGTATCAAAATTGTAGGTCTTGGCAGCCGCCAGGGTCGTGCGAATACAGTACTCGGCCCGGTACACCGCGTTGGGCATAAAATTAATGCTGAGCATCGGCTCCATGTTCAGCCTGGCGGCAAGCTTGACCGCCTTGACCCGACAAACCTGATCGAAGGCGTAGCGATTCTGTTCGGTTACCTTCGAGAGGACACTCATCGCCCCCTGACCCTCGGTGCCTCGCACCAGCGCCTCGTAGGCGTAAACAGATTTGTTGAGAACGTCAACAATGGGCTGGAACGCAAAGGTAAAGGAAAAATCCAACCCCTCTCCACATGCACATTGCTCGCAATGAGACTCGTCAAACAGTACGGCGGGTTGGTTCACTTCAACTCCTGAATTCACTTCTGGCGGTTTTGCTATGTTTATATGGCGTATTTTTCACCCAATATAGCCGCGATCCCCTCCCCGGTAAAACCACTTTCTGGTTAAAGCGTGTCAAACGGTGGCATCCCCTGCCTACATGACTAAACTGGGGTTTGTCGTTTATACGTGTCTGTCCACAAAAGGAGTTTCCCTAATGGCCCAAACTACCCGCATCGCTGTAACCCCGGGCGACGGCATAGGTCCTGAAGTGGTGGCCGAGGCTGTGCGCTGCCTCGAGACCCTGCGCGCCAAACACGGCCTGGACCTTGAGTGGACTCGATTCCCCTGGCCATCCCACGCCTGGCACGAGGAGCATGGCGAATCCATGCCCGCGGATGCCTTGGCGCAGTTACAGAAGTACGATGCCATCCTTCTGGGTGCCCTTGGCGATCCGGGCCCTATGGACGATCCGGACCGATACCTGCTTCCAGACAGCATCTCACTGGCGCCACTGCTGGACATGCGCAAAGGGTTCGACCAGTGGGTCTGCGAACGTCCGGCCCGGCTTCTGCCCGGTGCCCGCCAGTACCTGGCCGATGAGCGCGCCAAGGACATCGACATGCTGGTGATTCGGGAAAACTCCGAGGGTGAGTACGTCAGCCAGGGTGGACGTCTGCGCAAGGGCACGCCGGATGAAGTGGCCACCCAGATGGAGGTGTTCACACGCAAGGCAACCGACCGGATCATCCGCTATGGGTTTGAACAGGCCCGAAACCGCGCCGCAGACCGGGTTTCGGAGGGTCGCACACGGACATTCAGGACCCTGGATGGCAGAACCTGTGAAAGCCAGGTGTGCCTGGTCACCAAGCGCAATGCCTTGCGCTACTGGGGCGACATGTACACCGAAGCGTTCGAGGAGATAAGCAAGGACTACCCGGACGTGGCCACGCATCATGAGCTGGTGGACGCGGCCTGCATGAAGTTCGTGCAAAGCCCCTGGGCCTTTGACGTGGTCGTCGCGAGCAACCTCCAGGGGGACATTCTTACCGACCTAGCTGCGGTTCTGTCAGGTGGCATGGGCGTGGCACCCTCCTGCAACCTGAACCCGACGGATCCGGATATGCCTTCTATGTTCGAACCTACCCATGGCAGCGCACCGGATATTGCCGGCCAGGGCCTGGCTGACCCCACCGCCATGCTCTTTACCGCCGCCCGCATGCTCGAGTGGCTGGGCCGCAAGGACCCTGCCATTGCCGCAGCTGGCAAGGAGCTGTTCGATGCAGTGGCTGCAGACCTTGCCGAAAACTCGGGCAGCCGACGAGGCACCCACGAGATCGGCTCTGCAATCTGCGAGCGGCTGTCCCGATAGATCAGGGTTACTGGTCGGCCATGACAAATTCGAGCCGGCCAGGCGCTACCCGCACATCTACCGGCATCATACCGAACATACGCTGGGCGAAGTCGGTTTCGTCCAGTCGGTACACCGGCATGGTCTCCAGCATCTGGGCAACCAGCCGCATGACCGTATCGGTTACAGGCTTCAAATCCCCTTTGAAGAACGGAGAGTCAATACTGCTTTCAAGAAGCTGCAACCGCCGTATGAAGATGGCTTTCTCGGTGCTGTCGTAAACCGGCGCCCCTTCGACCTTCAAGGCAATGTCCACGGGCAGCTTCGTCATCAGCGCATTCAGTGCCACCTGACCTCTCACATCGATCACCGCCACATCGCGACCATCTGGCCCAAGGGTAATGTCGGCGTCGTCGAGACTCAGACTCAATGGCGAACCACTATTCAGCTGGTTGCGGTCGAAGTCGCGAACCACATCCTGAAGGTGCCGTTCCAGCTCGCCTTCGGAGATGGAATAGGGCGACAGACTGGCGCAACCGCTGGCGAGCACCAGCAGCAGGGCCAGAAGCGCACGGAGGGCGTAAATCGGCGTTCTATTCATTTTCGGCCCGGGCCTCGACATGAGGCGTAAGAGTGTCGTCAAAAACCACGTGTATCAAGATGGGTCTGCAGCAGACCTGGCAATCCTCGACATACTCCTGTTCCGGTACCGACGGGTCGACGCTGACATCCAGCGTCTCCCAGCAGTACGGGCACTGAATCAGTACCGAATCCAGGGCGGACATGGCATCACCTCAGAACTGTTGCTTGGCCATCCAGGGGATGACGCGATCGAACGCCTCTTCCAGCTTCTCGCAGGTCGTGGAGAAACTGATCCGAACGGCGTTGGTGCATCCCTCGCCAAAGGCGTCACCGGGCACCATGCAGACGCCGGTTTCCTTCAGCATTCGCAAGGCCAGATCAGAGCCATCGACATGAGGTGGAAGGTCAGGGAAAGCAAAGAAGGCACCGCCAGGCTTATAACCGGTCATGTAGGGGGTCTGATCGACCAGCTCGACCACCTTGTCCCGGCGCTCACGGTAGATATCTACCATATCGCGAACGCACTGCTGGTCACCGGTCAGTGCAGCGACGCCGGCAAACTGGGACGGCGTGTTAGCCACGGAGGTGGTGAACATGTGGAAGCGACGCAGAGACTTGATGGCCGCCTGACTGGCAATCACCCAGCCAACCCGCAGACCTGCCATGCTGTAGGTTTTTGAAAAACTGCTGATGCACATGATGTTGTCCAGATCCATCGAGCAGTTCAGCACGCTGGCGAAGTCTTCGTCATCAAAGATCAGGTGGTCGTAGACTTCATCGGCATACACCTGAATTCCCCGATAGGCACATTCCTCCAGGATGGTCTCCACGGTGCTACGCGGGTAAACCGCCCCGGTCGGGTTGTTGGGGTTGTTCAGGATCAGCGCATAAGTCCTGGGCCCCATGGCCTTGATGACCTCATCCGGATCCAGCTGGTGGTTATTCTCTGCCCGGGTCTGCACAAACTTTACTTCACCACCGTTCATGCGAATCAGGGGCGCATAGAGCAAAAACGACGGGTCCGTCACGATAAACTGCCGCCCGGGCGCAGAGGTGGCTGAAATAGCCAGGTACATGGCTTCTGTAGCGCCGCTGGTGATCAGGATATTGTCCCGGGTCAGTTTCCGGTTGTAGCGCTTGCCGTAGTAGTCGCGCAGGGCAACCAGCAATTCAGGCAGGCCGGCATCCATGGTATAGCCGGTCTGCCCCGCGTTGAGCGCATCGATGTAGGCATCGATGACGTGCTTTGGGGTCGGCAGATCAGGCTGACCGATGGAAAGATGAATAACATCCTTCATGGTGGCCGCCATATTCACCATGCGACGGATACCCGGCACCGGGATCGCCTGCATGGCAGGGTTCCAACTGGCCTTGGTTTTCCGGTACTTCACTCTACGCGGTTTTTCCTGACCAGTTTCTTTGTTGGCGGCTTCTGCCATAAACACCTCCTGCAAACGGGGCAAATAAGATCTACCCCTGCAGGTTAGTCAGTATGGATGGCCTCTACAAGACAAAAAATCATATAGATGATGTACGTGAAAGTACCGCCATCAACGCTGTGAGCGGAAATTCCGGTGCCTCGCAAGTTGACCCGACAGAGCCTGCCGACCAGACTGTTATTACCCCTCGGGGCAACGACCAGTTCAACGAAGTCATTCATCAAAAAGGCGGAGGCTCAATGACTCAGCACAGCAAACCTGTTGTTACCGTTCTCACCGCGCCGGGAGAGCAGGAACCGCCGGGAATGGACGCAGTCAGGGCCCGCGCCGATGTGCGCTTTGCCTGTGACGAGCCCACCCTTCGCGACACCCTGCCGGGCACCGATATCATGATGGTGACGGACTTTCGCACGGAGGCCCTCGCGGCCGCCTGGCACACCGCAGACAAGCTCCAATGGATTCACGCCACAAGTGCCGGCGTCGATGCCCTGATGTTCCCGGATCTGATCAGGGGCGATGTAACCGTCACCAACGCGCGGGGCATTTTCGACCGTACCATTGCCGAATACGTGCTGTGCACCATCCTCATGTTCGCCAAGGATTTCCCGAATTCCATCCGGCTGCAGATGAAGCACCAGTGGAAACATCGGGACACAGAGCGGGCAGAGGGCAAGCAGGTTCTGGTTGTTGGCGCAGGCTCGATCGGCCGGCAGATCGGCCGCCTGGTCGGCGCTGCCGGTTTAAAAGCACACGGCATCGCCCGCAAGCCCAGGAAGGAGGACCCCGATTTTGTGGCGGTACACGGCAATGACGATCTTTACGAGCAGCTCGGGCATGCGGACTTTGTAGTGATTGCGGCGCCACTAACACCCCAGACCGAAGGCCTGTTTGACGAAAAAGCCTTCAAGGCCATGAAAAATTCCGCCCGTCTGATCAACATTGGACGTGGCCCGATCGTCAAAACCGATGACCTGATCACGGCCCTCGAAAATGGCGAAATTGCCGGCGCAGGACTCGATGTCTTCGAAGAGGAACCGCTGGCGGAAGATCATCCGCTCTGGGACATGGAGAATGTCACCATGACCGCCCATATGGCCGGCGACTTCATCGGCTGGAAACGTGCACTGACGGATCAGTTCCTGGAGAACTTCGACCGCTGGCACAAGGGTGACGAGCTGTTCAATTTGGTCGACAAGGAATTGGGTTACGCTGGCAGCAAATAACCGTGCCCGGCACTCATCCAAAAACAAAACGGGAGCCAAAAGGCTCCCGTTTTATATTCGAACCATCAAAACCAATCAGCTACCAGACAAGGACTGATCCGATGGATCAATCTCCATCTGCTGGATCGCAATCACCGCCTGAGTGCGGTTCCGCACCCCAAGCTTCCGGAACACCGCCGTGATATGGGCCTTGATGGTGGCTTCCGACACATCCAGATCATAGGCGATCTGTTTGTTCAGAAGCCCCTCGGCCAGCATACCCAGCACCCGGAACTGTTGAGGCGTCAGCGATGCCAGCTTCTCGGAAAAGTCGGTGGCATCTGAATGCATTCGCTCGATCTTGTCGGCCACTCCCTGCGGCAACCAGACGTCGCCTTCCAAAACCGCCTGAATCGCCTCGGTAATGGTTGGCAGCGGCGCCGACTTCGGTATGAAACCGGAAGCACCGTAGTCAATCGAGCGACGCATTACCTGCAATTCCTCGGATCCTGACACAACCACCACCGGCAGCCCCGGGTACTGGCCTCGCATGAAGACGAGCCCCGAGAAGCCGTGGGCACCCGGCATATTGAGATCCAGCAGAACCAGATCCGCATCCGGGTGCGACTCTACCGCCGCCTGCAGTGCCTTGATGCTGTCGACTTCCACCGTCTCGGCATCGGGCACCGCCTGACTGACCGCCTGCTTCAATGCTGCGCGAAACAGCGGGTGATCATCAGCGACGATAATTGTTTGTGCCATTCAACAGATTCCTTACAGGTACATGGCCTGGTAACACACAGGCGTTACTGGTTCGCACGACCGCTGATCAGGTCATCGACTACACCCGGATCTGCCAGCGTAGAGGTATCACCCAACTGGTCGTGCTCGTTAGCGGCAATCTTACGCAAAATACGCCGCATAATCTTGCCAGAACGCGTTTTAGGCAGTCCAGGTGCCCACTGGATCACATCTGGAGAGGCGATGGGGCCAATCTCCTTGCGCACCCACTGGACAAGCTCTTTCTTCAACTCGTCAGAAGGTTCCTGTCCATGTACCAGTGTTACATAGACATAGATGCCCTGACCCTTGATGTCATGCGGATAGCCAACAACGGCAGCTTCTGCGACCTTCTCGTGGGAAACCAGGGCGCTTTCGACTTCGGCGGTACCCAGACGGTGACCTGACACGTTCAGAACATCGTCGACACGACCTGTGATCCAGTAGTACCCGTCTTCATCGCGACGGGCGCCGTCACCGGTAAAGTACATGCCCTTGTAAGTGCTGAAATAGGTCTGAGCGAAACGCTCGTGATCCCCATAGATCGTCCGCATCTGGCCCGGCCAGCTGTCCAGGATGACGAGGTTACCCTCGGTCTTGCCCTCAAGGATGTTGCCGTCATTGTCTACCAGTGCCGGCTGAACACCGAAGAACGGCACCGTGGCTGAGCCGGGTTTCAGATCAATCGCGCCCGGCAGCGGGGAAATCAGGATGCCACCGGTTTCAGTCTGCCACCAGGTATCCACGATGGGGCACTTGCTGTTGCCGATAACCCGGTGGTACCACTCCCAGGCTTCGGGGTTGATCGGCTCGCCCACGGAGCCCAGCAGTTTCAGGCTTTCACGGGTAGTGCCGTTCATGCAGGACTCGCCTTCCGCCATCAGGGCACGAATTGCGGTCGGAGCGGTGTACAGGATGTTGACCTTGTGCTTGTCGACAACCTGCCCCATACGAGAACTGTCCGGATAGTTGGGCACACCCTCGAACAGAACGGTGATGGCACCGTTAGCCAGCGGGCCGTACAGGATATAGCTGTGGCCTGTGACCCAGCCGAAATCGGCAGTACACCAGTACACGTCGCCTTCATGATAATCGAACACGTACTCGTGGGTCATGGAGGCATAGACCATGTAGCCACCGGTGGTATGCAGAACGCCCTTGGGCGCACCAGTGGAACCCGAGGTATACAGCATGAACAGCGGATCTTCGGCGTTCATCGGCTCTGGCTGGCAGTCGGCAGAGGCGGACTTCATCAGGTCTTCGTAACGCTCGTCGCGGGCGTCATTCCAGGGCACTTCGGAATTGCCGGTCCGGGTAACAACCACCACCTTCTCGACATTGGCGGCATCTTCATTCTTCAGGGCCGCGTCCACGTTCTTCTTCAGCGGAATCTTGCGGCCGCCACGAACGCCTTCGTCAGCGGTGACTACGAAGCGGGATTTGCCGTTCACAATCCGGGCACCAAGCGCTTCCGGAGAAAAACCGCCGAACACCACGGAGTGAATCGCGCCGATACGTGCGCAGGCCAGCATGGCGACGGCTGTCTCAACAATCATCGGCATGTAAATGGTGACAACATCACCCTTCTTCACGCCCAGACCTTTAAGGACGTTGGCGAACTTGCTGGTTTCCTCGTGCAGTTCGCGATAGGTCACGTTGCGTGAATCGGCGGGATCATCGCCTTCAAAGATGATGGCTGTCTGGTCGCCGCGCTTTTCCAAATGACGGTCCAGGCAGTTGGCTGAGGCATTCAACTGGCCATCTTCGAACCATTTGATGGACAGATTGTTGTAATCGTAGGTCGTGTTTTTCACCTTGGTGTAAGGCTTGATCCACTCAAGGCGCTTGCCGTGCTCACCCCAGAAGGTATCCGGGTCTTCGACTGACTGACGATACATTTCTTCATACTGTTCCCGGTTCAGAAGGGCCTGTTTGGCCACTTCCGGGCTTACCGGATATACCTGTTTACCAGTCATTGTGCTCCCCCTTTAGTCAGAGTCTGTTGTCATTGTCGGTTTTGGAATTCAGACGTTGAGGCCTCTCCGGCCCTTTAGACGGATAGTGGTAGTTCACCATGCTAGCCACTACACAATGAATTAGACTAACGTCCTAATCCGCCTGAACTTTTAGCCCAAAAAGGTCGGTAACCCGCAAGAAAACAACGGTAAATTGCGCCGAACGAGAAGCTTTTTAAAGGATAGTTGGATTGGAGCCGATGGCAAACCCGGGAAGGAAACGACCACGCATAAAAAAGCCCGGTCGTTGCGACCGGGCTCCTGGGTTCACGCTGCCTTTTTTCGGGCCTTGGCAGAGCGCAGGCTGTAAACCTTGCGCTCCTTGAGGGCGTATCGGTTCAGGCCTGCCAGGTGGATCTTGCGCAGATAGACCGACCAGTCAATCTGGCGGGCATCTACCGGGAACAGCACCTTGTCCAGCTCACCCATCCTCGATGCCAGGGCCAGCAGATCATCATTCCTGAAGATATAGTCTGGCGCGGTGTAGAAACCGAAAATGGTCGCCAGCGAGCGTGTCGTGTCCAGATTCCGGAGCACTTTCAACTCGCGATTCTGGCCCAGCATGCGCAGAACCTTCCCGGTAATGCTCAGTGGAATGCGCACCCCACCTACGACGGCATCGAAAAGTCTGCGATTGACTGCAATGAAGGGTTTGGTCGGCTGTCGGTAGAACAGCTGATCGTATTCGGCGAAGTTGGCTTTGGATTCCGCCATAAGGTGGTCAATAAACTGCCCAAGGGAAACCGGGTTGGAGCTGCCACTGCAACACTGGTAAATCCGGTGACGTGGCGAATCAGCAACGGCTTCAGCCGCCGCCAGGATGATGGCATTGGCCACCAGATCCACGGGAATAACATCGATGACCCCAGCGCGTTTGCCAGGGAAGAGCGTAACCTTCTCGCGGGCATACGCAAGGATAATGGCATCCGCCACCTTCACGCCTTCAATCCAGCCTGGCGCGGGTTCCTCGAGTGCACTTTCAATAATGGATGGGCGCACAATGGTCAGTGCCCGCCCGGACAGGGCCTTGAGCAGGAGTTGCTCACCGAGCCACTTGGTAAAGGTATAGGTATCACTCCAGCCATAATGGTTGGCTTCACGGATGCCAAGGTCCACCAGCTTCTTTTCCAGTGCCTTGCCGGAGTATCGGGAACGCACGTCCGCTATCTTGTCCTCCAGCAGCCGGACAAGTTCTTCGATCTCATAGTAACCTTCAGTGCTCCGGGGTATGGCCTCACCTGCCGGCTTGATCACGGTCTCCGTGATCTGTCCGGAATTCATGCCGTTTACATAGCAGGTGGAAACCTGCAGCACCGCCAGCGACTTGTTCTGTCGCGCAAGCTCGGCCACGTTGTCGAGGCAACGGGTATTGATGGCAAGCGCTTTATCGAGCTCTTCCCGGAAGTTCACACTGGCTGCGGAGTTGACAACCACATCGATGCCGCCAGCCAGCTTTCGGAAACGGTCAGCGGACAGACCAAACAAAGGCTCGGTCACTTCCCCGGTTACGCAATGCACACGATCTTCAATAAAAGTTTCGAAAGCCTCGTTGTCGTCCTGGCGAAGACGATCGAAGACTGACGACGTGGCGATCTCCTCAAAAAAACGATCCCGCGCATCGGGGTGACGTTTGTTTCCACGGATCAGCAGATGAATGCCGCCTATGTCCGGAACGGCGCGAATGAGCTTTTCCAGAACCACCTTGCCGAGAAAGCCCGTGGTGCCGGTAATCAGAACGTGCTTGCCCCGGAGCCGCTCAAGTACTTTTGATGACGCCTCGGGATTCAGCTGCTGTGTTGCCATGGGAGAACTCCTTCTCATTTCAATTCGTTGTCGCCGCATACCCGCCAACCAGAGGAAAGTTTGCGAATCAGATTCGACAGATGTGCTGCATATTGCGGGCCACGATTCAGATTTGTGCTCAATCCTTGCACAACTTTGGTGACAGAGCGGTGACACACAGCAAACTTACGCTACAAAAAGTGTAAAAAAAATGACGGAAAAGAAGGTAGGTTTTTCTGCCTATCAGGAGCTGCTTTGGTCATTGCCGGAGAGAGATCGCAAGAGCTGATCCAGCGAGATATCTGCAGGCTGTTCCTTCAGTATGCGCACCAGACGATCCTGCTCACCAAAGCTGATGCGATCGTAAAACGGCTCGCGGAGGACGGATTGGGGCGGCTCGGCAGGCTCCGCTTTATGTTCGAGGGGTGAAATCTGGTCCGCCAGCTCGCGAAGATGAATGGCCAGATGATTCTTTCGCTCGGGGCTGAGACTCTCCCACTGGAACGACCCGAGACCGGTTTGCACAATCTCGACGGCATCACTGTCCAGCGTGCTCCCCAGCAGTGCAAAAAGACGGGTAAATGCTTCATAACGCAGCATAGGATCGATCGGCCCCGCATTAAAAACAGACTCAATCTCACCCACGGCCTGCAGGCACCGATCTTTCAGGGTATCAGCCTCACTTTCGGTTTCGGGCTCCGGCTTGGTAACTGTTTTGAGCGGGCTCTCGGATCCTCGTTTGGACACCTTGTGCCAGTAGGCTGCAATACCAGCCTTTCGTCTCGGCAACTGGGACAGCCGCACATCAAGCATATCCGCGAGGGTATGAAACTGGCGGCAGGAAGGGTCTGAAACAGGCAGAAGCGCGACCGGCTTCTGGTTGAGAACCGACTGCCGAAGGGTCTCGTCCCGCCAGATACCACCCATATAGTGGAGCGAGATTCCCAGGTGGCGCTGGGCAGCGGCGTCCAGGCGCTGGAACACGGACCGTGCCTGACTGGCGCCCTGGGCCATATTCACCAGAATGCTCGGAATCCGGTTATAGCCCCTGCGCCGGAGAACCTTGATCAGCGAAAAGGCGTCGGTAAGGGACGCGGGGTCCGGGGTCACCACCATGCAGGCCAGCTCTGTCGCGGCAATCATATGCAGCCCGGCAGCCTGAAGCCCGGCAGCCGTGTCGGTAATGACGTAATCGTAGCGGTTTTCCAGGTTATACAGTGCCCGGAGTATGCGAAGGCTCTCCGTTGGCCCCATATCCATGCATTCCTGCACGCCGGAGGCCCCCGGAACAATATGCAGGCCGTAGTCGGTCTTCAAGATGATGTCCTCAAGACGACACTCTCCGGCCATCACATTGGCAAGGGTTTTTCTCGGATAAAGGCCAACCATAATGCTGACGTTGGCCAGATCGGTGTCGCCATCCAGCAACAGAACGCGGTTATCCTGCCTTGCGAGGGTGAGCGCAAGATTCAGGGCGACCGAGGTCTTGCCCACCCCACCCTTGCCACCCGTTATGGCGATGGTGCGAGGTTGGTTCGGATTGTGCTTGACAGGTTCTCTGGCGTTCATCACCGGCAATCTAGGTCCCTGATTTTTCGGTTTTCTGTATTTTAACCTGTAAAAATTCTACACATATCACGAATCAGATAATATATTGCTTAAAAAAAGAGCAATAAGTATTTAATAACGACGGATTATTGTCTAAGCTCTTTTCCGACAATAAGAATGAACGCTCCGTCAGTTAATGAATTGATTCGCCCCACGGCAGGTAAGCCTATGCACATTGCGCCTGATCTACAGCTACCGAGTCTTCCGGAAGTCACCTTGCGGGCGCTCGAGGCTTGCCATCAGGACGAGAGCTACCGGAAAATCAGCGAAATTGTGTCTGCCGATACCGCACTGGTAGCTCGTATCCTGGCACTGGCCAACTCCGCCCTGTACGGCCCTTCTACTCCGATCCGCTCCGTCGACCAGGCACTCCTGAGACTTGGCACCCGACGTTTTCACACGCTGGTCCTGACCGCAGCCCTGCGCCAACTGCTATTCGAGCTGGGCGGTGACGAATGGCAACAACTCAGAGATTTCTGGCGACACTCGCTGACCACCGCGTTGACCGCCCGGGCCCTGGCAACGCTGACCCGTTATCCGGAGCCTGACGAAGCCTTCATGTTGGGCATGCTTCACAACATTGGCGAGCTGATCGCTATTAAAACGCCAGCCACCGAGGCGAAGCAACACTATCTTGATCATCAGTCCGACATCGCAGCGGAACTCGTTGCCTCCTGGGGGCTGGGGCCAATGGCCGCCGATGCCATGCGCTACCAGCAGGCACTATCCTCGGAGCTACGGGATGCCGGACATCTGGTGAAGCTGATCAGCCTGGCCACCCGACTGGCACTCTCCGATGCCGCCGGCATTGCAGCGGCAGGCACGGTATTCGGGCTGAACGAGGAACTGACCCGGGAGATAAATCGCCGCATCGGCCACGAAGTCTCGGGTATGGCTGCATCGCTGGGGATTCCTCTGGACGAAAATTATTGCGGCGAGAGCGCCTCTCGACAGCTGAAACAGACAATTCTGCGCCAGGCCATGGCGAACCAGGCGATCAACCTTGCCGATCTGACCGGAGAAACCGAGGACATTCTCGCCGAGACGGTCAACAGTCTAACGCTGATCACCGGCCTGCCGGCGCTGTGCTTTGGGCACACAGGCGAAAACCTTGTGCTCCTGTCCGGGACCATTGGCGACATCCCTGACCTGGCGGTCACCGCCAAGCCCGGCGGCAGCGTCCTTACGGAAGCCTTTATTTCTGGCCTGCCAGTCAGCCTTGGTGATCGATCCCCAACAGTACTCGACCGACAGTTGCTGTCACTGCTCCATACGCCCTCCATACTTGCCGTACCGGTTAACAATGGCGGGGACTGCCCTGGTGTCTTCGCCCTGGGCACAGACAACGAGCATCTGCCAACAACCCTGGAACTGGCCGATATCTTCACGGCTCAGTTGGCATCGGTACTGGCAGACCGGGTGCCGGCCCAAACCGATGCCGAAGCCAGTACAGAGGGCCTGGATCAGGAGATCGCCCGCGACCGGCTGCGTAAACAGGTTCACGAAGTCAGCAACCCACTGACCATAATCCGACAGTATATTTACCAGCTGCGAGGCAGGCTTGAAGATGCTGGTGTCCAGCAGGAGCTGGACGTAATCCGGGATGAGCTGGATCGGGCGGGCAATCTTTTACTGCAAATGAGCCATACTGACTCCGTGGATCAGGGCGATGACGGGGTTGAGCTCAATGCCGAACTGGAAAGTCTGGCTCGTATCCTTGAAGATAGTCTGTTCAGCTCAGATAGCCGCAGCCTTCGGTTATCGCTTTGCAGCGAGCCAACGCGGGTTGCGGCTGGCCCCACGAGGATTCGGCAGATTGTGATCAATCTGGTTCGAAATGCGGCGGAAAGCCTGGCGGATGATGGCGGCACGGTTGAAATACGGACGTCTTCGCCAGTGTGGCAGAACCACCGAACCTGGGTTGAGCTGGAAATCTCGGACACAGGCAGAGGAATACCCGGTGAGGTCAGGGACGCCCTGTTTTCACCGGTGAAAACCACAAAGGGAGAGGGCCACAGCGGTTTGGGCCTGAGCATTGTGAAACAGCTCGTTGATGACATGGAGGGCATCATTGCTTGTCGCACGGGGCAGGAAGGGACCACCTTCAGGATTCTGCTTCCAGCGGCCAGCCACAAAAAGAATGAGACCGACTGACGCAGAAACAACGGACACAGACCGATGGCACCTGAACATACTGATCAGCCTTTCAGTCACGGGTTAACGGCACGGATACTGGTAGCAGATGACGAACCCCGCCTGCTCAATACACTGGCTTCGCTGCTGCGTAGCCGGGGTTATGACGTTGCGGAAGCTCACGGGGGCCGAAAAGCCTGCGAGCTGATCGACCAGCAAACCTTCGACCTGGCCTTGCTGGATCTCCGGATGCCCGAGGTCACAGGTTTCGACGTTATGGCACACCTTGCCATCGGACAGCCGGATTGCGGCGTGATCGTGGTCAGCGGCGAAAGTTCGTTCAGTGCTGTGAGCCGAGCACTGCGGCGGGGCGCCCTGGACTACATCCGTAAACCCTTTGATCCTGAGGAACTGCTGGCCACCGTTGAGAGCGTGATCGGAAAAAAGTCACTCCTCGAAGCCCACGAGCATATCCAGATGCGGCTGGAGAAATCCGAGGCGCTGCATCGTTACATCGTTAACAGCTCTCCTGACATCGTGTTCATGCTTGATCAGGACGGTCACTTTTGCTTCGTGAACAGCAAGGTAGAAAGCCTGCTCGGATATAAGCCAGCGGAACTTTGCGGCCAGCATTTCCGCCACATTCTCGACGACCGGGACGTGACCCGCGGGACACTGGCCCTGAAGGGACCAAACATCACTGCAGATAACCCTCGAACCCTGGAAGTCCGCCTTAAAACCCGTGGCAGCCGGCGAGCAACCCGTCATTTCGAGATAACCGCTTTTCCCATCGATCCGCAAACCTGGCCGCACTCCGGTAACACGCAAGGAGGCGGCAGTGGCAACGGCGCCACCTATTATGGGACCGCTCGTGACGTTACCGAGAGGAAGGAAGCCGAGGCCTTCATCAATTTCCAGGCCTACCATGACCTTTTAACGCGATTGCCGAACCGTGCACTTTTCAAGGACCGACTTGAGCTGGCGATCACCCACGCCAACCGTGGTGGCCAGAAGCTGGCGGTTATGTTTCTGGACCTTGACCGTTTCAAGGTCATCAACGACACCCTCGGCCACGCGATGGGAGATCGGCTGTTGCAGGCAGTGACTCACCGGCTCGAGAAATGCCTGCGCAAGGGCGACACCCTTTCCCGGTTCGGTGGCGACGAATTTACCCTGCTCCTGCCCTCCATCCACAATCACGAAGACGCGAGACAGATCGCCAAGAAGCTGATTGATGCCCTGCGGGCACCTTTTCAACTGGGGGATCACGAAGTATTTGTAGGTGTCAGTATCGGCATCGCAATCTTCCCCGAGGCCGGCGAGACCATGGATCAGCTGATCCAGAACGCCGACATTGCCATGTACCACGTCAAAGGCAAGGGCAAGGACGGTTACCGCTTCTATTCCGACAGCATGAGTATCGATACGGCCAACAGGCTGAACCTCGAGCGGGATCTGCGTCAGGCCCTTGAACGGGACGAGTTGCGAGTGTTCTATCAGCCCCAGGTGTGCTCAACAACCAACCGGGTCGTGGGTCTTGAGGCCCTGGTTCGCTGGCAGCACCCGGAGCGGGGACTGCTTTACCCGAGAGACTTCCTGCCCCTGGCGGAGGAAACCAAACTGATAGGCCTGCTCAGTGAGCGTGTTCTCGACCAGGCCTGCCAGGATGTCGGCCGCTGGATCCGGGAGGGCCACACCCACCTCCGGTTGGCCGTCAACCTGTCCCCCATCCAGGTTGAGCATCCGCGGTTTGTAGAAACCCTGATGCAGCAGGTAAAGGCCCACAACTTCCCGGCCGGCAACCTGGAAATCGAAATCACTGAAAACGTGATCATGAACGATCTGGAACAGATCTCCCAGAAGCTCCGGGAACTGGCAGCTCTGGGTGTCCGGATAGCGATCGACGATTTCGGCACAGGCTATTCGTCACTGAATTACCTGCATCGCCTACCCATTCACACCCTCAAAGTCGACCAGTCTTTCGTGAAAGCCATCCGCAGTGGCGACGACGGTGCATGCATCGTAAACGCCATTGTCGCCATGGCCCATGGACTCAAGCTGGAGATCGTTGCAGAGGGCGTGGAAACCGACGAGCAACTGGATTATCTGCGGAGCCTGGGTTGCCACCAGGTCCAGGGTTTCTTCTACGGCCCTGCCAGGCCCGCCGCCGAGATTTCCAGAACTCTCGGATCCACCAGGGCCAAAGCTGCCTCATTCTGACATACGATTATCGATTGTCAGACACTCCGATATAAAAGCGCGATAGGGTTTGCAAAGTATTGCAGTACGTTACTTTATGTATCCTGAAATGCGCATTACTGCACATATTTCTCCCACCCTGTTCTCTAAGCTCGAATCCATAGGCGCTGATTACCGGAATGTCCGACATTCTCGGACCAATAACGACAAAAACGGTGACAGCATCCAAGGAACAAGAACAGGCAGCAGTCATCATGCGCGACAAGTACAAATACATCGGTCCCGTCTACGATTTTCTCAGCAATCTCTATAGCGGCAAGAATATTCACCGCTGCAAAACCGCCATGCTGGATGTGGAAACCGTCCGGCCCGGAGACAGGATTCTGTTTGCCGGAGTTGGCCATGGCCGGGACGCCATTCGGGCGGCCGAGCTGGGTGCAGACGTGACCGTGGTGGATTTGTCCGAAACCATGCTGCGGAAATTTGCCGAAGCTCAGGAAAAAGAGGCGCCACACCTCACGATCCGACGCATTCACAGCGACATCATGAAAGTAGATGAGTTCGAGCAGTACGACATGGTCGTGGCCAATTTCTTCCTGAACGTGTTCGATGAAGACATGATGGTCCGGGTCCTCGAACATCTGATACGGCTGGGCAAAGCCGACGCCCGGGTCGTTGTTGGTGACTTTTCCTACCCCACTGGCAACCTGCTTTCCAGAATGTTCAAGAAGCTTTACTGGTACATGGCCGTCTTCATTTTCTGGCTGTTCGCCAACAATGCCTTCCACAAAATCTACAACTACCCCGAGCACATGCAGCGGCTGGGCCTTCAGGTCACGGACAAGAAGCACTTCAAGCTCCTGAACATGAACTGCTACTGGTCCATTCTCGGACGCAAGCAGGCCTGAGCACTTTGCTAGAGATTCACCCAACAAAAACAATCAGGGAGCAGCAGCATGTCGGATCAGATACTCGCACTGGACAGGGTTGGCACACTTGAGAGCGGCTCATTCACGTTTACCGAGCGGGTCGGCTTCCTGAAGAAGTACGGTACCCATTCCCAATCGTTTTCAACGCTCCAACCGGGCATGCAATATTTTGATGTACCGGGCATGGGGTATATCGCCTACATGCGCAAATGGGGCGGCACCTTCGTGCTCTCGGATCCCGTCTGTGCGCCGGAAGACTTTGGCAACCTGCTGGAGAGCTTCCACCAGCGCTTTCCAAACGCCAGTTACATCCAGGTCTCCAAGCCCGTCGTCGATTTCCTGCACCTGCGATTTGGTCTCTACGGCACCCAGTTTGGCAGCGAATCCCGCATCGATCTGGGCCGCTGGTCACTCAGCGGGAAGAAAAAACAGATCCTGCGAACCGCTTTGAACCAGGCAGAAAAAAACGGGATTACGGTGAAAGAGCGTTTCAGTGACGATCACACCCGTGAAATATCCGAGGCCTGGATTCGAACCCGCAAATGCAAGAGCAATGAAATCCGCTTTCTGATCCGTCCCATGGAAATGGACTATCGCGAAAACGAACGGCATTTCTACGCCTATCAGGACGACAAGGCCGTAGGGTTTATCTATTTTGACCCGATTTATCGCAACAACGAGATTATCAGCTACGTGCCCAATATCTCCCGGGCCAACGCCGATTTCCGACAGGGCATTTTCTATACCCTGATGGCTCATGCGATGGAGGTCTTCAAGGCGGAAGGCGTGCCTTATCTGGATCTCGGACTGATACCCCTGTCACTGGATCCTGCAACAGAGCATCAGGAGAGCAGGCTGTTGAAACGCCTGTTGCACGGGCTCTACGAGAAGGGCAATTTTCTATACAACTTCAAAGGCTTGGAGTTTACAAAGTCGCGCTTTAGGGGAGACAACTTCAAGACCTACTGTTGTCACAAACGGTCGATTCCGGCGCTGGAGTTTTTCGCCATGTTCAAGCTGACCCGGTTGCTGTAGCCCCTAGGGGCTCTCCAGGCCAGTGTTCGCTCACCCGTTTGGCCTCCAGCCCCAGGCCCGCCATGAAGGGCGCGATGCCCTTTGGTGCCGGCCCTGAAAACAGCGCAGCGCTCACAGGTTGTTTCCCTGCGCTGGCAACTGGGCCTTGAGCAACATCAAGCCGACCGGTCTGTTCCAACAGCCAGGCTACCCGTCGGGCAATGGCCTCACCCGAGTCCACCCAGAAACGAACCGTCGGCAGACTCGCCCTCAGACTCTCCAGTAACAGTGGATAGTGAGTGCAACCAAGCACCACGGTGTCCACACCGGCCTCTTTAAAAGGCCTCATGGCTTCGCTCAGCTCGGCAAGCGGAACCTCGATTCCGGAAACCAGGTCCTCTGCCCAGCGCACCAGCCCCGGATGGCCAATACGCTCAATCCTGCAATCGCCAGCGAATTCCTCGACCAGCCTGTCGAGATAAGGTCTGCGAACCGTTGCCGGTGTCGCCAGCAGCCCCATTCGCCGATTCACGGACTTTGCTGCCGCCGGTTTGATGGCCGGCACCACCCCCACAACCGGCACCGCCGTCATCGCACGTAAATGCGGCAGGACCACGGTACTGGCGGTATTGCAGGCCACCACGATGGCGTCTGACGGGTAGAGCTCAAGCGCTCTGGTGATCAGACCGCAACAACGGTCGATCACAACCGCCTCGGATTTGTCGCCATAGGGAAAGCCTGCGTTGTCTGCCAGATAGACGATCTCCAGTCCCGGCAGTTGCCGGTGAATGCAGGCCGCAACGCTCAGACCACCGACACCGGAGTCAAACACCAGAACCCTTGGAGGTGACTGCCTGCTCAAACCGGAATGCCTCCCCGGGAAATCTCGTGTTCCATGGCCCGGATCAATCGGCCAGAAATGGTGGTTTCCGGTGGTACCGGTGGCGTATCGCCCGGCAGGAACCAGTCGGCATCGGCAAGCTCGTCCTCCTGGAGAACCAGCTCGCCTCCTGCGTAATCGGCGAAGAAGCCGACCATGAGCTGATGGGGGAATGGCCAGGGTTGCGAGGCGTGGTAGCGGATATTGGTGACGTCCAGCCCGGTCTCCTCTCTCACTTCACGGTGCACAGCGCCTTCCAGACTCTCACCCGGTTCAACAAAACCGGCGATGAGGCTGTAGAAGTGCCGTTTGACCCGCGAGGACTTCGCGAGCAGAAGCCGATCATCCCGGCGTATGACGACAATCACGCAGGGCGCCAGCCTCGGGTACCAGGGAATGCCACAGGGTTCGCACCACTTGGCCCGCTCACGCGGATGGAAACCGGTTTCCTCGCCGCAGCGGCCACAGAATCGGTGGTCGCGCCACCATTGCCAGACCTGAAAGCCGGTACTGAGCATATCCGCCGGCGCATCGCTAACCATCAAAAGCGCATCCCGCAGCGGTACAACCTCCTGATTACCGACGTCGCTGTCCGGCAGTTCGGTCACGAATACACCGCACCCATTGTAACTGCCCAGAGATACGGAATCGGACAATTCGCCCCGGAAAAGGCTGCTGTCGCCGCTGTGCAGCCAGCCGTTATCGGGCTTGACCACACCCGATCCCGACAGCGCAAGGATCAGATCGCCGTTTTCCGGCCGGCGGGTCGTCCAGCCCGGTATCCACTGAGTCATTGCGATCACCATTCGATGCATCAACTGGGTTATTGGAAGATCAATCGGGAATGTACCACATTGCCGCACCGGCCAAGAATGAAAGGTCCACCTTTCCGCACTGTACTCAACCAAGTAAACTTGGCACCTGTTTCGTCAACGGAGTTGCCATTTATGCGTCTTTACCAGGGCATTCGCAGCCTGATCCTGACCCTTTTCCGAAAGATACTGTTTATCTGGGTCCGGACTGATGTCAGCGGCAACAGCGTTGAAGCCCTCGCCCTGGATCCCGACAAACCGGTTTGCTACGTGCTGCAATACAGCTCGCTGTCGAGCCGCCTGGTTCTGGAGCAGGAAGTTATCCGTGCAGGACTTCCTGGCGCCACCGAAGCCCTTCCGGTGAAGAACGGCCCGTCCCACTCCTTCTTTTTCCTCTATCGCCGGATCGGTGGCTTTTTCAGGGGGCGTCAGGCGCCGGCACCCACGAACGAGTTTCAGGCCCTGGTTCGCTACGGTCTCGAACATCCGGACCAGGACGTACAGATTGTTCCAGTGTCCCTGTTCTGGGGGCGCTCCCCGGACAAGGAAAAGTCCCTGGTAAAACTTTTGCTGTCCGACACCTGGTCCATCGCCGGCCGGCTTCAGAAGTTACTGATCATCATGGTTCATGGTCGCAACACCTACGTTCAGTTTAACCAACCGCTCTCACTGAAACAGGTGATCGACGAATACCGGCACAGCGAGGAGCGGGCCAACCGCAAGCTGGCCCGGATCCTGAGAACCCACTTCCGCCGGGTTCGCCAGGCGGTACTGGGGCCAGACTTGTCCCATCGCCGTACCCTGGTGGCAGGTCTGGTGCGCACCCAGGCGGTCAAGGAAGCCATCCGGGAGACCGCTGCCAGAGACGACATACCACCTGAGAAAGTCCGCGCCAAGGCCTACAAATATGCGGATGAGATTGCGGCGAGCATGTCCGTTGTCACGATTCGATTCATGGAGGTGCTGTTGTCATGGCTCTGGAACCGGATCTACAACGGCATTGCCATCAACAATATCCGGGTGGTGAAGGAAGTGGCGCAAGACAATGCCGTGGTTTACGTGCCCTGCCATCGTTCACACATCGACTACCTGCTGCTGTCCTACGTGCTTTACAAGAATGGCCTGATGCCTCCGCACATCGCCGCAGGGATCAATCTCAACATGCCCATTGTCGGCCCGATCCTGCGCCGTGGCGGGGCGTTCTTTATGCGCCGCAGTTTCAAGGACAACCCGCTGTACGCCACCGTGTTCAATGAGTACATGCACGTGATGTTCTCCCGGGGCTATTCCGTCGAGTATTTCATCGAAGGCGGCCGAAGCCGCACAGGCCGCATGCTGCAGCCCCGCCCCGGCATGCTGGCAATGACCGTACGCAGTTTCCTTCGGGACCATCGCAAACCCATCGTATTCGTGCCCGTGTACATCGGCTATGAGAAAGTGATGGAAGGCCGCTCCTACCTGGGTGAACTTCGTGGCAAGAAAAAGGAAAAAGAAAGCGTATTCGGTCTTGCCAAGACCGTTCGCAAACTCAGTAACTCCTTTGGTCGGGTTTCAGTCAACTTTGGCGAAGCCATTCATTTGTCTGAGGTTCTGGACGATGTTCACGGTAGTTGGCGCGACGAGGCCTACGACGCCGAGTATCGTCCGAAGTGGCTTAACAGCGCGGTTTCAGAGCTGTCCTTCCGGGTAGCGTCGAACATCAACGCGTCAGTTGCGGTAAACCCGATCGGCATGGCCGCCACGGTTCTTCTTGGCACCGAGCGACTGGCCATGGACGAGGGACAGTTGATCCGCTTGATGGATCAATACGCCGCCCTGCTAAAGGCTTTCCCGTATGCGGAAACGGTAACCCTGCCCGAGGGGGCCGGCAAAGACTGGATCGCCTACTGTGAAGGCATGGGCCTGGTGACGCGCCAGCCGCAGAAGCTGGGTGACATTATTGCCCTCGAAGGCAGCAACGCAATCCTGATGACCTATTACCGGAACAACATCCAGCACCTGTTTGCGCTGCCCTCACTGATCGCCAGCCTTTTCGAGAACAAGGATTCGCTGGGCCGGGACAAGATTGTGTTCCTCGCCAGCGTAGCCTACCCCTACCTGCAATCGGAACTGTTCCTGAAATACCAGCCCGATGAAGCCAGGAAGGTCATCAATCAGTGGATTGATGTTCTCATCGAACATGACTTGCTGAAGCCCCTGGACGATGACCGGATCGGTCGACCCGAGGAAGGTACCGAAGCCATGCTGAGGCTCAGGGTTCTGTCCCGCTTCATCATCCAGACGGTAGAGCGCTACCACATCGCTCTGGGCATTCTCCGCAAATACGGCTCGGGCAAGATCAGCGCCGCCGAACTGGAAGAACAGAGCGCGCTGCTGGCCGAGCGGATGTCGATCCTGTTCGGCCTGAATGCGCCGGAGTTTTTCGACAAGAGCCTGTTCCGCAACTTCATTGCCAATATGCAGAACAATGGCGTTATCACCACCGATGACAATGGCCTGCTCTGCTATGGGGAGGGGCTGGATGAGGTGGCGGACGATGCCCGCCTGGTGCTGAGCGTCGAGAAGCGACAGGCAATCCAGCAGGTCACCATGCTGGGTGCCTGATGGCATTTACTGCGGTGGCAGCGCCCGGATGGCGTACACATCGTAGCGGCTGCTCTTGCCCTCAATGCGGGTGGTTGGCTCCGCTCCCTCAATGGCCGATGCCTTACGGGGCCGCTTGACCACCACCCGGTAACGGGCGCGCTCCAGAGCGGCCGCGAGCAATTGTGCGGAATCCTCGTCGTCTCCTACGATAGTGCGGAAAACCTGCATTTCCTTTTTTACCAGGGCCGACTTGTCCCGATGCGGAAACATCGGATCCAGGTAGACAACATCCGCCGCCTCGGTGCCTGGTCGGGCAAGCCATTCAATACTGCTGCCCTCAAGCAGTCGCATGCGCTCGACAATGGCCGCACAATCCACATTCAGGGCTGCGCGCGCAAGGCCATCGGCCAAGAGAGCGTGAATGACCGGGTTACGCTCGAACAGGGTAACCGTGCAGCCAAGGCTGGCAAGCACAAAGGCATCCTGGCCAAGCCCTGCCGTCGCATCAACGATATGCAATGCGGCCCGTGTTTTCTGCAAGCCGACCGCCTTGGCCACCAACTGGCCCGCGCCACCGCCGCGCTCCCGCCGATACCCCATCTTGCCGGTCACGAATTCTGCACGCACCGGTCCCGGCGCACCTTTGCCAGTCATCTCCAGGCCAAGGCCCTGCTCATCCAGGAACAGTAAAACCGGGAAGTCGCGGATGTCTCTGGGGCGGACGACACCAAGATTCGGGACCCCGAGCGAATCGGCAAGAGCATCGGCCTGCAATCGGTCACCCAATGCACTGCGGGCAACAGCGACGATGTTCTGGAAACGTTCAGAGCGGGCGTACGGAGCGGACGGGGACGAGTCAGGCATCAGACCAGAATATCAATTCCGGCCAGGCTACCATTGCCGCCAGTTTCCTGACCGGCTGCGGCAACAGAGGCAAAGGTCGACAGCGCCCTGGCGGCTGGCAGGGACACTTCGTCTGCGCGGAACCGCTCCAGACGGGCGTCTTCAGCGGCACGACGGGCTTCTACACGCCGCTCGAGGCTTTCGGTCGCATTGCGGTCGCTGACAACACCCTGATTGCCATCGGCAAGGTCACGGCGGGCCGCGTCAGGTGTTTTTTCGGGCGTTGATGCCGGCGCACGGGCCGCATCGCTGCGCTCCCTGACCAGACTGTTGTTGCCGGTCTGGAAATTTAAATTGTTACCCGGGTTAATTCCGCCAATCATGTTCAGATACCGCTGGCCGGATGACAGGAAAACGTGAAATGGAAGTATGGAAGATTATCGCACGGAAGAAAAGACAGCTGGTCAGTTTTTACC
The DNA here is from genome assembly GCF_056857715.1 of Marinobacter sp. L-13. Taxonomy (NCBI): domain Bacteria; kingdom Pseudomonadati; phylum Pseudomonadota; class Gammaproteobacteria; order Pseudomonadales; family Marinobacteraceae; genus Marinobacter; species Marinobacter sp. L-13. Next base: position 31,023 of record NZ_JBSXNQ010000053.1, read on the forward strand.
CAAAGCGGTTTGCCCGGATCAGACCGGGCGGCCGGGGTCACTATCGACCAGGCAGTTTTTTCCAGGCCACTTCATCCCTGATGTAGACAGGTTGAGCCTGCTCCGCCGGCACCGCCTTGCCCTGCCCGAATGCGATCACCGCCAGGCGCGCGACCCAGGCTGCTCGCAGCACCAGGGTTTCATCGATGGGATCAACGCGCCCTGACACCTCCGCTGGCATGGCAGAGCGGTATTGCCAGCCCGGCCCTGCTCCGCACCAGCGCTCGGGGCCCGCTGGCAGTGTGACTGCCTCGGGTGGACACACCTGTTCCGAAGCCAACGCCTCAGGCAGTCCTGCCCGGGCAGCGAAGCAGCCCCAATACACCTCGCCCATGCGGGCATCGAAGGCTACCGCAATACCGGTTTCCTCGTGAGGATCCAGAGCATCCATGGCACCCAGCGCCACGGCCTGCAGTGAAGACACCGGCACCACCGGAATGTCCAGCCCCCAGGCAAGACCCTGCACAACACCGGTCGCGATCCTGACACCGGTAAAAGAGCCCGGCCCGCAGGCAAAGGCCAGGGCATCAAGCTCTGCCGGAGCAAGATTCTTCTCCGCCAGAAGCTCCCGCACCATCGGCATCAATAGCCGGGTATGGCCTCTGGGGGCAAGCTCGAAGCGTTCGGAGATCTCGCCATCAACAAGAAGGGCTGCCGAGCAGCCCTCCGATGACGTATCCAGTGCCAACAGTTTCACCGGTGTGAAAACCTCAGGTCAGGATGCCAATTTATTTGAGTTCAGACAGGATCTGGTCGCGAATGCTGTCCAGACTGCCAACGCCCTCGACACGGACGTATTTCGGTGCCGCGGCCGGCTCTTTCGACGCCCAGTCCTGGTAGTAGCCAACCAGCGGTGCAGTCTGGTCGTGGTAGATTTTCAGACGCTTGCGAACCGTCTCTTCCTTGTCGTCCTCACGTTGAACCAGCGGTTCTCCGGTCTGGTCATCCTTACCCTCGACCTTGGGCGGATCGTATTTCACGTGGTAGATACGACCGCTTCCCTCGTGCACCCGGCGACCGGACAGACGGCTGACAATTTCTTCGTCATCCACGGCAATTTCGACCACATAGTCGATGGCAATTCCCTGGTCTTTCAGAGCTTCAGCCTGGGGGATGGTCCGCGGGAAACCGTCGAGCAGGAAACCGTTCTTGCAATCAGGCTGCTGGATTCGCTCTTCGATCAGCGCAATGATGATGTCGTCAGACACCAGGCCGCCCGTTGCCATGACTTCCTTTACCTGCTTGCCCAGCTCGGACTCGGCTTTCACCGCCGCACGCAGCATGTCACCGGTGGAGATCTGGGGAATATCAAACCGTTCAGTAATGAACTGGGCCTGAGTTCCCTTGCCTGCGCCCGGCGCGCCTAACATGATGATTCGCATAACGCTGTGCTCCCGTTTTAGTCATTATCATTTGAAAAGCTGTGGCAAAAACCCGTGCCTTTGCGACAGCCTCTCCTGCACGGAACAGGTGTCAGCCGAAATCGGCGAAGGCGCATTATACGAAGTCAGCCACGTCAGAGAAAGTCGACCTCCGTATCATGCACCGGAAGTCCGTATTTCCCAGCGAATAACGACAGGGTGTCAGGATGACAGGGAGCTGGCCAGTGCGTCCAGATCCGGAGCCACACGATCCAGTTCAGCATTCAGTTCTTCCACAACATTGGGCGTCAGTCCCAGGCCTTCCAGCAAAGCGGGCACGTCGTCGGCATTGAATTCATCGCCAATACCGCGGTCCTTCAACAGGGCGTTGGCCAGCTGTACCATCAAAACATAGTTCTCGTGCTCGCCATGGTAACCCGATTGTTGATGCACGCCAGCCGCCTTGACCACAGGATCAGGCAGTTGCCATAAACGGTGGAGGATACCGCCAATAGCGCCATGGCCCACCGACAGGATTTCCTGGCCATTGCCCTGCCCGAACACCTGCTGCTCAAGCGAGTGCATGCTGGCTTCAGGATTCGCTTCGCGAAGCTCATTGAGCTCATCAAATTCGGCCGGGAACAGATGCCCGACCAGCAACAGGCCAAAGTTGTGCAACAGGCCGCAGAGATAGCCCAGCCCCTTTTCGGCGCCACATCGCGGCGCAATGATCTGGCAAAGGAACGCGCAGTACAGGGAGTGGCGCCAGAAATTGTCCATGCCGAGAATGCCGTGACGGGGTACTTCAAAGGCACGAACGGAGGCGATGCCCAGGGCGATGTGGGCCACACGATCGAAGCCCAGCACACGGGTGACCGCCTCCTGCACCGAATTGACCTGGCCGGGATAATTGAACAGTGCAGAACGGGCGTAACGCATGATCTGGGCCGTGAGACTGGGATCAAACTCGATCAGCTCTGCCAGCTCACGAGCCGTCGCATCGGTGTTGGCAGTCAGCCGCAAAATACGCAGCGCCAGGGCCGGCATGGGGGGCAGACGGTAAAGTTTCTGTAGCTTGTCGGCCACTTCCTCGAGCGTCAGCGCCTCGCGGTTGCCGTTACCCGGCCCCCGGATAACCAGGTGGCCCGCCCTGGCACCGGCCAGGGCCAGACGGAAGGATCGGCCATCCATCTCTAGCAGGGAATGATCAGTGCCACTGGAAAACACGACCTGATCCGCCAGCATCACATCCTCGTCCACGATAACGGGCAGCTCGTAAGCCTGTCCGATGGGCGGGGTGAAGCCGGGATCACAGTCACTGAACAGGCGCATGGTCTGCCGTGCGGTCAGCGGCTGAAGACGGCGACCGGTCAGCTGGTGAACGGCATCCGGGTCCAGGGAACTGTCGAACTTGTGCACGGCCATCACGACACCGGTAATGTCGATCAGCAGAGTGGCCTGTACAAAGCTGTCCTGAGACATCCCCGAGGCAATCACTGCCGCATCCAGGCTGGTGACCTGATCTATCGGCAACTCCCGATAAGTGATGCCCTTGCGGGCGAGAAAACGTTCCAATCGTGCAGCCAGAGCCACAGCTTACTCCCTTTGTTCTTGGTCGGTGGCCAGACTACCCGGCCTTGTCCCGGCACTTTTTTCTATTCTGCTGCAAGGTCAGCCAGTATTCCGCATGCCCGCAGCGATACCTGCCATGGTGACTTTCAGTGCTCTTTCCACCAGTTCCGGCACCTCGCCCTTGCCTTCACTTTCCCGGTCCCGCCGTAGCAATTCGGCCTGAAGGTAGTGCAGCGGATCCGTGTATGGGTTACGCACCCTCATCGAATGCGCAAAGACGGGCTCTCCCTCCAGCAGATCCGTTTGCTCCTTGAGTTCCAGAAGTCGCTCGATACAACCCTGGAGGCGCACGCGAAGACTCTCCCCAAGGGCTTTCAACCGATCATCGTCCAGCAGCGTCTGCTCATAATAGCTGGCGATGCGCAGGTCTGCCTTGGCCAGCACCATTTCCAGCATATCCACATAGGTGCGGAAGAACGGCCAGCCCTGCATCATCTCACGCAATACTGGGAGCCGGTGGTCCCGGGCCGCCTCTTCAAGCGCCACGTCACTGCCCAGCCAACTGGGCAGCATCAGCCGCATCTGGGTCCAGGCAAATATCCACGGTATGGCCCGAAGGCTTTCCACGCCGCCGGTGGCCTTCCTCCGGGCCGGGCGACTTCCGAGTGCCAGTTTCCCCAGGGCCTGTTCCGGCGTGACCTGGCGGAAATAGGGCACGAAGTCGGGATTTTCCCGGACCACATCGCGGTAGGCTTTCAAGGACCGCTCGGTAAGCCAGTCCATGGTTTCACGCCAGCTGTCTTCGGGCTGTGGTGGCGGGGCCAGGGTAGCTTCGATAACCGCCGTGGTGTAGAGCGTCAGGCTCTGAACCGCCAGCCTCGGCAAACCGAACTTGAAGCGGATCATTTCGCCCTGCTCGGTAATCCGGAAACTGCCGTTTACCGAGCCCGGCGGCTGGGACAGTATCGCCCGGTTGGCAGGTCCGCCGCCACGGCCAACGGTACCGCCACGGCCGTGGAACAGGGTCAGATGCACGCCATACTGGCGGGCAACGCGGGTAAGTTTCTCCTGGGCCTGGTACTGGGCCCAGGCCGCCATCAGCTGGCCGGCATCCTTGGAGGAATCCGAATAGCCGATCATCACTTCCTGCCTGCCCTGGCAATACTCCCGATACCACTCAACCTCGTACAGCGCAGACATGCTGTCTGGAGCACCACGCAGGTCATCCAGGGTCTCAAACAGGGGCACGACCCGCATCGGAAACTTCATTCCGGATTCCCTGAGCAGCAAAATCACGCTCAATACATCAGAGGGCTTGCTGGCCATGGAGATAACATAGGACCCGAGGGCTTCCGGCGTTTGCTGCGCCACCACTTCACAGGTTGCCAGCACCTCGCCGACCGATTCCGAGGGCTCCCAATTTCGGGGGACCAGTGGGCGCCGGCCCTGAAGTTCCTTCACCAGGAATGCCTGGCGTTCCTGTTCTGACCAGGACAGATAATCTCCCAGGCCAAGATAATCGACCATTTCGGCAACCGCCTCCGCGTGGCGGCTGGCCTCCTGGCGGATGTCCAGACGAATCAAAGGCAGGCCAAAAGTATGCGCCCGGCGGATGGTATCCAACAGCGGACCATTGGCGATGTCCTCGAGTCCGCACTCAACCAGGGATCGGTAACAGAGCTCCAAGGGACCGGTGAAATCCTCGTTCTCAAAGAGAATACCGTTGGCATCCGCGGTCTCGCCGTTGACGCTCGCCTCTGCCCAGTCCCGGGTTCTGATCAGCCGCTCACGGAGTTCGGCGAGCACATGGCGGTAGGGTTCCCGGGAGTCACCAACAACGGCCTTGAGCTCGTCGCTGGCCTGCCACATGGACAGTTCGGCCCGCAGCGCCTGAATATCACGAAGATAGAGATCCGCTGCCATCCAGCGGCCAAGCAGGAAGACCCGGCGGGTCACCTTGTGGGTGACATTCGGATTGCCATCACGATCACCGCCCATCCAGGATGCAATGCGGATGGGGGATGCCTGCAGGGGAAGGCCCTTTCCGGTCGCGTCTTCCAGCGACGTATCCAGGCTCCTCAGAAACTGTGGCAGGGCCTGCCACAGACTGTTTTCAATAACCGCAAAGCCCCATTTGGCCTCATCCACTGCGGTTGGTCGCTCCTGACGAATCTCGTCGGTGTGCCAGGCTTCGGTAACCAGTTGAGACAGGCGATTGACGATTTCCTCCCGTTCAGCAGGCATGAGGTCGTCATGGTCCAGACGCGCCAAGCAGTCCGACATCTCGTCGTATTTCATAATAAGGGTGCGACGCGCCACCTCGGTGGGGTGGGCCGTCAGCACAAACTCGATTCGCAGATCCGCCACCCTCTGATGCAGTTCCTCCGGCGTGACATCACCTTGCTTGAGCCGCTCAAACACCTCCCCGAGCGATTCGACCATCAGATCAGACTGGTGCCCGCGTTTGCGACGAATACCATGGTACTGCTCGGCAAGGTTGGCCAGGTTCAGGAACTGGTTGAAGGCACGGGTCACCGGAAGCAGCTCATCATCGCTCAACTTGCGCAGCAGATTGACCAGTCGCTGGCCGGACCCGCTTTCCTGGCGACGGTCGGACTTGGCAGCCGCCCGGATTTCCTCAATCAGCTCGTAGCATTCCTGTCCGGGATACCGCCGTATGCTCTGGCCCAGAAGTTCACCCAGCATTCGTACGTTCTCTCGGAGTTCGGGATGTAGCTCAGTCACATTGACGTCCTTTTGAATTGACGGAGGCGAAGTAAACTTACGATACTAAGGAACAGTCGAGAAAGTCTATTGGCGATTCAAGCCTGTAGCTGCAAGGAGTTATCATGAAGGTCACTGATTTGCCCAAACACTGGGAACAGCAAAAAGAGCCCGTGGAGCGTACCCACGATTATAACCTGCGCCTGCCGCTGGAAGATGCCGCACGCGTGGCCGCACTGGCGGAACTTTACCCGGACCGCAGTGAAAGCGATATTCTGAACGACATGATTGGTGCAGCTCTGGACGATCTGGTACGCCAGAGCCCACTGAAGGACAAGCTGGAAGGGAAAGACAAGTAAATAGCGGCGGGCAGCTTTCGCTGCCCGTGTCGTCAGGCGACTGATTCCAGTTGACGGGCCTTGAGGCGCTGGATGTGCTTCTGGCTCAGGCTGACAAACTTGGGAGTCAGGCCCTGATCTTCGTAGATCTCGAAGCCATCCTCGTCGTACGCCACCACTTTGGTGCCCTGAACATACGGAAAGCTGGTCTCCATTTCGTCCAGTGCTGCAGAAATCAGATCCCGCATCAGATCCTGAGGTGACTTCATCGGATAGAGCGCTGCGAGTTTCTCGAGACGCTTGTGATGCTGGTCAGACAACGCCATGAAGTAGGCGTCTCGGGTAAGCCGACCACGTGCATGCTTGTCCCAGTAGTTGACCAGATCTTTGATTTTCATGGTGCCTTCACTCCTGCATCTTATTGATGGCGCACGGCGCACGAAAACTGTGCATCCGTTTCCGGAAGTGTAGACGAAGCCGTCGGTCCGGGGGCGAGAAAATTGGTAACGGATTGTACTTACCGATCCGCCATTTTCAGTGCTCGTTCTCTCCCCGCTCCACGCCTTTCACCGCCTGCCACACGGCATCCAGCGCCTCCAGAGATTCTTCGTCCATATCGCGGCCCTCCCGTTCCAGCACACGTTCAATCGCCCGGAACCGAGCGTCGAATTTATGGTTGGTTCGATTGAGTGCCTGCTCAGGGTTAACCTTCATGAACCGTGCCAGGTTCACACAGACAAACAGGAGATCGCCGAGCTCATCTTCAACGGCATCGGGATCACCGGCGCCCGTCTGTGCGGCTTCCCATGCCTCCTTGAGCTCGTCGATTTCCTCGTGAAGTTTGTCGAAAACCGGGCCAACATCCGGCCAGTCGAAACCGTGCCTGGCTGCCCGTTTCTGGAGCTTCTCGGCCCGAGCCATTGCAGGCAGGGTCCGGGCAATGCCGTCAAGCCGACTTAGCTCGGCGCTGGCTTCCGGTGCCGGCTTCAGTGCCCGCTCCTCGGCCTTGATGCGCTCCCAGCTTTCCTTGATCCAGGCCTCATCCGGCCGGTTATCCGGATCGATGCGACTTTCCAGCGTCCCCTCCGGAAAAACGTGGGGGTGCCGGCGTACCAGTTTGCGCACCAGATGATCCACCACACCATCAAAATCGAAATGACCATCTTCGCGACCAAGCTGGGTATAGAAGATCACCTGGAACAGCAGGTCTCCCAGTTCGTCTTTCAGGTGCGGGTAATCCTCGCGCTCAATGGCATCGGCAACTTCGTAGGCCTCCTCCAGCGTGTGCGGCACGATGGTCTTGTAAGATTGCCTGGTATCCCAGGGACAGCCCGTCTCCGGGTCCCGGAGACGGGCCATCAGGGTTTTCAGATCCTCGATGGTATAGCTCATCCGCGTTTACGCCTTACATCAATGATATTGGGCAGGTTGCGAATCTGCGCCAACAACCGCGCCAGCTGCTCCAGGCTGGAAATCTCCACCGTCACGGTCATGGTGGCCGTATTCTCGTCCTTGTTGCTCTGGGTATTGAGGGACAGGACATCACTCTTGGAGGCCGACAGCACCTGGGTGATATCTCTCAGCAGTCCGGACCGGTCGTAAGCCTCAATCTCGACATCAACCGGATAGACCGCCGCCGGCCGGCCACCCCAGCTCACTTCAATGATCCGGTTGGGCTCGAACTCACGCAGGTTCAGGAACGTCAGGCAGTCCTGACGGTGGACTGTAACGCCCCGGCCGACGGTGATGTAGCCGCCAATGGCGTCACCGGGCAGAGGTTTGCAGCATTTAGCCACCTGGGTCTTGAGCTTGCCGACACCCAGGATCTGGATATCCGATTCGGTATCGTAGGGCTTGCGGCGCTGAGCACTGAGTTTCAGATCCAGCTGTTCGGACTTGGGCTCCAGCATCTGCTGGGCCACATTGGCGACATGGGTGGGGCGAAGGTCGCCGGCACCGGTGGCGGCAAACATGTCCTCGGCACTGTGGTAATTGACCTTTTTAGCCAGCTCACCAAGATCCACGTCGTACAGGGACAGGCGCTTGAACTCGTCCTCGAGGATGGCACGGCCGTCGGTGATATTGCGACCCCGATCCTGCTGTTTGAACCAGTGGGTAACCTTGGCCCGTGCCCGGGAGGTCTGGATGTAACCAAGACTCGGGTTCAGCCAGTCTCGGCTCGGGGCCGGGTTGTTGGAGGTCAGGATAAACACCTGATCACCGGTTTTCAGCGGATAGGTCAATGGGACAATCCGACTGTTCACCCGCGCACCACGACAGGCATGGCCGATTTCGGTGTGAACCCGATAGGCAAAGTCCACCGGGGTTGCCCCCTGCGGCAGATCCACAACGTGGCCCTCGGGCGTGAATACATACACCCGATCTGATGCCACATCGGATTTCAGATGGTCGGCCAGCCCGGACAGGTCGCCAAGTTCTTCCTGCCACTCCAGTACCTGGCGCAGCCAGTTGATCTTGGCATCGTACCCTGTGGACTTGTTGCCCTTGTCCATACCTTTGTACAACCAGTGGGCACAGACGCCCAGTTCCGCCTCCTCATGCATCTTGTGGGTACGGATCTGCACTTCCATAACCTTGCCCTCCGGCCCGATCACCGCCGTGTGCAGGGACTGGTAACCGTTTTCCTTCGGGTTGGCGATATAGTCGTCAAACTCGTTCGGAATGTGGCGCCATAGCGTGTGGACAATGCCCAGGGCCGCGTAGCAGTCGCGCACTTCCGGCACCAGGATACGCACGGCGCGGACATCGTAGACCTGGGAGAAATCGATGCCCTTGCGCCGCATTTTCCGCCAGATGCTGTAGATGTGCTTGGCACGCCCAGACAGCTCACCCTCTATGCCGTAGGCTTTCAGTTCGGTCTGCAGGGTTTCAATCACCCGCTTGATGTAGCTGTCGCGGGCGAGCCGCTTTTCATCAAGCAGCTTGGCGATCTTCTTGTACGCAGACTCATGCAGGTAGCGGAAAGACAGGTCCTCCAACTCCCACTTGATGTGGCCGATGCCAAGGCGATGGGCCAGGGGCGCATAGATATCAAACACTTCCCGGGCCACGCGCATGCGTTTTTCTTCCGGGGCATCCTTGACCGCCCGGATAGCACAGGTCCGTTCGGCCAGTTTGATCAGGGCAACCCGGACGTCGTCGATCATGGTGACGAGCATCTTGCGGACATTGTCCAACTGGCCTTCACTCTGTCCCAGCACGTTCCCTTTCAGCGGGTGGTGGATGGACGAAATCGCCGCCATCTGCTGTACACCGTTGATCAGGCCTGCCACCTCGTCGCCAAATTCCTTGCGGATCATCTCGAGCGGAACACGCTCTTCCCGCACCGCGCGGTAAAGAATCGCCGCCACCAGACTGGCCTGATCCAGGTGCAGCTCCGCCAGCACCTGGGCCATCTCGATGCCGATCCGGAAGCTGCTGGAACCCGGCGCCCACTGCCGGTCCTGCCGGAACGCCTGGAGATCAATCTCGGCTGCCTTTTCGCAGGCCTGCCGGAACTGCTCCGGGTCTTCCAGGTGTGTCTGGGAGGCTATCTGACGGACCCAGCCCTCGATATCCACCTGGCCGTCGCCGGTCATTGCGTAATCTTCGCGAACTTTTACCATATCAGTCTTGTTATTCCTGATGGTTGCCGCAGCCATCCCTGACTGCCCACCGCATCTTCAGTCGGAATCCCGTTCGAACAACGCGATGGATTCCACGTGAGTGGTGTGGGGAAACATGTCCATCACACCTGCGCGCACCAGGCGATAGCCATTGCGCACCATAACGCCTGCGTCCCGCGCGAGTGTTGCCGGGTTACAGGAGACATAGACTATCTTCCGGGCACCGAAGGCGGTCAGGTACTTGCAGATTTCCTCAGCGCCGGAGCGGGGCGGATCAATCAGGATCTTGTCGAATCCTTCCTTCGCCCAACTCTGGCCAGTGAAATCGCCGTGCAGATCGGCACCGTGAAAAGCGACATTGTTCAGGCCATTTAGTTCCGCGTTTTCCCGACCGCGGACAACCATGGTCTCGTCACCCTCCACGCCGACAACCTGTCCGCCACTTCGGGCCAGGGGCAGCGTAAAGTTCCCCAGACCACAGAAGAGATCCAGGACACGCTCACCCGGCTGGATATCCAGCCATTCCACAGCCCTGTGTACCATCGCACGGTTAATACCTGCATTGACCTGGGTAAAGTCCATGGGATGAAATTTCATGGTCAGGTCGAATTCTTCCAGCCTGTAGCTCAGTCGCTCATCATCCCGGCCAGAGGACTCGGGCCAGATCCGATGAACGGTATCGGGCCCTTTTGGCTGCAGGTAGATATGCAAATCGTGAGCCTGGCCGAAGGCAATGAGCTTCTCCCGGTCACCAGTGGACAGGTCATCCATATTGCGGAACACCATTACCGCCACATCATCGCCACAGGCAACTTCCACCTGGGCGATTCGGCTGTAGGCGTCCAGATCGTGCAGCATATTTCGAAGGGGCAGTATGCGGTCGCCAATGCGGGGATCCAGCACCACACAACGGTCGATGTCGGTCAGGAAACTGTTGCGTTTCTCCCGAAACCCCACCAGGACAGACTCCCGGGCCTTGACGTAACGAACCCCGAGGCGCGCCTTGCGGCGATAGCCGAGGCTCTCTTCCGAGCGCAGTGGCTCAATCCACTCCTCGGGTTCGATGCCCCCGAAATGGGCAAAATGCTCCCGCAGGGTATTCTCCTTGAACGCGATCTGCGCATCGCCACTCATATGCTGCAGGCTACAGCCGCCACACAGGTCGGCAAACTCGCAGGGTGGCGTCTGACGATCCGGCGCGGCTTCCAGAACCTCTTCGGTGCGCAGTTCGTCGAACTTGCTTCGACTGGACACCACTTTCGCCATCACGGTTTCGCCCGGAAGGGCGCCATCGACAAACTGGGTCTTGCCATCCTGACGGGCGATACCCCGGCCGTCATGGCTCAGGGTCTCAATCTCACAGCGCACGGGCTCTTTTGGAAGAACCTTCCTGCGTCGTCTGCTCATACTCGGGTCTCTTGGTGGAATCGTGTTCAGGCGCCGGGAAATACACCGGTGGATAGATAGCGGTCGCCGCGGTCACAGATAATGGCCACGATGATGGCGTTTTCAACCTGCTGCGAGAGCTTGAGCGCGGCCGCGATCGAACCGCCGGAGGAGACGCCACAGAAAATGCCTTCCTCGGAAGCCAGGGCCCGCATGGTGTTTTCGGCCTCTTCCTGGCCAACATCCAACACCTCGTCCACCCGTGCGGCATCGTAGATTTTCGGCAGGTAGGCTTCGGGCCATCGACGTATCCCGGGTATGGACGCACCTTCTTTGGGCTGAAGCCCGATAATGCGAATATCCGGGTTGCGCTCCTTGAGGTAACGGGACACGCCCATGATGGTGCCAGTAGTGCCCATGGAGCTGACAAAATGGGTGACACGCCCCCCGGTCTGCTCCCAGATCTCGGGACCGGTCGTGCGGTAGTGCGCCAGAGGGTTGTCCTGGTTGCTGAACTGATCCAGCACCCTGCCCTTGCCCTCCGCCTGCATCTTGAGGGCCAGGTCACGGGCAGTTTCCATCCCCTCTTCCCTGGTGACCGTGACAATCTCCGCACCATAGGCGCGCATGGATGCCCGACGCTCCTCACTCATGTTCGCGGGCATGATCAGCACCATCCGGTACCCCTTGATGGCAGCCGCCATGGCCAGGGCAATGCCGGTGTTGCCACTGGTCGCCTCGATCAGGGTATCGCCCGGCTTGATGTCGCCCCGACGCTCCGCCTCCTGGATCATGCTGATAGCCGGGCGGTCCTTCACCGAGCCGGCGGGGTTATTCCCTTCCAGCTTGGCCAGAATCACGTTACTCGTCTCACCGGGGAGACGCTGCAGGCGAACCAGAGGGGTGTGCCCGACATAATCTTCAATGGTGGGAAAATGCATATGATAACCCTGTGGTACACTTTTGGCTTCGCATGATACGCGTTATCGCCCCGGTCTCCCAATACAGCTTCTCGCTATATCCATGACCGGCGGCTATATCCGACACGGGATTTTCCGGTACCGTCGGGACTGATACCACAGTTATCCCGTTCCGGATCAGCTATTCTTAACACGGACGTTTTCCGCTCTGCGGCGCGGACAAAAGCAATAATTCAGGAACACGGTATGCGACGTTGGGGCATTCGCAAGAAAGTTTTAGTGGTGACGCTGGTTCCCACCCTGCTGACCACCCTGATGCTGGGGCTGTTCTTCACCTACAGCTGGGTCAACAATATCGAAAGTCTGCTGAAGGACCGGGGCGAGTCACTCTCCCGTCAGCTCGCGGCCGGTTCCGAGTACGGCCTTTTCACTGCCAACCGAAGTCTCCTCAGCAGCCTCTCCAATGCCCTCCTGGAAGAGCAGGACGTGCGTTCCATCACCTTCTTTGGCAGTGACGGCTCCCGCCTGCTCCACACCGGGCCCGGAAGCTCGGAGACCGTGCAGTCCGACGAACTCACCGCCGAGCACGCCACCCGGATATCCCGAAAAAACAGCACCCGGTTTATCACCCCCGTGTTTCTGCAGGATCTGATGATCGAGAGCATGCTCGACCCGGATGCCCGCCAGTCCATGTCGAATCTGCGGGAGCCTCTGGGCTGGGTGGTTGTGGAAATGTCCCATATCCGCACCGAAAAAGAGACGTACAAGGCCCTGCTTATTTCCCTGCTGCTCATTCTCGGGGGCGTCATTCTCAGCATGGCCATTGCCCTGCGACTGAGCCGTGCGTTCACCAACCCGGTATTCGAACTGAACGAGGCCGTTGCCAAACTCAAGGAAGGCAAGCTGGATACCCGGGTCTACACCGGCGCCGGGCCGGAGTTCGAACAGCTGGAATCCGGCCTCAATGCCATGGCCGAAGAGCTGAGCAAGGCCCAGGCGGAAATGCAGCAGAACATCGACCAGGCCACCGAAGATCTGCGGGAAACCCTGGAAACCATCGAAATCCAGAACATCGAGCTGGATTTCGCCCGGAAGGAAGCGCTGGAAGCGAGCCGGATAAAGTCAGAGTTCCTGGCCAACATGTCACACGAGATCCGCACCCCGCTGAACGGCATCATCGGCTTCACCGAGCTGCTCCTGAAGAGCCCCCTGCCACGGCAGCAGCGGGACCATCTGAGCACCATCAGGAAATCCTCGGAGATCCTGCTTACCATCATCAACGACATCCTGGACTTCTCCAAGATTGAGGCCGGCAAGCTGATCCTGGACCGGGTGCCCTTCCAGTTGCGGGATATTGTTGAGGAAGTCATGGTCATGCTGGCGCCGGCCGCCCATGCCAAGAACCTGGATCTGGTGCCACTGGTCTACAACGATGTGCCGGACAACATCATGGGTGACCCCTTGCGGGTCAAACAGGTGATCACCAACCTGGTCAACAACGCCATCAAGTTTACCCAGACCGGCGAGGTAGTCCTGCGGGCGAGCCTGGAAGAGGAAGAGACCGATTCCAACCGGGTTACCCTGCGCCTGAGCATCACGGATTCCGGCGTGGGTCTCTCCCGGGCCCAACAGCAATCCCTGTTCAACGCCTTCAGCCAGGCCGATGCCTCCACCGCCCGTCAATACGGTGGCACCGGCCTCGGGCTGGCCATCTCGAAGCGTCTGGTTGAGGAGATGGGGGGCAAGATCGGGCTTGAGAGCGAACTTGGCAAGGGCTCGACCTTCTGGTTCACCCTCACCTCGGAGCTTGCCACCAGCGGTGAGGCCATTGCCCCCCGGGATGCCCTGCGTGGTGAACGGGTCATCTATCTGGAACAACAGAAAACCACCGGCCTGGCCGTGGAACACCTGTTGCGGGACTGGGGCATGGTGGTCGACCGGGTGGCCTCCCCCGGTGCACTGCAGGAACACATTGAGGAAGCCCAGAAAAGCCAGGCCGGTTACGCCGTGGCCATTGTCGGCATTACCCGGCACCTGCTCAATTCCAGCCAGTACTGCAGCCTTGTCCGTACCCTTGAGATCGAACGGGATTGCCGGACACTGTTGCTGACCCCCACCCTGGAAACTCACGACACGCCACTATCGGGGCTTGCCAGCGGCCACCTCACCAAACCGGTGTGCCGCGATTCCCTCTACGACGAGCTTCTGCTGCTGGTGCACGGCATCAATTCCAGCGGGCGGGTGCCCGAATACGAGATTTCCGCCAACCGAGTGACCACCGCCAATGTTCCCCGGGTACTGGCAGTGGATGACAACGACGCCAACCTGAAGCTGGTAATGACCCTGCTGGAAGACTGCCAACTGGACGCCGAGGGCGCTTCCAGCGGATTTGAAGCCCTGAGCAAGGCCAGACAGAAACCCTTCGACCTGGTCTTCATGGATCTGCAGATGCCCGGCATGGACGGTGTGGAAACCACGGCCAGGCTGAGGGAGATGGATACCGGCAATCACCGGACCCCGATCATTGCCCTGACCGCCCATGCCCTGTCGGACGAGCAGGAACGGCTGACCAAGCAGGGTTTCGATGGCTACATGCCCAAACCCATCAGCAGTGGCCAGCTCAACGACATCATTCATGAGTACACCGGCTACGTGTGCCCGAAGAGCGGCAGCGACGGTCGGCTTCCCGTGCCGGAAGTTCGCGACACCCGTCGGGCCCTGCGGCCATCAACGCGCAAAATGCAGCAGGACTGCGTCAGCGTCGAGGAAAGCATTCAGCTGGCCGCCGGCAAAGCTGACCTGGCGGAAGAACTGTTCAGCATGCTGCTGGAACAGGTCCACGTGGATCGGGAGCGGATCCCGGAACTCTGGACCAACGACAATATGGAAGAGCTGCTGGAGTGCGTTCACAAACTCCATGGCGCCACCCGCTACTGCGGCGTACCGGAACTGAGGGCCGCAGCTAACCATCTGGAAACGGCGATCAAATGCTCTGCCCCGGATCTGGAGCACCAGAAAGACCAGCTGCTCTCGGCCATGGAGCGCCTGCAGATCTGGAGCGACCAGACCGACTGGCAACAGCTGTTCCGCGAACGCCACGAGGCCGCCGAAACGACCTGACGCTACCTCGAATCAGGCCCGGCTGCGGGCCTGATCAATAATGGCCTTCATATCCCGGACCGCTTCTTTCAGACCGGTGAAAACCGCACGGGCGATAATGGCATGGCCAATATTCAGTTCGTTGATGCCATGGATCGCCGCTACCCGCTCGGTGTTGTGATAATGCAGGCCGTGGCCGGCATTGACGATAAGCCCTTTCTTGCGGGCATAGGCCACCGCATCGGCAATGGTTTTGAACGCGGCATTTTCAGCCTCTGGCGTTTCGGCCTCGGCATACTCTCCGGTGTGAAGTTCGACTACCGGCGCGCCGCAACGCACTGCGGCATCAATCTGGGCCGGGTCCGGATCAATAAACAATGAAACTTCGGCGCCAATTCGGGCGAGGCGCTCACAGGCCTTGGCCACCCGGGATTCCTGACCTTCCACATCCAGACCGCCCTCGGTGGTCAATTCCTCACGCTTCTCCGGCACCAGGCAGACACATTCCGGCCGAACCTGCTCGGCAAACGCCAGCATGGCATCGGTAACCGCCATCTCCAGGTTCATCTTGGTCTGAAGCACTTCCTTGAGTAACAGCACGTCCCGATCCTGGATATGACGACGGTCTTCCCGCGGATGGATCGTGATGCCGTCTGCCCCGGCTTCCTCGGCCATCAGTGCTGCCTGAACCGGATCCGGATACCGGGTCCCCCTCGCCTGACGGAGGGTGGCAACGTGATCAATATTGACGCCAAGCAGTACTCTAGGATTCATGGGATTCTCCCCGAAGGTGAGTGAAAAGGCTGCGACTGTTAAGGGGGCGCCCCTGCAGAAGATAATCGATCAGCACCCGCATGACCCGCTTCGCCAGCCGCCGACAGCGGTCCGATTGCAGATCATCCCGGGCCAGATCCAGTAATACTTCCCCGGGCAGATGCCGCAGCCGCACACCGGCCGACAGCCCGGAAACAATGCCCTGCTCCGGATCATAACAATACTCCCGGTCAGGCTCGACGGATTGCCCTGTATCGGTGGCAAGATCCCAGGCAAAGTCGTAACCCAGGGCGGCAGCAAAAGCGAGTTCGAACCGCCGCAGCACCGGCTCCACGTCTGTGGTGTCGGACAGCTGCCCGATGGCATCTATGTAGGCTGCAAAGAGGGTCGGATGGGGATCGGCGGCGGGCAGAACCCGCTGCAACAGTTCATTCAGGTAGAGGCCACTATAGAGCGACACTGTCCGGGTGATTGTCGGGCCGGTTCGCACATCGACCTGGGTCAGGGTTTTCAGGTCGCCCCGACCGGCCCAGTCCACCACAAGCGGCTGGAAGGGCTGTAGCTGGGCTTTCAGAGGACTTTTGGCACTGTTGGCGCCCCGGGCAATGACGGTCATCCGGCCATGGTTCAGGGCAAAGAGATCCACCATCAGGCTGGTTTCCCGCCAGGGCCGGCGGTGAAGGACATAGGCGGGCTCCTGCAGCTCAGGCCCCTTCATAGCCGCCTCAGAGGTCGTTCATGCCCAGGCTCTTCAGGGCCCGGTCGCTGTCTGCCCAACCGCGCTTCACCTTGACCCAGAGCCGCAGCATGATCTTGCTGTCGAACATGCGTTCCATATCCGTGCGCGCCTCCTGACCGATCCGGCGCATCCGCTCGCCCTTTTCGCCGATGATGATCTTCTTCTGGCCTTCACGCTCGACCAGGATCAGGGCGGAAATATGCAGGGTCTTGCCCTCCCGCTTGAACTCCTCGATCTCCACCGCCACGGAATAAGGCAATTCGGCCCCCAACTGGCGGGTGATTTTTTCCCGGACAATCTCCGACGCCAGGAAACGCTCACTGCGATCGGTGATCTGGTCGTCCGGGTAGAAGTGGATACTCTCCGGCAGGAACCGGCCCACCGCCTCTTCCAGAGGTTCAAGATTGGTCTCTTTCAGCGCCGAAAGTGGAATAATCTCGGCAAAATCACGCTTTTTCGAGAGCATGTCCAGGTGCGGCAGCAGGCTTTCCCGCTTTTCAATCTTGTCGACCTTGTTCACCGCCAGGATCACAGGGCATTTCAGCCGGCTGAGTTTCTCCAGCACCATCTCATCCGCGGTCGTCCAGGCCAGCTGGTCCACCACGAACACCACCACATCGACATCAATGAGCGCCGACGTGGCCGCCTTGTTCATGTAACGGTTAATGGCCCGGGGCTCATCCTCATGCATGCCCGGTGTGTCCACGTAGATCGCCTGCACCGGCCCCACGGTCTTGATGCCAAGCACCTGATGACGGGTGGTCTGCGGCTTGCGGGAAGTGATGCTCAGCTTCTGCCCGAGGATATGGTT
Source organism: Marinobacter sp. L-13 (assembly GCF_056857715.1). Taxonomy (NCBI): domain Bacteria; kingdom Pseudomonadati; phylum Pseudomonadota; class Gammaproteobacteria; order Pseudomonadales; family Marinobacteraceae; genus Marinobacter; species Marinobacter sp. L-13. The sequence goes on from NZ_JBSXNQ010000053.1 coordinate 48,412, forward strand.
CAGCAGTGTGGACTTGCCCACATTCGGACGGCCAACGATGGCCACAAAACCGCAGCGACTGTCCGGGTTTTCCGGACGGGTGATATCGTTCATTACTGGTTCTCCACGCCCAGTTCTTTCAGGGCGTTACGGGCTGCCTGCTGCTCGGCCACCCGGCGGCTGCTGCCGGTCCCGGTGGTCTTTCGGTCCAGCGATGGCAGCGCACAGGATACATGGAATGTCTGGTTGTGAGCTTCGCCGTCCACGGAAATCACGTCATAGCGCGGCAGTGGAAACTGGCGGGACTGAAGGTATTCCTGCAAACGGGTCTTGGGGTCTTTCTGGGTATCCTGGAGATCAAGCTTCTCCAGGCGGTGCTCAAACCAGCGCAAGACCTGCTCCCGGCAGGTGTGAAAATCGCTGTCCAGGTAGATCGCACCAATGATGGACTCCACCGCGTCAGCCAGGATGGATTCCCGACGGAACCCGCCGCTTTTCAGTTCTCCCGAGCCCAGTCGAAGGTATGTGCCGAGCTGAAACTCGCGACCAATCTCAGCCAGCGTCACGCCCTTTACCATCCGGGCCCGCAGACGACTCAGCTGACCTTCACGGGCTTTTTCGAAGTGCAGAAACAGATACTCGGCAATAACCATGTTCACAATGGAATCGCCGAGGAATTCGAGGCGCTCGTTATTCTGGTTCCCGTAGCTCCGGTGGGTAAGTGCCAGCAAAAGCCGCTCCGGCGATTTGAACTGATAGCCGATGCGCCGCTGTAACTGATCCAGATCCGGTTGTGAACTCACTTGCCCTTCATCTCATATTTGTGCTTGAAGTGAACCACCGTATCCACGTTACTGAACAGGTTGTTACGCACTTCGTAATCAACATTGATGACGACCAGATCGCCGTCTTTATCGACAGAAATATTCTTGGCATCGAAACCCCGGACATTGTTCACACTGAGCCGTTTGTTAATCAGTGTGCGGACCTGGGCCGGCCCCATCTGAGAGAGCCCTTCTGTGCCATCAAGGCTTTCCAGCGCCTCCTGAATGGTGATGTCATCCAGGTAGGCAGGGCCCAGTTTGATCACCAGCGTCAGCAGGCCACCAAAGAACAGCACCATAACCATCATGGTCAATGCCGAGGCACCCCGCTGACGGCCCATGCCGGAAAGATTGTTTTTCTTCATTATGACTGCGCTCCAGATAGTCCGAGTTACTCGATTCCGCCTACACGATCAAAGGATGGCAGACTGGTAAGGGATTTCCAGTGCATCCAGATAGCAAAGGCCTTGCCCACCACCAGCTCATCCGGGACCGTGCCCCAGTAGCGGCTGTCATTACTGTTGTCGCGATTGTCACCCATGACAAAATAATGGCCTTCGGGCACCAGCCACTCGCCCTCACCACTGCCACCGGGCCGACCCATAGTCAGGAAAATGTCGTGCTCTACTTCACCGAGATCCTCGCGGCGCAGTTCCATCGGCGGTAGCCGCGCGATAAACCGGGTTTCCACCCGATCGCCATTGATGAACAGCTGCTTGTCACGGTAGCGGATATGGTCGCCGGGCAAACCGATCACCCGTTTGATGTAGTTGGTCTGGCCGTCCTCCGGGTAGCGGAAAACCATCACATCGCCGCGCTGGGGATCGCCGACCGGAATCACTTTGGTGCCGGCAACCGGCAGCCTGAACCCGTAGGCGTATTTGTTCACCAGAATGAAATCGCCGACTTCCAGGGTGGGCAACATGGATCCCGACGGAATCTGGAACGGTTCAACCAGGAAGGACCGGAGGACCAGAACAATCGCCAGCACCGGAAAGAACGATCGGCTAAGGTCAACCAGGTAGGGCTCTTTTGGCTCCTCCGATTCCGCCGGGGAGCCTTCATCCACTGCGTCTCCGGTGCCGCTGGCACGGTAGGCAGCCAGACGACGCTCACGAAGAAACAGCTTGTCCGCCAGCCAGATCAGACCCGTTGCAAAGGTCAGTACCACCAGTACCAGGGGAAAATCGATATCCATCCAGGAGGCCTTTTATTTATCCACTTTCAGTACGGCAAGAAACGCTTCCTGAGGCACCTCGACATTACCCAGCTGCTTCATACGCTTTTTACCTTCTTTCTGCTTCTGCAGCAGTTTCTTCTTCCGGCTGACGTCACCACCGTAGCACTTGGCGGTTACGTTCTTGCGTAGCGCCTTCACGGTGACCCGCGACACAACCTGATTACCAATGGCGGCCTGAATCGCGATATCAAACATCTGCCGAGGAATCAGCTCTTTCATCTTTTCGATCAACTGGCGCCCTTTGTGGTGAGCCTGCTCCTTGTGCACGATCAGCGCCAGGGCATCGACACGCTCGCCGTTGATCAGCACGTCCAGGCGGACCAGGTTGGCGGTCTGGAACCGGGTAAAGTGGTAGTCCAGGGACGCAAAGCCGCGGCTGGCTGACTTGATACGATCGAAGAAATCCATCACCACCTCGGCCATCGGCAGCTCATAGGTGAGCTGGACCTGGGTCGTCATGAAGTGCATGTTCTTCTGGACGCCGCGCTTTTCCTCACACAGGGCTATCACATTTCCGATATGCTCCTGGGGCACCAGAATGTTCGCTTCTACGATCGGCTCACGCATTTCCTCAATGGAACCAATATCCGGAAGCCGGGACGGATTGTCTACCGACAGGGTCTCACCCTGTTTGGTAACCACCTCATAGATCACCGTTGGCGCCGTGGTGATCAGGTCGATGTCGTATTCACGCTCCAGCCGCTCCTGGATGATTTCCATGTGCAGCATGCCCAGGAAACCACAGCGGAAACCGAAGCCAAGGGCATCGGAATTCTCCGGCTCGAAAAACAGCGAGGCATCGTTGAGGGTCAGTTTTTCCAGGGCATCCCGGAAATCGTTGTAGTCGTCGGCGCTGACCGGGAACAACCCGGCGTAGACCTGGGGTTTGACTTTCTTGAACCCGGGCAGCATTGGCGTCTGCTCGGCGAACTTCTGGTGAACAATGGTATCACCTACCGGCGCCCCGTGAATGTCCTTGATTCCGGCCACCACGAAGCCGACATCGCCGGACTCCAGCAGGTCGGTGTCTTTCGGTTTGGGATTAAAAATACCAACCTTGTCGGCATTCCAGGCCTTCCCGGTAGACTTGATGACGATCTTGTCGCCCTTTTTCAGGGTGCCCTCGGTCACCCTCACGAGCGACACGACGCCCAGATAATTGTCGAACCAGGAATCGATGATCAGAGCCTGCAGGGGCGCGCTTCGGTCGCCCTTGGGTGGCGGGATCTTCTTGATCAGATCTTCCAGAACATCTTCCACGCCCAGACCACTCTTGGCGCTACAGCGAACCGCATCAGACGCTTCAATGCCAATGATATCCTCGATTTCTGCCGCTACACGCTCCGGTTCGGCCTGCGGGAGATCCATCTTGTTCAAAACCGGCACAACTTCGAGACCCTGCTCAATGGCGGTGTAGCAGTTAGCCACTGACTGGGCTTCAACACCCTGCCCGGCGTCCACCACCAGCAGGGCCCCCTCGCAGGCATAGAGCGAGCGGGAAACCTCGTAGGAAAAGTCCACGTGGCCCGGGGTATCGATAAAGTTCAGTTTGTATTCCTGCCCGTCACGGGCGGTGTAATTCAGCGTGACACTCTGGGCCTTGATGGTAATCCCTCGCTCACGCTCGAGATCCATGGAGTCCAGGACCTGCTCGGCCATTTCACGGTCCGTCAGGCCGCCGCAAACCTGGATAAAACGGTCTGCCAGCGTGGATTTACCATGGTCAATGTGGGCGATGATGGAAAAGTTACGGATTCGGCTCAGTTCAGTCACAGACGATGAATACTCAGTTAAGACGAAGGATTGAGCCCGGAAGGGCCGCTACCGGGATCCGGGAACGGCGTGATTTTACCGGTTACCGGCCGCCATTGCCATGATCAGGAAATCAGCGGCCGTTCGTATTGCCGGATAAGGAAACCGATGAGCGCATCCTCGTCCAGCGGATAGCTGAACAGGTTGCCCTGACACTGGGCGCAGCCGTGAGTTTTCAGGAAGCTCAGTTGCTGTGGGGTTTCCACACCCTCCGCGACCACCGTGAGGTGGAGCTTGCGGGCCAGGGCAATCACTGCGGAGGCCACATCCGTGGCACTGACATTGTAGGGAATGTCGCGAATGAACCGGTGGTCGATCTTGATAACATCCAGCGGCAGCTGCTGCAAAGCAACCAGTGAACAGGAGCCGGTGCCGAAATCGTCCAGGATCAGGCAGACCCCGAGATCATGAAGTGACACCAGCAACTCCCTGAGCATTCGCGGATCTTCATTGAGCAGCTCCGCCGGCATCTCCAGCTCCAGCCGCTCCGGCGAGACACCCGTCTCGGTGATGACCTGTCGGATCATGTCCAGGAAGCCCGAATCGGTCAGTTGTCGAACAGACAGATTCACCGCCATTTTCAGGGATTCAAAGCCGGCCCGTTCCAGGGCCTGAACCTGAATACAGGCCTGCCTCAAAGCCCATTCACCCAGGCGAACAATCAGGCCGGTTTCCTCGGCAAGACCGATGAACTGCTGTGCCGACACCAGCCCCTTCTCCGGATGATGCCAGCGCAGGAATGCCTCAACCCCAATCACCCGCTCACTGGCCAGATCAATCTTCGGCTGGTAATGCAGAACAAAGCGATCGCCATCCAGCGCCGTGGCCAACTCCTCCTGTTGCAGAAGCCGCCTTGCCGCCTTGATGTTCATGGCCGGGGTGAAGAACTGGAACGTATTCCGACCCAGCTCCTTGGCACGATACATCGCCAGATCAGCGTACTTCATCAGGGTTCCGGCGTCCTCACTGTCGTGGGGAATCATGGTGATGCCGATACTGACCGTGATGCCGACTTCGTGATCGTTCAGCCGGATTCGCTGGCAAAGACTGCGCAGAATGGTCTCTGCGACCTTGCCGGCAGCATCGGAGTCACTGATCCGGGACAGCAATACTACAAACTCATCGCCGCCGAGCCTGGCAACCGAGTCCTCCTCACGGACACAACCCACCAGCCACTGCGCCACCTGGCACAGCAATTCATCGCCGGAATCGTGCCCCAGGGTGTCGTTGATACGCTTGAAGCCGTCGAGGTCCAGGAACATGAGGGCAGCCGGCTCACCACTCCGGCGACTCCGGCTGACTACGTGATTCAAACGGTCCCGGAACAGTTGCCGGTTCGCGAGGCCGGTAAGCGGATCATAGAATGCCAGCCTGTGCAGCTCGGATTGGGCGGCCTTGAGCTGGGTCAGATCTCGCAGGCTAAGCACAACGCCATTGACGCCTGGCACCGACAACATGGCTGTAAAGGTGCCCTCCATATCCCGCCACTGCCCCTTGGCATCACGGATACGGACCCGGATGACCGGCATCTGTTTGCCCGGCGACTGAACGGAATCGTCAAAGCCTCGCTGCAGCTGGGGCCAGTCGTCACCATGAACGAGCTCCTCAAAGTTCAGGGCCTGAACCTGATCCGGCTCGAAGCCAAGGATATCCAGGCTGGACGGGCTCGCGTACAGGGGCTGCCCGGCACGGTCCATCACCAGGGTGACATTGGCTGCGCCTTCGGTAATCGCCCGATAGCGGCCGGCACTGATCTGCGCCATCAGCCGTGAACGGATCAAGGCAAGCACGAAGAGGAACAACAGGGCACTGATCACCAGGCCACTGCCGAGGACGATCGGAGGCCGCGGATCCGAGGCCAGGAAATCAAATGCGGGCGTGGAGCGCGTCTGCAACAGCCAGTCTCGACCACCATGGCTGATGGTCTGACTCATCTGGAAACTGAATTCGTTGTCCAGGGACCCCAGATTGGAGCCATACATGAGGTTCTGCCGTTCCACGACTCCGGCATCGTAGATCCGGACATCAAGAAACGGCGAGATCAGGCCAACGATGCCGTCGATAAGATTGTTCATCCGGAAGGCACTGAACACATAGCCCGCCAGCATCATGCGACGCTCGGCCCGGATCTCGGGCACTTCTCCCCCCTGGTAGACGGGGTAATACATCAGAAAACTGGCCTGGTCTTCGCCGAGCTCTTCCTGAACCAGCACCACCTTGGCAGTCACCGTGGGGATCGCATCATCCCGGGCCTGCTCCATGGCCTGGCGATGGATGGGATCACTGAAGGCATCGTAGCCGAGGGCCCGTCGGTTCCGTTCCGTGCCAGGCTCCAGGTAGACCATGGGGTAGTAGTAGGGACCGCTACCCAGCGGGTTCACCAGGTAATTATGCACCCCTTCCGCGCGGACAGAGGCAATATGGTCGGCCATCTGGCGTACACCGATACGGCGAACATAGCCAATACCCTGAATGCCCGGGTAGTAGCGGTTGATATCAACCTTGTCCACGTATTCGCGCCATTGATCACGGGAAACGTCTCCGGCCACCGCAAACAGACCGGCACTGCCGGCCAGCACCTGCTCGTAATTCAGCAAGCGCTCTTCGATGGCGGATTTAAGCTGGAGCGATTGGGTGCGAAAACGGGCTTCCGTGCGGTCTTCCACCAGCCGGATGGACACCTGCCAAAGCAATAGGGTGACGGCAACGGCTACCGCGAAGACCAGCCAGGCGACCCAGGCATTGCGGAATTCCAGTAGCTTACGGAGAGAGAGTTCCTGTCTGTTCATCATGGGGCTGGTCCGTTCCATGGCCGCTCATTTTTATTGATCCGCCGAGTATAACAAAAGCCCCCGCAAGTGTCGTTTCCAACACCTGCGGGGGCTCCATGTCAGGTAATCCGGATCAGCAGAAGGGTATCAGGGCTTCATCACCAGATACAGCGCCCGGCCCTGGCGCACCACCCGGACCGATACCGCCTTGCCCTCGGGCAGCGACTGAACAGCCTCGCGGAATTCCTGCACCGATGTCACCTTCTGGCGATTCATTTCCGTGATCACATCGCCCGCACGGATGCCCGCTTCGGAAGCCGCACCCCGCGCAACATTATTGACCACAACGCCGCCTTCAATACCCATGGAGTCGGCCATGTCCGTAGGCAGCGGTTCGACCATCATGCCCAGGGGCGCAGAGCCGGGACCATCACTGTCACTGGCCGGTGCGGAAGCCTGCTGGCTTCCCTCCTCCGGAAGGCGACCGATTTCAACCTGAAGCTCGATTTCCTCGCCACCGCGAAGCACTCTCAGCTCGGCAGTTTCACCAACCGGCGTGCGGCCAACCATGGGCGGCAAGTCGGAGGAAAGCTGCACCTCGTCGCCGTCATAGCTGAGGACGATATCCCCTGCCTGCAGGCCGGCTGCCTGCGCCGGCGAACCGGACATCACTTCGGCAATCAGTGCACCGCGGGGCCGCTTGAGGCCAAAGGATTCGGCCAGATCACGGTTCACTTCCTGAATCAGCACCCCGAGCCAGCCACGGGAGACAGAGCCGTTGTCGCGCAACTGACGGAAGACGTTCATCGCATCGTCAATCGGAATGGCAAAGGAGACCCCCATGAAACCGCCAGAGCGGGTGTAGATCTGGGAGTTGATACCGACCACTTCGCCCTCCAGGTTAAACAGAGGGCCACCGGAGTTGCCCGGGTTGATCGCTACGTCTGTCTGAATGAAGGGCACGTAGTTTTCCGATGGCAGTGAGCGACCCAGGGCGCTGACGATTCCGGCCGTTACCGTGTAATCGAATCCAAACGGCGAGCCAATCGCAAACACCCACTCACCGACTTTCAGATCCCGGGACCGACCTACCTGAACGACAGGCAGATCATCGCCGTTTTCAATTTTCAGCACGGCCATATCGGAACGAGGGTCTGTTCCAACCAGCGTCGCGGGCAGCTCGCGCCGGTCATTCAGCCGCACGATGATCTCATCAGCTCCCTCGACCACGTGATTATTGGTCAAGACATAACCGTCCGAGGAGACAATGAACCCGGAGCCCATGGAGCGGCGTGGCTGGGAGTTGCCAGGCCCACCTCCAAACGGAGACTGGGGGCCGCGGAAGAAATCCTGGAAAAACTCGGGAAGCTGTTCGAGCTGACGCTCATCAAACGGCATCCCGGGAGCGCCGGAATTGCGGCGCGTGGGCTCGGTGGTTGTACTGATGTTCACCACCGCACCGGCGTTATCTTCAACCAGCTCGGTAAAATCAGGCAGGCTTCGGGCTGAACTCGCCTGACTCCAGCCCGCCAACACCATGGCAGACAGCAAAATCAGCAAAGCGGCCGGCATCCTTCCGGGTATGAAATTACGTGACGACTGGGCAACTGCTGTTGCACTCGACATGTTGTACCCCCTGTTGTGCTTACACCTAGGCGTAGTTTTGGGTTCGGCCCACCGATTTTCAACTTACAAAACCGTAGGGTTTACAGACAGTTTTCAGAGGCTATCCGGCTTACCCGGACCAGGCGGGGCTCATACTCCTTGCCGCCCGCGTCTTGCAGTTTGCGTCCTGCGAAAAAACCCAGAGCCAGGCCAGCGACAGCGGCCAGCATCGCAGCGCCGTCGCTACCACCGGACATCTGGTGCCCGAGGATACTTGCGACAACCATCAGGATCAGTGGGATGGCATAGACCAGAATGGAAGCACCCAGCAACGCCTGCTCATCAATTCCGATGGTTACTTCATCTCCCACCCTGGCATTGACCGAGTTGGTCACCAGAATCTGGTTGGCGCGCCCGCCCGAGGCAGCCGCCAGGACTTTCTGACCACAACCATTGCGGGCAGCACAACTCTGACAGGCGCTGGTTCGGATCGTCTGGACCCAGACCTTGTCGCCCTTGAGCGCGACCACTTTTCCAGTTTCAGTAATCACGGCTCACCCGCACCCAGGGCCACCGAGTCTTCAATACGCACCGATTCGGCAACCTGGCGCGCAGTCTGCGGAGGCAGCTCACCCACGACGGTAACCAGAAAAGCGCTATCCCCTTCCGTCACCTGATGCATATAAACGGTGGTGGCGCCAATCAGGGAGGCGCCCGTCGGCATGCTAACCGGGCCAGCCGGCTCAACGAAGACCGAAAAAGCGGCCAGGCCATCGGAGAAGGCAACGGCCTGGCCCTTGCCGGAGCGGGGCGCCGCCGCAGGGACAAACCCTTCCGGGCGCCAGCCAAGCTGCCACCCATCCATACGCTGGACCACCGATGCCGTAACAGCGGGCTCATCCAGCGTTCTGGAAATTTCCCGGCCCTCGGTGCGGATCTCGAATTCGCTATCGGGAATGTCCTCGCCGATGTGCAGGCTGGTGAACTGAAACTGCTCGAGCACTTCCCCCTCGGCATTACGAACGTGACTCTTGACCAGAAGACCGGTGGATTTCTCCAGCCAAAGCCGATGACTGTAGCGGTAGGAATCCTTGGCGCTTAGCGCCACTGAAACCACGTCATACCCTGCAACCCGGTCCTCACCTTTCATTTCCGCCCGATACCAGTGGCTGACCGGCATCAGCTGACTGGTGAACGCTTCGGCGAACGGGCCTGAAGGAATCACCTGGTCAAGCTTGACGCGGCCTGTCTCAGGGAGCACGCAGACCACATTCATGCCTTTGCGAACAATTTCTCCACTGCCGCCGTCCTGCAGAACCAGCCGCTCCTCTACAACGCCATCATTGTAACGATGGGCAATCTGCATTGAGTGTACGCTCTCGCCCCGGGCGTATACGAACACACCGCGGTAGGACGTCATGTTCAGGGCCGGACCCAGCCTTTCAAGCCAGGCGGATGCCTCGTCTTCGTCCGCGGCAGCCGGCAGCGACCCAGCAAGCGCGAGCAAAAAACCCACGAGCATGGACAACGCACGGCTTGGGACAACATTAATTAAGACTCGAGGCATGATTAAACTCTCGCTCCGGGGTTCAGTAGCCGGCACCATTGGCACTGACCAGACGGGCATAGCCGACGGCGCCCCGCCCGGCGCCAACACTGTTGTGCTGTGCGTGTTCCAGCAGGTAGCGACTCATATACTCCCACTGTTCCTCATCAAGACCCTGCAGGGCAATTTCCCTGACCGGCTGGTCCTGCACAGGCGTTTCTGGTGCAGCTGCGGTCACCGGCTGAACCGGCCCGGTCGCGGATGAATCCCAACCGGCACCCGCACCGAACCCGACCAGCAGCGCCATGGCAACCATGGCGGCAGCCGGCCAGTGCCAGCGGCCGGACCTGGTGGCCTGTACGGCAGCTTCAGGCCTGACCGCGGTGGTGCCCCGCCCGTCAAGCCGTTCACGGACGCCCACACTGACGTCCATACCGTGGGCCGGCGAGTGGCCGTCATGCATAAGGTCGCGAACATCCTGCCAACGCTGCCACTGCGCCCGAACCTCGTCCTGGCGATCGTGGGAAAGCAGGCGACGTACCGAAAGTTCGTCAGCTTCGTCGTCCATCATGGCGGACAGTGTTTCTCTGAGACGATCATCCATGGGATGCAACCTCAATTACGTCACCGAGTGATTGAGTAAAGGCCCGAGATGCCGATCAACCGCATCCCGGGCCCTGAATATTCTTGAACGGACAGTACCGATCGGGCACTCGAGGATACCCGCGATATCCTCATAGCTCAGCCCATCGTATTCCCTGAGCAGAAAGGCAGAGCGCAACTCCTCAGGAAGCTGGGCGATCGCCTTGTTCAATTCTTTCTGGAGCTGTTCCCGTTGCAGGAGCCGTTCAGGCGAAGCGGTGTCACGCAGCCGTGAACCGTCATCGAAATTCTCCGCTTCCGCCGAGTCGGCACTGCCCTGCGGCCGCCGGCCGCGGGATTCCAGGTAATTCTTCGCGGTATTGACGGCAATCCGGTACAGCCATGTATAGAAGGCGCTGTCCCCGCGGAAGCGCTCGATCGCCCTGAACGCCTTTACGAAGGTCTCCTGGGTCAGATCCATGACTTCCTGACTGTCGTAGACGTACCGACTGATAATTGATGCGACTCTGGATTGGTACTTGACCACCAGAAGATCGAAGGCGGCGCGATCACCATTACGGACCTTGCGCACCAGCTGCAGATCCGTCTGGCTGTCCGGGTGATCGCCCTGTTGTTTCTCTGTATCAGGAGTCATGGACTGGTTGCCGGGGTTCCCTGATTTGATGGCCAGCTGTCCGGCCTGTACCAAGTTTCGCTGCGTCATTGATGCTATCCGGCGTCCGTTCATGAAACGGGCTAGACCACCGGTCAGGCGGCTCACCCTGTCAGGCCAAATAGACAGCAAGCGTAAAGTTTAGTTCAATACACGTCCACATTATGGCCTGCGATAACGACCCGATGCCACAGTCCTTCGAATACGATGTTCTCATTATCGGCAGTGGTGCTGCCGGCCTCACCGTCGCGCTCAATCTGCCGGAGCACCTGAAGGTCTGCGTGGTGAGCAAGGCCCAGATCAGCAGCGGCGCCACGCTCTGGGCACAAGGCGGTATCGCCGCAGTTCTGGATGATCAGGATTCCACCGAAAACCACATCTCCGACACCCTCAATGCTGGCGCAGGCCTGTGCCATGAGGACGCCGTGCGGTTCACGGTCGAACATGGCAGGGAAAGCATCAACTGGCTGATCGATTCCGGTGTCGATTTTACGCGGGATCAGGACGCCCACTACCACCTGACCCGTGAGGGCGGCCACAGTCATCGGCGCATCATTCATGCAGCCGATGCCACGGGGCATGCGGTCTCAACCACCCTCACCTCCCAGGCAGAGGCACGACCTAACATAGAACTCATGTCTGGTAGGGTGGCTGTGGATCTGATCACCAATCGCAAACTGTCCCTGCCGGGAAACCGATGCGTCGGTGCCTACATCCTGAACCTTGAAGACAACCATGTAGAGCTGTTCCGGGCACGATTCACAGTGATTGCCACCGGCGGCGCCTCCAAGGCCTACCGCTACACAACCAATCCGGACGGCGCTTCCGGAGACGGGATTGCGATGGCCTGGCGGGCCGGCTGCAGGGTGGCAAACATGGAGTTCAACCAGTTTCACCCTACATGCCTTTATCACCCCCACGCCAAATCCTTCCTGATCACGGAAGCCGTGAGGGGCGAGGGCGGCCTGCTGAAACTGCCGGATGGTTCCCGGTTTATGGATCGCTTTGACGAGCGTGGCGAGTTGGCGCCCCGTGATATCGTTGCCCGGGCCATTGACCACGAAATGAAACGACTGGGTGCTGATCATCTCTACCTGGACATCAGCCACAAACCCGCCGACTTTATAAAGCACCACTTCCCCACCATCTACGAGAAGTGTCTGGGCTTCGGTATCGATATTACCCGGGAGCCCATTCCCGTGGTTCCAGCCGCTCACTACACCTGTGGCGGAATCATGAGCGATGAACGTGCCCGAACCGATGTTAACCAGCTCTACGTGGTCGGCGAGGCTGCCTTCACCGGGCTCCATGGGGCCAACCGAATGGCCAGCAACTCCCTGCTGGAATGCCTGGTTTATGGCCGTGCGGCTGCGGCGGATATTGCCCGCCGGGAAGCCGACATTCCACCACCGCCAGAGGCACCAGACTGGGATGAAAGCCAGGTGCGGGACTCTGACGAAGACGTGGTAATCTCCCACAACTGGGACGAGCTTCGCCATTTCATGTGGGACTACGTCGGCATTGTGCGAACCACCAAGCGGCTGCAGCGGGCCAAGCACCGGGTGGATCTTTTGTCTGCGGAAATCGGCGAGTTCTACAGCAACTACCGTGTCACCAATGACCTGCTGGAACTTCGTAACCTGGTCACCGTGTCTGATCTCATCATATGTTCGGCACTGCAGCGCAGGGAAAGCCGAGGGCTGCACTACACTCTCGATTATCCGGGACTGATCAATGAGGTGCGTGATACCGTGCTGGTTCCCACCACCTACCGTACACTCGCGCCCTGAACGAACACCGTTTTTACACAGGATTCAATGGTAAACACTATGTCAGAGACACCTGCATCGTCTGAAAAAGCAGAATTCAACCGCCTCTGGTGGCATAGCCGTAGAGGCATGCTGGAGCTGGACAACCTTTTGATTCCCTTCATGGAAGAGGCCTTCCGCGATCTGGACGCTGAAGACCAGGCCCGCTACAAGAAACTGCTCACCTGCGAAGATAACGACATGTTTGAGTGGTTCATGCAACGCAGCCGCCCGGCCGATCCCGATCTTCAACGCATGGTCGACATCATTCTCAAACGTGTCCAGCCGGATTGAACTAACGCTCACGCCCTCGCTGCTGGTTGGCCTGCTTGCGGTGCTGCCATGGGTTTTGCTGCTGGCTTTCCTGTTGATGGCGCTACTGGCAGACAAATTCTGGCTTCTCGTTGCAATCCCCATTGCACTGTGGGGCGCCGCCCTGCAGTATCGGTCAAACGGGTTACTTATGGGCTGTGGTTCCGTGAGTGGTCTCCTGATCGAACACGATAAAATGTATGCCAGAATCGGAGACAAGCAGAGGGTAGAGGTTATTCCACTTGCCTCCAGCCGGATCTGGTCAGGCCTGGCACTCTTGAAACTTCGGCCTGCCGGCACCAGATTCCGGTCATACACTTCACTCCTGCTGGCACCAGTACCCGGAAGCCCGGGCAATGTTCCGGCGGAGGATTTCCGTCGTCTCAGGGTCTGGCTCAGACTGGGCCGCCCCCGGCGATCATCTCACTGATTCAATAACCTGGAGTACGCCATGACCGACACAGACGCTTCTGTATCTGCCGTTGCAGAGTATCCCCTGCCGGACAACGGTTGGGCGGATCTCGACAACCGCGTGGTTGTATGCGTCAGCGGCCCGGGCACCGACAAGTTTCTTCAGGGCCAGTTCAGCCAGAACCTCGATGAGGTAATCCCGGAGTATTCGCCGCGCGCGGCCGCAGCAACGCCCAAGGGTCGCGCCTACTGCCTCACACGTATGGTCCGTTCAGGCGACGATATCCTGATGGACTTTCCCGCCGAACTCGCTGACGACATCATCAGCCACTTGCGCAAATATCTGATGCTGTTTCGTGGAACCACTATGGAGGTGGTTCAGGAAACGAAGATTATAGGGATTCTGGGCGACGGCCTGGCAGAAACGCTCGCCGGAAAGCCACTGGATTCTCTGAAAGAGCCCGGGGACGCCTGCACACTCCCTGACGGCATCCTCGTGAAGACGCAATCGACAGCCGAGGGCACGCCCCGCTTCGAGTTCTGGCACACTGAAGAGGGCGAAGCAGCACTTCCCGCCAGCGCCCGTATGTCGGCGGCCGACTGGCAGGCCTCCGAAATCGCAGCGGGCGTCGCCTCCCTGACTACCGCCACACAAGAGTCCTTCGTGCCTCAGATGCTGAACTGGCAGCATGTGGGCGGCGTGCATTTCAAGAAAGGCTGCTACACGGGTCAGGAAGTGATTGCCCGCATGCACTTCCTTGGGCAATTGAAAAAGAGCCTTTTCCGCTTCCGTATTGAACAGTCAGAAGACTTGCCAACCCCCGGAACCGCATTATTTGCTGGCGAGCGGTCAGTCGGAGAAGTGGTCAATGCGATCAAATACCGCGACGGCAGCGTTGAATTACTTGCGGTGGTTCGCCACGATGCCGCTGAAAACGCCTTGCATCCGGAGGGCCTGTCACAGGTGACGCTGGAGCCAATGCCACTGCCCTACCCGGTGCCCGAAAGGGAAAAAAGCGCACAATCAGATACATAAGTTGACAGGCAAACGCGCCAGAATTTGCTATTTTGCTATGCAGCAGCTCACATATTTGATTGTTCGGACAGTGGCCCAGGCATTCTGGCCATTCTTCGAAATCTTTAAGCGGACCTTTACTGACCATGTCGAATATTGTTGAAACCATCAAAGCCGATCTCAACGCAGCCATCGAAAATGACAAGCTGGTGCTTCCCACCCTTCCGGAGGTAGCCCTTCAGGTCAGAGACATTGCGCAATCCGAGGATTCTTCAATAGCCGACTTGGTAAAGGTCATCAGCAATGACACGGCCCTGTCCGCACGCATCATCCGGGTGACCAACAGCCCGCTGTTCCGGGGCAGCCGAGCCATTGAGAACCTGAACATGGCGGTAAGTCGCCTCGGTATGGCCTACACCAGCAACCTGGCCATGGGCCTGGCCATGGAGCAGATGTTCCAGGCCACGTCCGACATGATCGACAAGCGCATGCGGGCCACCTGGCAGACCAGTACCGAAGTGGCCGGCGTCTGCCACGTTCTGGCGCAACACTACACCAAACTCAAGCCGGACCAGGCTACCCTTGCAGGCCTTGTGCATCTGATCGGCGTACTGCCCATCCTGCGCTATGTAGAAGACCAGGACATCCAGATCAGCAGCATCATGCTGGACAACGTGGTTGATGAACTGCATCCGAAGATCGGGGCGACAATCCTTAAGAAGTGGGATTTCCCGAAGGAGCTTCAGAACGTTCCCCTAGAATACGCCAACTTCAACCGTGAGGTGCCGGCGGCCGACTATGCGGATCTCGTGATGGTTGCCAACCTGCAGCTGGTTGCGGGTTCGGAGCATCCGTGGACGGAGATGGACTGGACGAAGATTTCGGCCTTTGATCGTCTGGGGTTGGATCCGAATATCGACATGAGCGAGGAAGAGGATCTGAACGCCCAGATGGAAGCGGCTATGGCGCTGCTTCAGTAATACCTGCCCTGCCCCTTGGCCCCTCACCCTTTGGGGGCTGGCGCGGGGGTGGTCAGTCTTTCCCTCGGGAAAAGAACTCGCTTCGCTCAGACAGCTTTTCCTGTCGGAAAAGACTGACCACCCCCACACCGATCAAAAATTGGAAGGGCGCTCCTGACTTGTCCTTTCAGCTCTGCTTGTATCTCTCGATCAACTCAGATTTGCTTGGCAGCGCCCAGTCAACCGTGGGCTTTCCCTGCTGTTGCAACCAGTCGTTCGCCTTTGAGAAGTGCTTGCAACCGAAGAAGCCCCGGTAAGCACTCAGGGGTGACGGGTGGGGGCCCTCTAGGACCAAGTGTTTGGTGCGGTCGATGTGCTGGCCTTTCTTTTTCGCGTAGCTGCCCCAGAGCAGGAATACCACGCCTTCCCGTTCCCGGTTGATGGTTTCGATGACTTTGTCGGTGAAGGTTTCCCAGCCTTTGCCCTGGTGGGCGCCGGCCTGGCCCTGAACGACGGTTAAAACGCTGTTGAGCAGCAGTACGCCCTGCTCGGCCCAGGGCTGCAGGCAGCCGTGGTCCGGGGGAGCGATACCCAGGTCGTCCTGTATTTCCTTGAAGATGTTCACCAGTGAGGGCGGGATGGCCACGTTCGGGCGCACGGAGAAGCACAGGCCGTGGGCCTGGCCTGGACCGTGGTAGGGGTCTTGGCCGAGAATGACCACTCTCACGTTATCCAGTGGCGTGCTGTTGAGGGCGTTGAAGCAGTGTTGGCTGGCGGGGAACAGGACTTTGCCGGCCTGTTCCTCGGCGGCGAGGAACTCCGCCAGGCCCTGCATGTAGGGCCGGCGGAATTCTTCCGCGAGATGCTCTTTCCAGCCCCGGTCGGGCCTGAGCTGGCTGGCCAGTACCTCAACCGGGCTCATGGATCACTCCTCGTCTTTACGGCTGTCGGCCTTGTGCTCGGGGCGCATGGCCGGGAACAGGATAACGTCGCGGATTGATGCGGAGTTGGTCAGCAGCATGGCCAGCCGGTCGATTCCGATACCTTCACCGGCGGTGGGCGGCAGGCCGTATTCCAGGGCCATCACGTAGTCTTCATCGTAGAACATGGCTTCGTCGTCACCGGCCTCTTTCTCGGCCACCTGGGCCTGGAAGCGCTCCGCCTGATCTTCGGCGTCGTTCAGCTCCGAGAAGCCGTTGGCGATTTCGCGACCGCCCACGAAGAACTCGAAACGTTCGGTGACGAACGGGTTGCTGTCTTTGCAGCGGGCCAGGGGCGACACTTCTTTCGGGTACTCGGTGATAAATGTCGGCTGCATCAGGCGATGCTCCGCCGTCGCCTCGAAGATCTCGATCTGGACTTTGCCCAGGCCCCAACCATCCTTGAGATGAATACCAAGGTTTTTCGCCACCTGGCGGGCACTGGCGTCGTCCGCCAGCTGTTCCGGCTTGATGTCCGGGTTGTAGCGCAGGATGGCGTCGACCACGGTCAGGCGCTCGAAGGCTTTACCAAAATCGTACTCGACGGTTTCTTCGCTGCCATCCGCCAGGGTGCGGGTGTTCACGACGGTCGTCGTACCCAGCACTTTCTGCGTAATGCTGCGCAGCATGTCTTCGGTCAGATCCATCAGGTCGTTGTAGTCCGCGTAGGCCTGATAGAACTCCACCATGGTGAATTCTGGATTATGACGGGTGGAAAGCCCCTCGTTCCGGAAGTTCCGGTTGATCTCGAACACCCGCTCAAAGCCGCCGACGACAAGACGCTTCAGGAACAATTCCGGGGCAATACGCAGGTACATGTCGATACCCAGCGCGTTATGGTGGGTCACGAAGGGCCGCGCCGTGGCGCCGCCAGGAATCACCTGCAGCATCGGGGTTTCAACTTCCATGAAGTCCCGGTCGGTGAAGTACTGACGCATGGCGCTGATGATCTTCGAGCGCGCATAGAACACCCGACGACTGTCCTCGTTGACCATCAGATCGACGTAGCGGTGGCGGTAACGGGCTTCCGTATCGGTCAGGCCCTTGTGCTTTTCAGGCAACGGGCGCAGGGACTTGGTGAGCAACACGTACTCGTCCATGGTCACGTACAGATCGCCCTTGCCTGATTTGGACAGGGTGCCTCGCACTCCCACGATGTCCCCCAGATCCCAGTGCTTGGTGTCTTTCTGGACATCCTTGGACGCGTAGATCTGGATCCGGCCAGTCATGTCCTGGACCACCTTGAATGCCTTGCGATCGAGCATCATGCGGCCGGCAATGGCCACCTTGATACCGAGGGACTCCAGCTCTTCCTTGGTTTTTTCACCGTATTTCGCCTGCAGTTCGGCGGCGGTGGCGTCACGACGAAAGTCGTTCGGGAAGGCGTTGCCCTGGTCGCGCATTTCTGACAGTTTGGCGCGGCGCTCGGCAATCAGCTTGTTGTCCTCATGCGGTGCGGCATTCTGAGTTTGATCAGTCATTTTGGCTCACTAGGAATCGGGTTGTCCGGGTTAGCGTGGCAAAGGCGCTGGTTACAGCGCCATCTTCAGGCTGGCTTCGATGAACTTGTCAATGTCACCGTCCAGCACCGACTGGGTATTACTGGTTTCTACCTTGGTGCGCAGGTCCTTGATACGGCTGTCGTCCAGAACGTAGGAACGGATCTGGCTGCCCCAACCGATGTCGGCCTTGGCGTCCTCGGCTTTCTGTTTCTCGGCGTTGCGCTCCTGCATCTCACGCTCAAACAGCTTCGCCTTGAGCTGTTTCATGGCCTGGTCCTTGTTCTGATGCTGGCTTCGACCAGCCTGACAGGCCACGACAATACCGGTGGGATTGTGCGTCAGACGCACCGCCGACTCGGTCCGGTTAACGTGCTGACCACCGGCGCCGGAGGCACGGTAAACATCCACCCGAAGATCCGCCGGATTGATTTCAATTTCGAAGCTGTCATCCACTTCCGGTGACACAAACACGGAAGAGAAAGACGTATGCCGACGGTTGCCGGAATCGAATGGTGACTTACGCACCAGACGGTGAACGCCGGTTTCGGTACGCAGCCAGCCATAGGCGTAGTCGCCCTGGATGTGAATGGTGGCGCTTTTGATACCCGCCACATCGCCTTCCATCAGCTCGACAATTTCGGCCTTGAAGCCCCGACGCTCTGCCCAGCGCAGGTACATGCGCAGGAGCATGTTGGCCCAGTCCTGGGCTTCGGTGCCACCAGAGCCAGCCTGAATATCCAGGTAGGCGTTGTTGGCGTCCATTTCGCCGGAGAACATGCGGCGGAATTCAAGCTTCTCGAGCTCTTTATCAAGGGCCTCAAGATCTGATTCGATCTCGGCAACGGTGCCCTCATCCTCTTCTTCTGCGGCAATGTCCAGCAGGCCCTCAGCGTCTTCAAGGCCGGAGGTGAGGTTGTCGATGGTCTTGACGATCAGCTCAAGATCGGCGCGCTCTTTGCCCAGAGCCTGAGCCCGCTCGGGGTCGTCCCAAACACTCGGCTGCTCCAGTTCGCGCTCAACTTCGGTCAGTCGCTCACTACGCTGATCGTAGTCAAAGATACCCCCTGAGCGCTTCAGTGCGCTCACGAAGCTCTTTAATCTTCGTCACAATGGGATTAATTTCCATGAAACCCTTACTCGCTCTAGAAAATGGAGAGTAAAAACAGAGGCGGGATTCTACCGGAAATCGGTTTGTAAATCAGCCTGCGGGTTTCCGTGAATCAGGCAAGAGGCTCGAGGTAATCCACCAGAAGCTGGAGATTGGTGCGCCCCCGGAAGGTATTGGCATCCGGCTTGTAAACCACCCGCGCACCGGTGCGCGTGTAATCAGGCACTTCCGGCCCGGTATTGAAGGCAATACCGTCGATGATCCCGCCGCCTTCGACAGGTTGCAACACCAATTTCAGATGGTTTTCGCCGACTATCCGCTGGCTGACCACCCGGAACTCGCCGTCGAACAGTGGCTCCGGGAAATGCTGCCCCCATGGGCCGGCGCGTTTGAGCAGCGCGGCGGTGTCCAACGACAGTTCACTTGCGCCCAGAGGCCCATCGGTTGTGATCGCCGCCTCCAGATCCTCGGCCGAGAGGGTGTCTCGAACGGCCTGATCGAAGGCCTCGGAAAAGGCATCCAGATCATCCCTGGCGAGGGTCATGCCCGCAGCCATCGCGTGACCGCCAAATTTTTTCATGATCCCCGGATGACGTGAGTCGACCACGGCAAGCACATCCCGGATATGAAGCCCGGGAATGGAGCGAGCAGAACCTTTGATGTCTTCGCCGTTTTCGTCCGGCGCAAAGGCAATGGTCGGTCTATGGGTCTGCTCACGGATACGGGCAGCCAGAATTCCAATAACGCCCTGGTGCCAATCGGTATCGAAAAGCGCAAGCCCCCAGGGCAGTCCATCCAGGTCCAGCGACATTGAAGACAGCAGATCCTGGGCCTGGGCTTTCATGTCCTTTTCGATGGTGCGACGTTCCCGGTTGAAGGTATCCAGCTCCCGGGCCAGTCGGCGAGCCTCGTCCGGACTGTCTGCCAGCAGGCAGGCAATCCCGATACTCATGTCATCCAGCCGCCCGGCGGCATTCAGGCGGGGCCCGACCACAAATCCAAGGTCGGTTGAGCTGATCGCCGTGTGGTCCCGGCCAGCGACTTCCAGCAGCGCCAGGATACCGGGACGGGCCTCACCCTGGCGTATCCGGCGCAAGCCCTGCTCCACGAAGATCCGGTTGTTGTGGTCCAGAGGCACAACATCAGCCACAGTACCGAGCGCCACGAGGTCCAGCAGGCACCCCAGGTTGGGTTCGGGATCAGGCAGGCGATTGGTTTCCCGGAGCTGCTTGCGCAACGCTGTGAGCACGTAAAACATGACGCCAACACCGGCCGCGTTCTTGCTCAGGAAAGGACAACCCGGCTGGTTTGGATTGACGATGGCATCGGCATCCGGAAGCTCTTCGCCGGCCAGGTGGTGATCGGTCACCACCACTTTCACGCCAAGTTCCTTGGCCGCGCGAACGCCTTCAACCGCGGATATGCCGTTATCAACGGTGACCATCAGGTCCGGGAGCTGACCCTCGTCGCGCAGGCGTTCAATAATACCCGGCGTCAGGCCGTAGCCATCTGCAAACCGGCTGGGCACGCGAAAGTCGATACTCTGCAGACCCAGCATGGAGAGTCCAAGCATGGCAACGGCTGTACTGGTAGCACCATCGGCGTCGAAATCGCCGAGCACAAGCACCCGCTGCTGCTGATCGATAGCCTCGGCAAGAAGCTCAACGGCCCGGTCAATACCTCTCAGAGACAGGGGTGAAGCCAGGTGTTTCAGGGTGTAGCTCAGCTGCTCATCAGAAGTTACGCCACGGGCAGCGTAGAGGCGGCGAAGCAAGGGAGGCAGGTTTTGCCCCCAGTCCGGAAGGGTATCGGGCTGGGGGCGACGCAGGATCTTTTTTGGTGTCATACCCGATCAGGCGTTTTTCCAGTGCTTGGCAATGAATGCCTGCACACCGTCGATATTATTATCCAATACGGTATACCGCTCTTCCCGCTCGAACAGGTCGGCCATATGCGCCGGCAGCGGTGGCTCTACACTGACGCCAGACTCTGCCACGGCATCCGGGAACTTGGCCGGGTGTGCGGTACCCAGGGTAATCATTGGCACCACCTGATCACGGCGGCAGTTGCGCGCTGCACGGACGCCGATGGCGGTGTGAGGATCCAGCAGATACTCGTTCTGCTCGTAGATCTCACGAATGGTGTCGCAGGTGGCCTTGTCGTCCACCGCATCGCTGTCAAAAAGCTTGCGCGCATGCTTCCAGCGATAGTCCTCAATACTGACGGGCCCCTTCGCAGCGTTTTCCAGCAGGGTTTTCACCGCCAGCCCGTCCCGGCCGTGGAGATCAAACAGCAGGCGCTCAAAATTGCTGGACACCATGATATCCATACTCGGAGACAGGGTGTGTTCGAGTTGGTGCTGCTCGTATTTGTTGCCACTCATGAAGCGATGCAGAATATCGTTACGGTTGGTGGCAATGACCAGCTGGGAGATTGGCAGCCCCATCTTCTTGGCAAGGTAGCCGGCAAAGATATCGCCGAAGTTCCCGGTGGGCACGGAAAACGCCATGCTCCGATCCGGACCGCCCAGTGCCAGGGAGGCATGGAAGTAGTAGACGATCTGGGCCATGATCCGGGCCCAGTTGATGGAGTTGACAGCTGCCAGCTGGGTTTTGCCACCCAGGAACGACTGGTTGCCGAAACTCTCCTTCACCATGCGCTGACAGTCGTCGAAGTTGCCACGCACCGCAATGTTGTGGATGTTTTCACCCTGAACGGTGGTCATCTGACGGCGCTGAACCTCTGACACCCGCTGGTAGGGGTGCAGAATGAAAATATCCACGTGCTCGCACCTGCGACAACCCTCAATGGCAGCCGAGCCGGTGTCACCGGAAGTCGCTCCCATGATAACCACGTGCTGCTTGCGCTTTTCCAGAACATAGTCGAGGAGACGCCCTAACAGCTGGAGGGCGAAATCCTTGAACGCCAGCGTCGGACCGCGGAAAAGCTCCATCACCCACTCGTTGGTATCCAGCTGAACCAGCGGGGCCACGGCCTTGTGGGCGAAAACCGAGTAGGTCTCGTCCAGCATCTTGCGGAAATCATCCGCAGGGATAGCGTCATCCACGAACGGGTACATGACGTTGAACGCCAGCTCACTGTACGAAAGCCCGCGCCAGCTCCGGATTTCTTCCAGATCAAAATGTGGCAGGGATTCAGGAACATAGAGGCCGCCATCTGTCGCCAGACCGGTCAGCAGAACATCCTCAAAGCCCAGTGCGGGCGCTTCACCCCGCGTACTGATGTATCTCACGTTCGTACCTGTCAGTTGAAGTTTTCAGCGCGGATGCGGACAACATGGCCATCGGTGTCGGACAGAGCTTCCAACTCTTCGATCGCACGGTTGATCTGGCGCTCCTGAACGGTATGGGTCAGGATGATCACCGGAATACGTCCGTCCTTCAGCTCGGATTCCTTCTGCATGATCGACTCGATATTGATGCCATGCTCACTCAGAATGGAGGCAATCTTGGCCAGCACACCCGGACGATCCAGAGCGGTAATGCGCAGGTAGTAGGCAGACTGAATGTCCTCCATGGACAGCACATCCAGGTCTTCCATGGCGTCCGGTGAGAAGCCAAGGTAGGGCACACGCAGCTTGCTTTCGGTCGCCACGGCACGGGCCACATCGACGATATCGGCAATAACAGCCGACCCGGTTGCCTCATCCCCTGCTCCGGGACCGTAATACATGGTCTGGCCAACGGCATCGCCATCCACCAGGACCGCGTTCAGGACACCATCAACCTGGGCAATCAGATGACTCTGGGGCACCAGGGTCGGATGCACACGCAGCTCGATGCCATCATCGCGGCGACGGGCAATGCCGAGGTGCTTGATGCGATAACCCAGCAATTCGGCGTGAGCAATGTCGTAAGGGGTAATCTTCGAAATGCCTTCGGTGAAGCCTTTCTCGAACTGAAGAGGCACGCCAAACCCGGCTGATGCCAGTATGGTCAGCTTGTGGGCGGCATCAATGCCTTCCACATCAAAGGTCGGATCTGCTTCGGCGTACCCAAGATCCTGGGCTTCTTTGAGAACCTCGGAAAATTCCCGACCGGCACGCATTTCGGTCAGGATGTAGTTCCCGGTGCCGTTGATGATGCCGGCAATCCAGTCAATGCGGTTTGCCGCCATACCCTCACGAACAGCCTTGATGACCGGGATACCGCCGGCGACACCCGCCTCGTAAGCCACCACAACACCAGCCTTCTCGGCCGCCTCGAAGATTTCGTTGCCGTGGACGGCAATCAGGGCCTTGTTCGCGGTAACCACGTGCTTGCCGTTGCGGATTGCCGCCAGCACCAGCTCTTTGGCCGCATCATAACCACCGATGAGCTCGACCACGATATCCACGTCGGGATCGTTCACCACGTCGTAAATGTCGGTGCTGAAGGGCACATCGCCGAGGTCCATATCCTCGCGAGCCCGGCGACTGGCAACCCGGGTAATCCGGATATTGCATCCGGCCCGACCGGCAATCAGCCTGGCGTTGCGGGTCAAGACATTAAAGGTACCGCCGCCGACGGTTCCCAATCCGCAGATTCCGACACTGACGTCTTTCAAACTCTCACCTCTGATCCCGAAGGGGTGCTGATGAATTATATTAGGCGGGCATAGTATACCGATTCAGGCCTCACTGAATAAGCCCTGAATCGGATCCTTCGAAAATACCGTGTAACGCATCCCGTACGATAGGTGCGCCAGGATTTCAGAGTAGCCCGAGGCCTTCCGCCAGACGCTGGGCCGGGACATAGCCACGAACCATGTTGCCATCTTCCAGAACAATGGCAGGTGTCCCTGTGACCCCTACCCGGCCACCAAGCTCATACTGCTCGCCCACCGGATTTTCGCAACTTGCGTCGGGTACTGAGCGGCCGGCCTTGGCTGCGTCCATGGCCGCCTGCTGATCGTCAGCACACCAGACCGACTCATACTTCTTGAAAGACGCTGTATTGGGGCCGGACCGTGGAAACGCGTAGTAATTGACGGTAATGCCATAGCCATTCAACTGCGGCACCTCGTCATGCAGCTTCCGGCAGTAAGGGCAGTCGATATCAGTAAACACGTTTACCACGGCCTTTTCGTTTTTCGCCGGGAAGCTGATAACTCCCTTGTTACCATAGTCCGCCATCATTTCGCGACGGGCCTCCGTGCGGGCGGCTTCGGTGACATTGGCAATGCCCTGATCGGTAATCTTGAGAAGATCTCCCGTCATCAGGTACTGGCCGTCCTCGGTCGCGTAGATGGTGTCGCCATTGTTGCTCTGAACCTCATAGAGGCCCTTGGCTTCGGATTCCTTTACCGACACCACCTTGAGGCCGGGGACGGCCTGGGTCAGACGCTCGGAAATCCGGTCTTCCACTTCACCGGCACTGACGCTCGCCGCGCCAAAGGCACCCAGGACAACTCCAAGCGCCACAACCACATGTTTCATATTCATTCTGGCAAACAACCTTTTCCAGTAAACAGTTAAACAACCCGGGCAGTATTGGCACAGGCCGGGAATCAATTCAATGCGACAAGTACAGAAAAAGAAAGTTCACCCCCGCACGCGCAAACAGCCGCTTCATCAGCCCCTGGGATGGTGAGCCTGGTGCAGCGACTGGAGACGCTGACGAGCCACATGGGTGTATATCTGGGTCGTTGACAGATCCGAGTGACCCAACAGCATCTGTACAACACGGAGGTCCGCACCATGATTCAGAAGGTGCGTGGCAAACGCATGCCTCAGGGTGTGGGGAGACAGGTGCTTGCGAATACCGACTCGCACAGCGTAATGCTTGATGCGATGCCAGAATGTCTGGCGGGTCATCGCCGCTGCCCGATTACCCGGGAACAGCGCATCGCAGGAGCGGCCTTTCAGAAGCTCCGGCCGGCCTTCCTTCATGTACTTCAGCAGCCAGTCCACCGCCTCCTCCCCCAGGGGCACAAGCCGTTCCTTGTCACCCTTGCCGGTGATCCGAATGACGCCCTGGCGCAGATTTACCTGATCAACCCGCAGCTCTGTCAGCTCTGAGACCCTCAGACCACAACCATAGAGTATCTCGAGCATGGCCTTGTCCCGGAGCTCGATGGCAACACTCGGGTCCGGTTCGCAAAGCAGCGCATCCACCTCTTCCTCGGTGAGAGAATCCGGAAGACGCCGGGGCAACCTCGGGCTGTCGATCCGCAGGGTCGGATCCTCAGCGATCAGCCCTTCGCGTAGCAGAAAGCGGTAAAAACGCCGAAGTCCGGACAGCCGCCGGGCCGCCGTAGAGCTCTTGATCCCTTCCGCCAACCCCCGCGACATCCAGGCCAGAAGGTCGGTTCGGCGAACATCAGTCAGCGCGGGCTTGCCAGGCTGGCTTTCCAGCCATTCCGCCAATCGCGACAAATCACTCCGGTAGGCCTGCCGTGTCTTTTCCCCAAGCCCGTCTTCCAGCCAGATGGCATCAACGAACCGCACAATGACTGATTCATCTTCCGCTTTCATGGCAAGTTCCCAGACTTCGAACGTCCTACGACAAGCATACCGGAACGTCAGACACAAAAAAGGCAGCCCGGGGCTGCCTTTTTCTGCCTGCTGTTCAGCGCTCTGCTGATCAGCCCAGCTTTTCCTTGATACGAGCCGCCTTACCAGACAGGTCGCGCAGGTAGTAGAGCTTGGCCTGGCGAACATCGCCGCGACGCTTCACGCTGATGCTGTCGATCAGCTTGGAGAAGCTCTGGAAGGTACGCTCAACACCAACACCGTAAGAGATCTTACGTACGGTGAAAGAGGAATTCATGCCACGGTTACGCTTGCCGATGACGACACCCTCGAACGCCTGCAGACGCTCACGGTTACCCTCGGTTACGCGAACCTGAACGACCACGGTGTCGCCCGGCGCAAACGCAGGGATTTCCTTGGTCATCTGTTCTGCTTCAAGTTGACTGATGATGTTGTTCTTGCCGCTCATCGTAATGCTCCTGATACCCAATCTGTTAATGCCCTGATCATTCAGAGGCACCCGGTTCGTTCAAAATCTCTTCCAGCAGCTCACGCTCTTCGTCCGTAAACACCCGCTTTTCCAGCAGGTCGGGGCGTCGCTCCCGGGTTCGCCTCAACGACTGCTTCAGCCGCCAACGCCGGATCTGATCATGGTGACCGCCCAATAAAACATCCGGCACCGCCTGACCTTCGTAAACTTCGGGCCGGGTGTAGTGCGGACAATCCAGCAAACCGTCGGCGAAAGAATCCTGCTCTGCCGACTGCGCATGACCCAGCGCTCCGGGGATGAGGCGTGTAACCGCATCGATAACAGCCATCGCTGCCAATTCGCCACCGGAAAGCACAAAATCACCCAGTGACACTTCCCGATCGACTTCCGTCGCTATCAGGCGCTCATCAACACCCTCGTACCGGCCCGCCACCAGAATCAACTGCTGCTCTGCAGCAAGCGACTCGACAACAGACTGGTTCAGAGTCTCGCCCTGGGGCGAGAGGTAAACCACACAAGGGCTTCCGGGTGCTGCTTCCCTTGCCGCATGGATTGCGTCCCGGAGAGGCTGAATTTTCATCAGCATACCCGGGCCACCGCCATATGGCCGGTCGTCTACCGTGCGATGCCGGTCGTGGGTAAACTCACGGGGATTCCAGCTGCGGAAAGTCAAAAGACCATCCCGGACTGCCCTTCCCGTAATCCCGTAATCCGTTACCGCACTGAACATATCCGGGAACAGACTGACTGCGCCAATCCACACCCGTCAGAACTCCGGATCCCAGTCCACCACCATGCGCTTTGAATCCAGATCAACATTCTGGACCACTTCGCCAGGCAGATAAGGAATCAGACGCTCACGTTGATCGATGGAACCTGCCGTAGCCTGTACCACCAGAACATCGTTGGATCCGGTTTCCATAAGATGGTGCACTTTACCAAGGCACTCATCATCGACCGTATACACATCAAGACCTTCCAGCTGAAACCAGTAGAACTCCCCTTCAGGAAGTTCCGGCAACTCAGCTGTCGAGACCCTGACTTCGGCACCGCAATACGTGCGGGCCAGATCACGGTCGTTAATACCTTTCAGCCTGACGACGATCCCCTGCCCCTGGCGGCGACCTTCCTCAAGCTTGGCCGGAATACGCTTACCATCCAGATCAAGCGTCCAATCGGGATAGTTCAGTATTCCGTCTTTGGGATCGGTGTAGGAGAAGACCTTGAGCCACCCCTTGACCCCAAACACCGAGGTAATCCGGCCGATCACAGTTTCCTGCGAATTCTGTGTCATGCCATAAACCCCGGTATCAGTACTGTCTTACCCAGCAGCCTTCAGCAGCTGTGCAACGCGCTCGCTGGTCTGCGCGCCTTGACCGAGCCAGAAATCGACACGCTCACGATCAACGCGAAGGCTCTCTTCCTGACCACGGGCAACCGGGTTGAAGAAACCTACACGCTCAATGAAACGACCGTCGCGAGATTTGCGGCTGTCGGTGACTGTCAGATGGTAGAACGGGCGCTTCTTGGAGCCACCACGAGCCAAACGGATAATTACCATTTAACCAATATCCTGTTCTGTTGAACGAACTTTGTACGATTCACGCCTGCTGAACACCAGCTGACGCGAAGACCCATACTCGAAAGGGGCGCTATTCTATGCTAAAAAAGCGCCAAAGAAAACAGCAAAACCAGTTGTTTCCCCGTTTTCCATGTAAGGCTTTTTACATACGGCCAAACGGGGGCATTCCGCCTCCCCCACCGCCGCCAGGGGGCATCATGCCGCCCATGCCGCGCATCATATTCGCCATACCGCCTTTCTTGCCAAACTTTTTCATCATCTTCTGCATTTGCTTGTGCTGTTTCAGCAGACGATTGACGTCCTGGATCTGGGTTCCAGACCCCGTGGCGATACGGCGCTTGCGGGAATTGTTGATCACATCCGGGTAACGCCGCTCTTTTGGCGTCATGGAGCAAATGATCGCCTCCATCTGCCCCATGGACTTGTCGTTGACCTGTTGCTGCGCCACCTGGGCCATCTGCCCCATGCCGGGCAACTTGTCGAGCAGGCCACCGATGCCACCCATGTTCTTCATCTGCTGAAGCTGATCCCGAAAATCCTCCAGATCGAAGCTTTTGCCCTTTTTGATTTTCTTGGTGAGCTTCTGGGCCTTCTTCTGATCAAGCTTGCGCTCTGCCTCTTCAATCAGCGAGAGCACATCGCCCATACCCAGGATCCGGGAGGCAACCCGGTCCGGATAGAACGGCTCCAGCGCATCAGACTTTTCACCAACACCCAGGAACTTGATCGGCTTACCGGTAATGTGACGAACAGACAAGGCGGCACCGCCACGGGCATCGCCATCGGTTTTGGTCAGCACCACGCCGGTCAGCGGCAGGGCATCGTTGAACGCCTTGGCGGTGTTGGCGGCATCCTGGCCCGTCATGGCATCGACCACGAACAGGGTTTCAACCGGGTTGACCGCTTTATGCAGCCGACCAATCTCTCCCATCATCTGTTCGTCGACGTGGAGTCGGCCGGCGGTATCAAGAATTACCACATCAATGTGCTTCTTCCTGGCCGCGGCAATGGCACCCTCGGCAATATCAACCGGGTCCTGATCGGCACTGCTCGGGAAGAACTCGACACCCACTTCGCCAGCGAGGGTTTCCAACTGGCGAATCGCCGCCGGACGGTAGACGTCGGCGCTGACCACCAGGACGGATTTTTTCTGCCGCTCTTTAAGGAAGCGCGAGAGTTTGGCGACCGTGGTCGTCTTACCTGCACCCTGCAGACCCGCCATCATGACTACGGCCGGCGGCTGGACGTTCAGATTGAGGGATTCATTACCCTCGCCCATGACGCGTTCCAGCTCCTGCTGGACAACTTTCACAAAGACCTGGCCCGGCGTCAGACTGCGCTGCACCTCCTGGCCAATGGCACGCTTGCGGACGCCCTCAACAAAGTCCTTCACCACCGGCAGGGCGACATCCGCCTCCAGCAGCGCCATGCGCACTTCCCGCAGGGTGTCCTTTATATTGTCATCAGTGAGGCGCGCCTGGCCGGAAATCTTGCGCAGACTGCCGGAAAGTCGGTCTTGGAGGTTCTCAAACATGTTGCTCTTCCGTACCCCGGATAAATTGAGTGCGTGAATCGGCAGAGCCGGCGACGACTCCTTGATTCCAGTTGCATAATCGCGACATTATAACCAGACTATCGCCCTGAAACGACCAGCCCGGTCAAATCGGCGCAAACCAGCGCCGATCCCCAGTCAGAACAGTGGTTAATAAGGAAGTCATGGGAACGCTGATTCTCGCGGTCACCTCTCTTTTTCTTTACAGCGTCGGTACCGCGCTGCAGGCCCTGCATTTCAGGGGCCGGGTTCAAAGCAACATTGCCATTACTACCCTGATTGGCGTTCTCGCCCTGACCAGCCACGGACTTCTCATTGGCCAGACAGTCCACCACGACGGCGGCTTCGATTTCAGTTTTTTCAAAAGCTCCGTGCTTATTTCCTGGCTGATCGTCTTCCTTCTATTGGGACT
This sequence comes from Marinobacter sp. L-13, assembly GCF_056857715.1. Classification (NCBI taxonomy): domain Bacteria; kingdom Pseudomonadati; phylum Pseudomonadota; class Gammaproteobacteria; order Pseudomonadales; family Marinobacteraceae; genus Marinobacter; species Marinobacter sp. L-13. The sequence continues at coordinate 78,047 of NZ_JBSXNQ010000053.1, forward strand.
CAACCTTAAAAAGCCGGTGCAAAGCCTGTTTCTCGGCGTGTACCCGCTGGCCGGCCTCACCATTATTCTCGCCCTGGTTACCCATGGACCCTCGAGACTGGTGTCCGAGCAAAGCTACGGCATGCTCTCCCATATTGCGCTTTCGGTGACAGCCTACAGCCTCTTTACTCTGGCGGCCATCCAGGCAGTTCTACTTTACTTCCAGAATCGCCAACTGAAGCACAATTACAACAGCCTGCTGGTTCGTAACCTGCCACCTCTTCAAACCATGGAGTCGCTGCTGTTCGAGATGGTCTGGGCTGGCGTCGTCATGCTGATTCTGGCCATTGTGACCGGCGCCCTCTTTATAGAGGATCTCTTTGCCCAGAATCTCGCCCACAAGACCCTGTTCTCGATCCTGTCCCTGCTTGTGTTTGTGGCGCTCCTGATTGGTCGTTACACCAAAGGCTGGAGGGGCATCACCGCCAGCCGTTGGACCCTCGCTGGCTGCGCACTCCTGATGCTGGCCTTCTACGGCAGCAAGTTTGTGCTGGAACTGATCTTCCAGCGCGGCGGCTGACACCGGAAGCACCGGTTATTCTCTTGACACAACGCTCGCCGAAACCCTATTTTCGCTACTTGTCAGCAATATAAGGACACCTCTTTTGAACGAAACATCGCTCACCGCGCTGTTTATTCTCCTGGTTGGACTGATCCTCCTTTCCGGTTTCTTCTCGAGCTCCGAGACGGGGATGATGTCGCTCAACCGATATCGTCTCAAACATATGGCCAAAACCGGCCATAAAGGTGCCAAGCGCGCCCAGGGCCTGCTGCAACGAACCGACCAGCTGATCGGCGTCATCCTGATCGGCAACAACTTCGTGAACATCTTCGCCTCTTCGATCGCCACGGTTATCGCGATTCGGGTCTGGGGCGATGCCGGCATCGCGATTGCCACCATCCTGCTGACCATCGTGATCCTGATCTTCGCAGAAGTCACTCCGAAAACCCTTGCAGCACTATTTCCCGAGAAAATTGCCTTCCCGGCCAGTTACATACTCGGTCCGCTGCTGAAAATCCTGTATCCGATTGTCTGGGCGGTGAACCTGTTCACCGGAGGCATACTGAAACTTCTGGGCGTTTCCGCCGCAGACGCTGCCAACGACCACCTCAGCCGGGAAGAACTGCGAACACTGGTGAATGAGGCAGGCGCCCTGATACCCGCCAAGCACAAGGACATGCTGGTCAGCATTCTGGATCTGGAAAAAGTGACCGTGAATGACATCATGGTGCCGAGAAACGAGGTGGTGGGTATCGACCTGGAAGACGACACCGACACCATTCTGCGCCAACTGCGGAGCAGCCAGCATACCCGGCTTCCGGTCTTCAAGGGCGACATCAATAACATTCAGGGCATACTGCACCTGCGCAGCGCTTCCAAACTGCTGCAACAGGAGGAAATCAACAAGGCCATGATCATGCAGCTTTGCCAGGAACCCTATTTCATCCCGGAAAGCACTCCCCTGAACACCCAACTGATCAACTTCCAGAAAGGTCGTCGACGGTTCGGCGTTGTTGTCGATGAATACGGCGACGTTCTTGGCCTCGCGACACTGGAAGACATACTTGAAGAGATCGTCGGCGACTTTACGACGGACTATGCCGCCACCAGCCCGGACATCATTCCGCAGGACAACGGCACGTTCATTATTGATGGCACTTCCGCCGTTCGAACCATCAACAAGACCCTGGGCTGGAAGCTCCCTACCGATGGCCCTAAAACCCTTAACGGCCTGATTACCGAAACCCTGGAGAACATCCCCGACACCAACGTCTGCCTGAAAGTGGACGGCCATCGGGTAGAAGTGCTGCAGATCAAGGACAATGTCGTGAAAGCAGCCATTGTGCACCCGAAAAAACGCAAAAAACGTTCTCTGTCACTGAAACAGTAAAACCCGGACACCTCCTCCCTATGGCGCTATAGACCCTTCGGTTATAGCGTCTCCCGTTCTTGAAAGATCAAAATTTAACCGCCAGCTTGACCCCCGGTGATCCCCCACCAACACTGAAGGAGCGTGCGATACAAAAACAATCACAAGGAATACGTCCATGAGTCTGACACACACGTTTGGCCTGCTCGCCCATCCCGACCAGGAGTGGGAGGCGATCCGCAATGAATCCGAGACTGTCACAAGACTGTACGCCGGCCACATTCTGCTGCTGGCATTGATCCCTGCGGTTGCCGGCTTCATCGGAACAACCCAGGTAGGCTGGCAAATTGGTGATGGCCAGATCACCAAGCTGTCGGTAACGAGCGCACTCCAGCTTTCCACACTTTTCTACGCGGCCATGCTTGCCGGCATTTTTATACTCGGCAAGTTCATTGATTTTTTCGCCGCAACGTATGATGCGGTAGAACGGACGCCCAGAGGCGTTGCTCTGGCGGCGTACACGGCAACCCCGATTTTCCTGATTGGCGTAATCGCCGCGTATCCGAACATATGGGTGAATATGCTGGCAGGCCTGGTGGCGGTTGCCTACGCGGTCTACCTGCTTTACGAAGGGCTACCGATTCTGATGAGGATCCCGGCGGACAAGGGGTTCATGTTCGCTTCTGCAGTCCTGACGGTTGGCCTGGTTATGTTCGTTGCCCTGCTCGCCATCAGTGTTGTTATCTGGAGCATGGGCATAGGCCCGGTTTACGTGAACTGACCGCAAATTATCTTGCAAGTCAGTAATCTGCACGAGGGTGCCTGTTGGGCACCCCGTGTTTTTTTGAATTTGCTCCCACGTTAGCGTTTGGTCATGTTAACTTTGGGCAAAATGCGGTAAATTTAACCAATAACGAGAATCCAAGGATTTCAAGCTCGGTCATGTATCCGGTTGAGGCGTAAACAGGAGTCTGCCATGAACAAGCAGTCCGGCATACATTACCTCCGCGAACACAGGGAAGCCGGAAGTAACAGACCGGTTCCTGCGGAGGTCACCCGCATCCGGGACACGGTTGTCGCCGGGCTCGGTGATTTGCTGCAGGGCGCCTTCGACGCCGTCGACGATTCGCTGTTCGAGCTGGCCAATAATGCCCGCAGCAACAACGAACAGAACCGGTACTTCGAGGCGATGCGTGAAATTCGCATCAAGCGTAAGGGTGTCGAGCGGCATTTCCAGAACACCGTTGCCCAATATTTTGCCACCCCCCCTCACACCGGACCTCTTCAGGAAGAACAGCTGAGCAAGCAGGCCAGCGCCGACACTCTTGCCCTGGTCGGCAATGACGACCTTGAGGAGCAGGTTGCCCTCAACGCCATGATCACCAAGGCAAAGGCGCACTTTCAGGGCCCACTGCTGCAACTCCAGACCCGTTTCAGTCAGGTGTACCCGGAAGCCACCGACGAATCACCGGTCAATCCGATGGCACCGGAACACCTTTGCAGTGCGTTCACAGAGGCAATACAGGCCCTTGAGATCCAGATCCGTGAGCGCCTGATCCTGCTCAAGCAGTTTGACCGCTATGTTGTGTCCAACCTCGGCATGCTGCTGGACGAAGCCAACCGCATACTGATCCAGGCCGGGATCATTCCGAACTTCCGTTATCACGGCAAATCCGGTCAGCAGCATGAGGCCTCCAGTCCCCAGTCGGCAGAGGCGCCAAAACAGGAAAGCGCGCCGGACGCTTCCGCGGCAGAACGGGCCGGCCAGGCCGCCAGCAGCAGCGCGGTTTTCGAACAGATCCGACAGATGCTGGCGCTGCAACGGGCCAATGCGGGCATACCTCCCCGTGCCTCGGACCCGAATGTCCGGGTCGTGGGTGACTCCGAGCTGGCAAGCCTTCTCAATTCATTGCCGCTTTCAGCCCCCCGGCAGGACCAGGGCAACCTGAGCGCCGGCGAACCTGTCAGCGTTGATCTCCGTCAGCTGGTACAACAGCTCCTTTCCCAGACCGATACCGGGGATGGTCGAAAACCGGCGCTTAACGAGGTCGATGAAGACCTCATTAACCTGGTTTCCATGCTGTTTGAATTCATTCTTGACGACTACAACCTGTCAGCTCCGGTTCAGGTGTTGATAAGCAGGCTGCAGATTCCGATCCTGAAAGTGGTTATCCGGGACAAGAGTTTCTTCAGCCAGGCTACGCACCCGGCCAGACGTCTCCTGAACTCCCTGGCGAGAGCAGGCATTGGCTGGAGTAGCAGCGACGAGAAAACCAAGGACAAACTCTACGGACAGATTCACAACATTGTGCAAAGGATTCTCAACGAATTTGACGGTGATGTTTCGCTTTTTGAAACCCTCAATCAGGAATTCGAACAGTTCCTTGAACGGGAGAACCGAAAGGCGTCTCTGGTTGAGCAGAGAACCCGTGAATCCGAGCGGGGTCGGATCAAGTCCCAGACGGCTCAACAAACCGTCGACAATCTTCTTAAACAGAAGGTGTCCCGTTACAAACTGCCGGAGTCCATCCATGACATCCTGATGAATGGCTGGAGCCGCGTGATGTTTCTTGCCTATCTCAGGGATGACGTGGAGCATCGGTGGAATGCCACGGTGAAGGTCGTCGATGATCTGATCTGGTGTCTTCACCCCCATCAGGAAGATGACGAAAGAGACCAGTGGGTGCGGGTCGTGCCTGGCCTGCTGAAATCACTGCGGTCAGGACTTGAAGAGGTCTCCTATAACTCATCGAGACTCGATGAAATGATGGGCCAGCTCAAGCATCAGCTGGCAGAGGCATTCCGGACCAATGCTGCCATCGAAGCACTACAGGATTCTCCTGAAGAGCCGGCGGAAGAGGAAATCGCGACCGTTCACCAGACGGCCGTTGAGCGCCAGCAGGAACTGGAAGACGCTGCAATCTCGGAATATGTTGCCCAGATTGACGGTATCGAGATTGGTAACTGGGTCGAGTTTCGACTGGTCAATGGTGCAAACTTCCGCTGCAAGCTGTCCGCCATCATTGATGAAGCAGATTGCTTTGTCTTTGTGAACCGGATGGGGCTGAAAGTGATTGAGAAAACCCGGGTTGAACTGGCCCACGAAATGCGCCGTGGCCGGCTGACCCTGCTTGAGCAGGGCGCATTGATTGATCGGGCCCTGGATGCGGTTGTCGGCACCCTCCGGAGCAAGACCGCCTGACGCCAATGCCTGAAAAAAGCAGTCCCAATGCCCTGCCGGCTGCCTACCGGCTTGGGCTTGCCTTGTCTCTGGCTCTTTTCCTACACACGCTCCTGCTTTCAGGCATCTCCTCGCCCAAGGAAGAACCAACGGTCACGCACAGGGAGAGTGTAAGGTTTGAGCTGGTAGCCCCGGGCACTCTTAGAACGGTTGCCGACCCGTCAGCTGACCTCAGTCCTCGTCGGGATGCACCACGGGTAACGCCGTTTGAGATTGATCCTCCTGAGCCGGAACCCCTCTCCAAACCGGAGGTTGTGACATCCCGCGAGCCGCAAACCCCCGCCCCGACAAAGGCAACAAATACCAGCGTCCCCCGGAGCGAAGCCGCACAGTCAAGCGCCAGCTCTGCTGCCGGAGAAGAACCCGAACAGCTCCCTGAAAAAACGGAGGAGAGCATTACGAGGGTTACGGAGTCACCGGGCGAGCTCGACCCCTATGTGGTCAAACTGGCCGTCCATCTGGCCCATCAACTTGAAGAACTGAGAGTGCCGGCCATGAGGAGCCTCACTGACACGGTCGCTATGGAAGTCGAACTGCAGTTGCTTGGAAATGGCGCCCTGACCCGGGCAAGGGTTCTGAAATCAACAGGAATCAAGCCAATCGATGAAGCTGCATATCGGGCTGCGCTGGCGGCTAGCCCCTACCCTCAGCCACCGAAGGATAGCGGGAGCGCGAACCGCTTCGAGGTGGAACTGTTGTTCACCCCGAAACGGCTCTGAGCGGCAGTGATCAGGCTTCTGCCTGCTTCGCCGCCTCTTTGACAAGTTTGGCCAGCTCACCGCTCTCGGACATTTCGAGAACAATGTCACATCCGCCAACGAGCTCACCATTGATGTACAGCTGGGGATACGTGGGCCAGCTGGAGTAAACCTTCAGGGCTTCACGAAGCTCCTGGTTATCCAGAATATTGACGAAGGCAAAGCGTTCGCCGCAGGCCATTACCGCCTGTACGGTTTTGGCCGAGAAGCCACACTGGGGTGCCTGTGGGCTGCCCTTCATGTACAGGATGATCGGATTCTCTTCAAGCTGGCTCTTAATGGTTTCATTGATATCCATGAACATTCACCTCTGTTGGAACAGTCTTGCCACACGGCAATTTTCTTGACGCTATTGTACACGGGTGCCGAACACCTCACCAAACACCTTGATTTGACCTCGAGCAACACCGGCAGTTCCAGCCCGGCCACAGCGTTGTCATACCTGCTCCGAAGGGCTAGACTTGATGCCCCATTTTTTCAGCCAACGTTCAGGCAATCCCGCCAGCAGCGGGGTTCGGTGAGATAAGGGCCATTGCATGGCGGCACGACATTTTCTGACATTGAATGACATGACAACCAACGAGCTGGAAAGCCTGGTTGATCATGCCACAGCATTGCGCAACGAGTGGCGGCAAGGGAAGGTTCGGGACTCCCTCAAGAACCGTGTCCTTGCGATGATCTTCGAAAAATCATCAACGCGAACCCGGGTTTCTTTTGAAGCCGGCATGACCCAGCTCGGCGGCTCCGCAATGTTCCTGTCGCCACGGGATACCCAGCTTGGCCGGGGCGAGCCGATAGAAGACTCGGCTATCGTTATCTCCAGCATGGTTGATGCGGTGATGATCCGCACCTTTGCCCATGAAACCGTGGAGCGCTTCGCGGCTGCATCACGGGTGCCGGTGATCAATGCGCTGACCGATGACTTTCACCCATGCCAATTGCTGGCCGATATGCAAACATTCCGGGAACACCGCGGCAGTATTCGCGGCGCTACCGTTGCCTGGATCGGCGATGGCAACAACATGTGCCACTCCTACATCAATGCCGCCGCACAGTTCGATTTCAACCTGAACATCGCCTGTCCTGAGGGCTACGAGCCGGCAGAATCAATGCTCAAGGGCCACGAAGACCGGGTCAAGGTGTTCCGGGAGCCGGCCGAGGCGGCCCGAAACGCCCAGCTCCTGGTGACCGACGTCTGGGCTTCCATGGGCCAGGAAGACGAGCAGAAAGCCCGTGAAAGGGCGTTCAGTGGCTATCAGATCAATCCCGGGCTGCTCTCTGTGGCCGATAAGGATGTGCTGTTCATGCATTGCCTCCCGGCTCACCGTGGTGAGGAAATATCGGCGGACATGATGGAGCATCCTGCCTCCGTGGTCTGGGACGAGGCCGAGAACCGCCTGCACGCCCAGAAGGCACTGCTCGAATTTCTCATCCTGAACCGGCTGGACTGATTCCATGAGCACAACCGCACAATCTCCGGCAGACTGGCTGCTCGAGGTCAATAACCTGTCCTGCGGCTACGGCGGGGATTCTGTGGTCAAGGATGTCAGCTTTGCCCTGAGCCATGGCGACATCGGCTGCCTGCTTGGCCCGAGCGGCTGCGGCAAAAGTACCATACTGCGCGCCCTCGCCGGTTTTCTTCCACTGAGTGGTGGCGAGATTTCGCTGCAGTCCCAGGCCATCAGCCTGCCCGGACGCACCCTGCCCCCGGAAAAGCGTCGGATCGGCATGGTGTTCCAGGATTACGCCCTGTTTCCGCACCTGACTATCGCTGACAACGTGGGGTTCGGTCTGCGGAATCTGAACAAGGCAGAGAAACGGCAGAAGGTCATGGAACTACTGAATGTCGTGCATCTGCAGGATCTGGCCGACAACTATCCCCATGAACTGTCTGGCGGCCAGCAGCAGCGCGTTGCCCTGGCCCGCGCCCTGGCACCCGAGCCCACGCTGATTTTGCTGGATGAGCCGTTTTCCAATCTGGACGCGGATCTGCGCCGTCGGCTGAGCCTGGATGTTCGCGAAATCCTGAAGACGCTCGGCATCAGCGCCATTCTGGTTACCCACGACCAGCAGGAAGCCTTCGCCATGTGCGATCAGGTCGCTGTGTTGCGGGACGGCAGGATCCAGCAGTGGGACGTGCCCTACAACCTCTACCATGAACCGGCAAATCGTTTCGTTGCCAGCTTCGTGGGTCAGGGCGGATTCGTCCCCGGCACCGCCCTGGGGCCGGATACTATTGAATCCGAGCTCGGCGTGATCCACGGCAACCGGGCCTACAAATGGGAACCCGGCACCCTGGTAGACGTTCTGATCCGGCCCGATGACATCGTTCATGACCCCGACTCGGATCTGCAGCCAAAGGTGGTTGAGAAAACCTTTGCCGGCACTTCCACGCTCTACCGTTTCCGGTGTTCCGAAGACACAGAGTTCGAAGCCCTGTTCCGCAGTCACCTGGATTTCAACCTGGGTGAGCATGTGCCGGTGCGTGTCGAGGCGGATCACCTGATTGCCTTCGAACGCACCAGCTGATTGAGAGATTCAGTTGTTGCAGACGCGCTCGACAGCATCCAGCCAGCCAGCGTAGAGAGATTCTCGCAAAGCCGGGCGCATTTCCGGATGGAACTGCCGCTCGCATTCCCAGAGCGCGGAGATCTGCTCAAGGTTGTCAAAAATACCTGTCTGTAGTCCCGCAAGGTAGGCAGCTCCGAGAGCGGTTGTCTCTGTAACCCGGGGCCGGTCAACGGTGACATTCAGTATGTCGGCCAGGAACTTCATCACCCAGTCGTTCACCACCATACCGCCATCCACGCGCAGCGATTCAAGTCGGGCGCCGTCGTTCTGGATCGCCCGCACCAGGTCCTTGGTCTGATAGCAGACCGACTGCAGGCCGGCGGTAACGATCTCGCCAATGCCCGTATCCCGCGTCAGGCCCATGATGGCGCCGCGAGCATGAGGATCCCAATGAGGGGCTCCCAGGCCGGTAAACGCCGGAACCAGGTAAACCGGATTGTCGACTCCGACCGCCTCCGCATGGGCGGAAGATTCATTGGCGTGGGCAATCAGCTTGAGCCCGTCCCTCAACCACTGCATGGCAGCACCGGCAACAAAAATACTTCCTTCTACCGCGTAACAGGGCTTGCCGTTTAGCCGATAGGCCATGGTGGTCAGCAACCGATTTTCGGACCGAACGGCCTTATCGCCCGTATTGAGCATGAGAAAACAGCCGGTGCCGTAAGTGCTCTTGGCCATGCCCGGGTAAAAGCAGGCCTGCCCCACGAGAGCCGCGTGCTGATCCCCTGCAATGCCGGCAATCATAACTGGCGCGCCCAACCACTGTACTTCGGCGGTGCCATAGTCTGCGGCGCTATCGAGTACTTCCGGCAGCAAGGCCCGCGGCACGCGAAACAGGGCCAGAAGATCGTCGTCCCAGTCCTGCTTGTGAATATTGAAAAGAGCCGTTCTCGAGGCATTGGTGGCATCGGTGCAGTGGGATTTTCCGTTCGTCAGGTTCCAGAGCAGCCAACTGTCCACCGTTCCAAAAGCCAGTGCACCGGATTCGGCCCGGGCGCGGGCGCCCTCCACGTTATCGAGAATCCAGGCTATCTTGGTGGCCGAAAAGTAGGGATCAATTAGCAGCCCGGTTCGTTCAACAACCGTGTCCTCATGGCCGTCTGATTTCAGCTTGGTACACCAGGACGCGGTTCGACGGTCCTGCCAGACAATAGCGTGGTAGATCGGCTCGCCGGTTGCGCGGTCCCAAATCACCGTGGTTTCCCGCTGATTGGTGATACCAATACCCGCCAGCTCCGAGGCGTCGATACCCGCTTTGTCGAGCGCGCCGCGACACACCGCCAGAGTGCTGTCCCAGATTTCCCGAGCATCGTGCTCCACCCAGCCATCTTTCGGGAAATACTGGTGAAATTCCTGCTGATCGGTTGCAACGCTGTTGCCCGTTTGATCAAAAACAATAGCACGGGAACTGGTTGTGCCCTGGTCGATGGCAAGCAGATAACGGGTCATGGACGGCCTCCTTTTGTTTCCCGGAATTCTAACAGCAGAGCAGACGGGAAAGGGTGACCGATATGGAATTTGGGAGCAGGCATAAAAAAAGGGCCGGAAAACCGGCCCTCAAATGACGAATGAAACAAGGAAAGTTCGTAAGAACTACAACCTCAAAAGTCATCCCTTACGCTTTGCAGTATTGACCGGCCCGCCAAAAACTTCAGTAGTGCTTGTGTAGCTGCTTTGTTACATCAGGTGAGGCGATGGGGTCTGGCTCACACAATGGAGTCCACCGGTTTTTTTCTGGGCCAGACCAGGCTGAATTTTGCACCGCCAAGCGTGTCGCTCCTGCTGACGAAGGCGTGCCCTCCGTGCCAGTAGAGAATCCGGCGAACAATAGACAAACCCAGGCCGTAGCCGCCGGAGGTTCGGGTACGGCTGTCGTCCAGTCGGGCAAACGCAGTAAACACTTTCTCCCAGTCTTCCTCTGGAATGCCGGGGCCATCGTCTTCAACGTCAACGCGACAGTTGTCCTCATCGAAATGACAGCTGACCAGCACCTTGCCAGCCGCGTAGCGTCCTGCGTTGCCTACCAGATTCTGGATCGCCCGATGCAGGTAGCGAGGCTCAATATCCGACAGCGCCCAACGTTCCGAGACCTCATCAATGTTGCCTTCGATACTCAGCTCGGGCCGGACCATCTGCTGCTCAGAGACCACCTGGCGGACAATGTCGGTTACCGAGGTTTCCTGCAGCGAGAAAACCGGGCCGCCCTGCTCCAGCCGCGCATATGTCAGGATCTCATCAATCAGCTCGTCCAGTTCCTGGATATCGCCATCAATACCGTCCAGTTGCCTTTGCAGGGCAGACTCGTCCTGGCAGTCCTCGATCATTTGGACGCCAAAGCGGATACGGGCCACGGGAGTGCGCAATTCGTGCGAAACCGCGTGAATCATTTCCCGCTGCACCTGCACCAGGCGCTGTATGTGTTCGGCCATACCGTTGAATGACGAGGCCAGGCGGGTTACCAGCGTTCCCTCGCCCGCCTGGACCCGGGCGCTCATTTCTCCACGTGCGATTCGAACCGCTACCGACTCAACGGTTCTGAGATTACTGTCCACTTCCCGGAGCGCGAGGAAAACGGCAACGGCCAAAACCCCGCCAAGCACCAGGACCAGCAGCAGGACAACCGGCCAGGCCCAGGGATCAAACCCCGCGGGCATGTCAATCCGGTACAACTCACCGTCGGATAGCTGAACGATCACCCGTCCGCAACCGTCTGATTCGTCGGTGTAGAAGGCAAGGCCCCGCTCGGCGACCTGGTCCAGAACGTCAGAGTCCGGCAGCAGGTCGGCGTCGTCCAGGGTCTGCACTTCGACATTGAGAGAACGGGCCATTTGCGAGGCAACATTGAGACGGTCATCCGCAGAGGCTGAATCAAGATGCCACCGGAAAATCAACCCAATGGTTTCTGACACATCCCGGTAGGGCTCGTTCAGACGCAGCTGCAGGATTTCTCCGCTCAGTCCGGTTACCAGAACCCGATACCCTACGTCACTGTCGATGCCAACCACCTGGCCGTAGCCAAGTCGCTCCAGAGCCACCGGTGACAGGTTGAAACGGGAAGCAGCCCCCATGCGAAGATCAACCGCCGAACTCAGCCAGTGGTATTGCTGTAATGGTGCCGGGGCCGCAGCCAGCCAGCGCATCAGTGGCTCGGGGAAGCGTTCATGCCAGAATTGGGAGCGCACCGAGTTGATCCCGGTGAACAGCAGGACACATAAAAAAACAACCAGCGCGGTCAGGCCGGCAAGGCGGGCATAAAGCTTGAGGAAGAACTTCAGGGGCATGGTACCAACCCTGGCATGGAACACCGGTATGCGGGCGAATGGCACACCGGCTCCAGAGACTGAATCGTCAGGCTTCCTTTACGAACAGGTAGCCTTTACTACGAACGGTCTTGATGCGTCGCGGATGGATGGGGTCATCGCCAATCTTGGGTCGAATCCGGGAAACGCGAACATCAATGGATCGATCCTGACCATCATATTCAATACCACGCAAGGCGGTGAAGATTTCTTCCCGGCTAAGCACGCGGCCCGCGTTGCTGGCGAGCAACCAGAGCAAATCAAATTCGGCGCTGGTCAGATCGATGCTTTCTTCACTCAGCCAGGCCTCCCGCATGGAGCGGTCGACAACCAGATCATTGAACTGGAGGCGCACCGGTTCTTCGCCCCCTGCCTCGTCCGCCGACCCCGAGCCGGTTTCGGTCACCCGACGCAGCATCGCGCGAATACGCGCCAGCAGCACCCGGGGTTTGACCGGTTTGCCAATATAGTCATCGGCACCCATTTCCAGACCCAGGACCTGGTCCAGATCGTCGGTTCGGGCAGTCAACATGATGATCGGACCGGAAAAGAAGGGGCGCACCCGACGGCAAATGGAGAGCCCATCCTCGCCAGGCAACATGAGATCCAGAACCACCAGATCCGGCTGCTCGTTACGGATCCGCTCTACCGCGGCACCACCATGAGTTTCCAGGGAGACGGTCAACCCGTTGCTTTCAAGGTATTCGCGGGTTAACTCCGCCAACCGCTCGTCGTCCTCGACAATCAGAATTCGCCAACTTTCGTTTGTCTGTTCCACGCCATCCATCTCTGGTTTTGTTATTCCGGTTTCAGGTCATTCTGTGTACCTGACGATACAGGCAACCTGCTGTAACAGCAATTATACATGCTATTCAGAAATATACATGGAACTACTGCTTCGTTACACCCTGTGACAGAGCTCCCGTAACCTCCAATCGGACCCCGATGTCACAGACACGTCACCTGGTGGTCACCGATGTGTCATACCGGCTTCATAGGCTTGTCGGGAAATGGAAACAAAAGAGACGACGCCATGACCACACAAACCGCGAAAGCCCGCCGCAGCGCCCGTCGCCTGAAAACCGACATAACCCGGTGCCCCAGACAGGTCGAAGCAGCCCAGCGACTGCGTTACCGGGTGTTTTCGGAAGAGTATGGCAGCGACCTGGGCGCACAGACGCCAGGCATCGACGCCGACGAGTTCGACACCGTGTGTGACCACCTGGTCGTAACCGACCTGGATTCCGGCGAGCTGGTAGCGACCACGCGAATCCTGCATCAGGCAGACACGGCAGCCGTTGGCGGCTTTTATTCGGCCGGGGAGTTCGACCTGAGCGCCCTGGAGAGACTCCCTGGCACCATAGCCGAGCTGGGGCGCACTTGTGTTCACCCGGATTATCGCAATGGCGCGACCATCAGCCTGCTCTGGTCGGCAGTGGCCGAATATCTGGTTGAGCGCGGTGTTGACTACATGATTGGCTGCGCGAGCATCGGCATGTCTGACGGAGGCCTGAAAGCCTGGCGCATCGCCCGCCACCTCCAGAACGAGTACCTGGCCGATCCGGCCTTTCTGGTAAAGCCACTTCGCGCGATGCCGCATCTGACCCACACCCGGGACAGCGATCGACCGGTGGACGTTCCTGCGCTGATCCGAGCCTACATGCGTCTTGGTGCCCGTGTCTGCGGTGAGCCCTGCTGGGATCCGGATTTTCGCTGTGCCGACCTGTTGGTTGTGCTGGAGGTCAGCAAACTGGCCGGCCGCTACAGCCGGCACTTCATGCGCTCGGCATCCTGAAGACGGGAGTCTGTGAGATGAGCTGGCTGAGACTCTGCGTTCGGATCACTGCCTTTATGGCTTTTCTGGCAGCCACCACGATGCTGGCCGCCGGTTTGAGGGTCAGTGAAGTGGTTACCCGCAAAGCCATCGATCGGACACCCTGGGCCAGATTCTGTTTCCGGTGGGCCTGCCCGTGCCTGGGACTGCGTATACACCAGCATGGCTCACCCTCAGACGATACCGTTCTGTTCGTCAGCAACCACATCAGTTGGTCAGATATTCCGATTCTGGGGAGCCTGGCACCGATCCGGTTTCTGTCAAAAGCCGAGGTCGGCCAGTGGCCGGTCATAGGCTGGCTGGCACGACAGGCCGGCACGCTCTTCATTCGACGCGGCGGTGGTCAGGCCCGCCGGGTTCGGGACCAGGTCATCGGGAATTTGCGGGCCGGGGACAGTGTCCTGATATACCCGGAAGGAACCACCAGCGCAGGTCTGACGGTATTGCCGTTCCATGGCCTGTTGCTCAAGGCCGCTCCAGAGAGCAGAACGCCGGTACAACCGATCACTATTGCCTATCGCCGGGAAGGCCGCCCCGACCATCTGGCTCCCTTCATTGGTGATGATGAGTTCCACCACCATTTGTTGCGGATGCTAGCCCAGCCTTCTGCCCGGGTCGACGTAGTCTTCCACGAACCTGTGCACCCGTCGGAAAAGATCCCGGCCGGAGAGTTCGCCGCCAGCCTGAGAGAGACCGTTCTGGAAGGACTGACCCGAATATACCGTGGTGAATACGACAGACCGGCAACCGAGTGTCTCAGAACAGGGGACGACCCTGGGCTACCTCATCTTCCGTCGCTTCACGGCGGCCAACGATCTCCAGATCAAAGTACAGGGTAAAGCCCGCCAATGGGTGATTGGCGTCCACCTTAACCAGGTTGCCATCAATCCCGACAACCTGCACGATCTGCGCTTCATCGCCCGTGTTGGTCTGGAACTTCATGCCAATCTGCAGGTTCTCGATACCTTCGAACAGTGAACGTGGCACCTTGCGCACCAGCTCGGGCTTGTGCTCACCGTACGCCATGGCCGGCGGTACCGTTACCTCGAGGCAATCGCCCACGTTGCGGTCTTTCACCGCCTGTTGGATCCCTTCAATAATCTCGGGACTGCCATAGACGAAGTGCAGGGGCTCACTGCCTTCGGAAGTATCAACCAGCTCGCCGATCTTGTTCTTCAAAACATAGTGAACGGTAAAAACGTCGGGTCTTGCTTGTGAAGCTGTCATCAGGTTTTCGAGTTTCCTGTATCCGGTGGTGTTTCGAGCTGTTGCAGGCCATGAATAACCAGTCGCTGATCCAGCTTGTCCCGCAATCCTGAAGGGTTACTCAGGCCCATGCGCTCAAGCAGGGACCCGTAACGGCCTTCGTCATCCCGGGCCCGGAGGGCCTGTAACAGAGTGGACAGTTTACCACGGCGAGTGGCCGTTGCGGCCTTGAGCCCCTTAAGGGCTTTCCCCAACGTCAGCTCCTCATCGGTAAAGTCCCTGCCAAACGGGAACGGAGGGAACAGGCTGGCATCTCCCGCAGCCGCAACGGCACGACGGATGGCTTGCGGGGTATTGTTACACCAGTCGGCAGGCAGCTTGAACGCAGGATCCACCTTGCCCGCCTTCTGGGCTTTTTTCAGAAGCTCCTGCTGGAACCGGGAGTCGGCAATGCGGATCAGCCTCAGGAAGACCTGCTCGTCGGACTGCCCTCTCAGATCGGCAATCCCGTACTCGGTAATGACTATGTCCCGCAGATGGCGGGGTATGGTGCAATGACCATAATTGAACACGATATTGGACAGTACCTTGCCCTGGGATGACCGGGTGCTGCGCAGCGACAGGATCGAACGTGCGCCCGGCAGCTCGTGAGCCATGGCAACGAAGTTGTACTGGCCACCGACGCCACTGACCACACGACCATCTTCAAGACCATCCGATACGCCAGCACCGTTGAGGGTGTACATCATAGCCGAATTGATGAACCGGCCATGAACGCGCTGCGCCGCTTTCAGCTTCTGGTCTCCGAACCGGTGGTCATACAGGTGGTTGATGAAGTTCACGCTGGTCATGCAGATTTTTGCACGCTGCTCGTCGGTCATTTCCCTGAGGTACTGGTAAAACTGCTCGGGACCAACGTAAAAACCGCCGTGCATGGCGATACCGCCAGTCAGCCGTTCCCCGAGGATGAGGGTTTGGATGGCCTGCCGGGCCTCCGGATTGTCCAGATCACCCTCGACCGACTGATCACCAATACGTAAACGGCCGCCCTTGAACTCGACAGCTTCTTTAAAGATGCCGTGCTGGACCAGCCAATGAACATCCTTTGCCCGCAACGGGCTATCAATAAGCTTTTCGCGCCGCAGGACATCGAGGGTTGCGAGAGACACTTCGCTGGGAATATCACCGCGATTGATCAATGTCTGCAGACCGGCGTGATCGTATACCTCGCGGGTAAGGATGCCTTCCTGCATCAGGTACAGGAAACCATCCACCATCATTTCACTACAGCCATAAAGCCCCTCCTCGAAGGGGCCGGTGCCACCGTCCTCGCGAACGACGGGGAAATGCTGATCAACCTGGAGATGGTCAAACACCTGCCGCCAGGCCTTATTGTGACTGTGTCTGAGAATGGCACTGTGGACCAGGGCCGCGCCCAGTGAGCCGATGCCAACCTGGAGCGTACCGCCGTCCTTCAGGAGGGTACTGGCGTAGAATCCGATCAGGTGGTCTTCCGGGCTGACCGACATCTGGGGCGCTGAGAACAGCGGATAGTCTCCCGAAGGCTGATCAAGCAAGACATCGAACCGGTCTGCTTCAATCGCCGCATGATGGCCAAACCAGGGAAGGTTCTGGTTCATCTCGGCCACCAGCGCCACCGGCGTGCCAGCCGCCTCGCGCTCACGGAGCAGGGGAATCAGGTCCAGCGTCAGATCCGGGTTGCAGCTCAGACTGACCTGGCCGGGCTGCCCATGGGCCTCGCCCGGCGACACCATCTGGGCGACGACATTGACACCCACCGCCATCAGATCGCGAACGGCATGAGTATAGTTGGTACACACGTAATGCCGCTGCTGGGAACGATTGTTCAGATAACTGCCGGCTTTGAAGAAAAACTCCGAGACCTGAACATTCTCAGGAAGACGGTTTGCCGATACATCCTTGGCATAGGCCAGTTCAGGAATCCGGCCATAGAGGCGCTCAACAAAAGGCCCCATGAAACGCTTTTCCAGCGAGGAGCCGCCCTTTGGCGCCAGCAGCGACAGTGCCGTAACAATGTGCAGGCTGATTTCCGGATCGTCTTTCGCCCGCTGGTATAGCGCATTAACAAAGCGAACCGGTTTTCCGAGCCCGAGCGGCAAACCGAGAGTAATCTCCTTGCCAACCCGGCGAATCACCTCGTCAACACAGGCGTTCACATCATTTGATAACTGCCCTCTATCACCCGCCATTACCAAGCTCCTTATTGGCTAATCAGCATGTTAACGGAGATGATCACACGAGCATCGGGCACAGACAATGCGCCAGATCATGATTCTGGGGTTTGATGATACTGCCGGGTGCGGGGAATTGCGGGGTTCAGAAGTTCCACTTCAGGTTCAGGCAGGCACCCTCGTTCAGGAGCGCAATGCCATGGTCGGCCTGGGCCGGATCTGACGCATAATGCTTGCCGGAGTGCTTCGAACGGGTGAAGGTAAGGCTCAGCAGGCGGGAACCGATTTCGGCAAACGCATCGGAACTGTCCTCGCCAAAATCACCGGAAACCCGTTCCTGGATTTCGAAAATCTGCTCGCTGGCTGTCTTGCTTTCGACCTGTTCGAAGACGCGCTCGGATGCTTCGGCGCGAACGACGAAAGCAACAAGATTGAGAGCGAGTAACGCAACAAAGATTCGAATAATCATGACACTGCCTGAGACCTTTTTTCCGACACGGGAGTCTACGGATACCTTAGGCTTAAGTCTAATGATTAAGAGCCGGAAAAATGTGAATCTGCACACAAAGACGCCGACTTTTTGTCACGGCATCAGCATCTTTTTGTCAATTTATGATCCCCGATATTTCAGACTGTAACAGCACCCCCGGCCAGCGCCTCTCAGCCGGGGGTTCAAGCCAACCAAGCCGGCGGGCTCAGGGGCAGGGGTAGGTGAATTCCTGATGAATGGCCTCTATCGCTTCCAGTACCTCGGGGCTCAGGGTGACCTTTGCGGACCCTATGTTTTCCCGCAGCTGCTCCATGGATGTTGCTCCGATGATATTGCTGGTCACAAAGCTACGGCTGTTCACGTAAGCCAGCGCCATCTGGACCGGAGACAATCCGTTCTGCCGAGCCAGCTCAACATAGGCCTGGGTGGCATCCATGCCACGACTGCCGGTGTAGCGACTGAAACGCTCATACAGGGTCATTCTGGCTTTTTCAGGCCACTTGCCGCCCAGATATTTGCCGGAGAGCATGCCAAAAGCCAGCGGTGAGTAGGCGAGCAAACCGGCCTGTTCCCGGTGGGCAATTTCCGCCATCCCCACCTCAAATGAACGATTCAGGAGGTTGTAGGGATTCTGGATACTGGCCACTCTCGGCCAGCCTTTCTCGCCGGACAGACGAAGGTACTCCATGGTGCCCCAGGGCGTCTCATTGGACAGTCCGATGTGCCGGACCTTCCCGGACCGAACCAGATCATTCAGCGCTTCGAGTGTTTCCTCGATCGGCGTGAAAGATTCTTCCGGGTTGTGCTCGTAACCGAGCTTGCCGAAAAAGTTCGTGCTGCGATCCGGCCAGTGCACCTGGTACAGATCAATGTAGTCGGTCTGCAGGCGTTTCAGGCTGGCGTCGCAGGCTTCCATAATATGATCCCGGGTCAGGCGCGGACCATTACGCAGGTACTTCAGTCCGTTGCCCGGTCCCGCCACTTTCGACGCAATTACCAGTTCGTTGCGGTTGCCCCTGCTTGCAAGCCAGTTTCCCAGGTAGGTCTCGGTCAGCCCCTGGGTTTCCGCCCGGGGCGGCACAGGGTACATCTCTGCGGCATCAATAAAGTTGATACCCTCGGCGACTGCGTAATCCAGCTGTTCAAATGCTTCCTTTTCGGTGTTCTGCTCCCCCCAGGTCATGGTGCCCAGGCAAATCAGGGTAACGTCGAGATCGGTCTTTCCAAGCTTTCGCGTTTGCATATCGTCTCCGATTCGGTTCGGTTAACGGGTAAAGGGAATGTCACGGGAGTGTCGCATAACTGTCATGCCGGCTTTTCATAGTAGGGGCATGTCAAAGGAAGCACAGGAAACACCGTGACCGAGACCATGCAGGCCAACCGGCGCTCACAACACATTACCATTGTTTCGGAGACTTTTCCGCCGGAAATCAATGGCGTGGCAAACACGCTCAGGCAGCTTTGCCAGGGGCTGATGCAACGTGGGCACCGGGTAACGGTTATACGGCCGCGACAGCAGCATGAGCGCAAAGGCCACTTTGCCAGTGCTGGCGAGGCACTCTTCTCCCGTGAACATGTGGTGACCGGATTGCCGCTACCCGGGTACGCCGACCTGCGCTTTGGCCTCGCCCGAACCGGCCATCTGAAAAAGCTCCTGACCACTGACCGCCCCGATGCCGTCTACGTTGCCACTCAGGGCCCGTTGGGCGTTGCGGCGACCACAGCCGCAAGGCAGATAGGGATTCCGGTCAGCTCGGGCTTCCACACAAATTTTCACAGTTACAGCCGTTATTATGGCGTCGGCATGCTGGAGAGGCTGCTGTGCCTCTACGGTCGATGGTTCCACAACCGCACGGCCATCACCCTGGTGCCGACTCGAAAAATGCAGCAGACAACCCGCGCCATGGGTATTCCGGCGACCGGCCTCTGGAGTCGGGGCGTGGACTGTCATCGCTTTACTCCCCACAAGCGAGACAGCGCACTGCGGGAATCCTGGGGCTTACAGGCCAATGACCGCGCCATTCTGTATGTCGGCCGGCTTGCACCGGAAAAGAACCTTCGGATGGCGGTTGCCTGCTTCGAACGTATTCGCGGCCTTCACCCCCAGGCCAGGTTCATACTGGTTGGCGACGGCCCGCTACGGCGCCAGCTGGCTGAACGCCACCCCGATTACGTGTTCTGCGGCACCCGCCGGGGCGACGACCTGGCACGCCATTTCGCCTCAGGCGACCTCTTCCTGTTTCCGAGCAAAACCGACACCTTCGGCAACGTGGTGCTGGAGGCAATGGCCAGCGGACTGGGCGTCGTCAGCTTTGACGACGCCGCCGCAGCCGAACACATACGCCACGAAGAAAACGGCATGAAGGTGCCTCTGGACGAGGATGAAGCATACGTCGACAGCGCTCTCCGCCTGGCCGATCAACCAACCTTGCTGAACCGGATCAGGGCCCAGGCAAGGCTGGACGCTCTGGAACAGAACTGGAACTCGCAGATCGAACAATTTGAACAACTGGTTTTCAACCAAACCGCAAAGGCCGGATACCATGCCATCAACAAGCAAAGCATCTCGCTTCTTTGAACTGGCAGACCAGCGGGAAGTCGCTTTCTGCCAGTCTATTAACCGCGCTGTTCAGTTCCGGCCCGCCCTCGGGTATTTCCGACTGGTCAGCCGACTCGGCGACGGCTGGTTCTGGTACGCACTGATTCTGTTCATCCCCTTTCTCCGACCGGAATCCGGGCCAGGGCTGGCACTGCTTATGGCGTTGACCGGCCTCACCTGCACCCTCAGTTACAAGTTACTGAAGCGCTGGCTCATCCGTGAACGTCCATTTATATCCTTTCCCGCCATCAACTGCGGCACACCGCCCCTGGACCGCTACAGCTTCCCGTCCGGCCACACGCTGCACGCTGCCTGCTTTCAGGTCATGCTGACCGTGGCGGAACCGGCGCTGGCTCTCATCGTGCTTCCGTTTACGTTGAGTGTGGCGGCATCGAGGGTGGTGCTCGGCCTGCACTACCCCAGCGATGTCGCTGCCGGCGCCCTGATCGGTGGCCTGATGGGTTACGCGGCCATGAGCTGGCTGCACTTCTAATCGAACAGACGCAACTGGGTAACCGGCGCATCATCATTGCGGAAACGCACACCAAGACCCAGCAGCCGCACCGGCCGCTCCCGGTTAGTGACCAGCTCAGCCAGCAGTGGCAGATAATCATCCAGAGCCGGCTCTTTGACCTGCTCACGAACCCGCTCAAGGGTATGGGTTGAAAAATCACTGTAGCGGATCTTGATGAAGAGTTTGTGGATCGGTTTTCGGCGGGCCTTGCGCGACAGGCGAAGGTTGAGATCCGCAACCAGTGAGGCCATGACGGTCTGGCAGGCGGCCATATCTGGCAAATCCTGGGAAAACGTTCGTTCCACGCTTACCGACTTGGCAATCCGCGATACCACCACCGCCCGCTCATCCCGGCCGTGGGCCATCTCGTGGAGTCGATAGCCCTGCTTGCCGAACCGATCAATCAATACATCGGGCCCGAGCGCCTGCATGTCGCCGCAGGTCTTGACCCCCAGAGCATGCAGTTTCGAGGCGGTCACCTGCCCCACTCCGAACAGTTTTTCGACAGGCAACGCCTGCACGAAACTCCCAACGTCCTCAGGGCGAATCACGAACAGCCCGTCCGGCTTTTCCCAGTCACTGGCAATCTTTGCGAGAAATTTATTGGGCGCCACGCCGGCGGAAATAGTGATACCGACTTCCTGGCGCACCCGCTCCCGAACGTGGCGCGCCATAAGAGTGGCACTGCCCTTATGATCGGTCACATCGGAGACGTCCAGAAAGGCCTCGTCCAGAGAGAGCGGTTCCACCAGGTCTGTCAGTTCCCGCAGGATAGCCATCACCTGCTGTGAGACCGCCCGGTACCGGCCCATGTCCGTCGGTACCGTCACCAGACCCGGGCACAGCCGACGCGCCTCGCTACCCGGCATCGCCGAACGCACACCATACGCGCGGGCCTTGTAATTGCAGGTAGTTACCACGCCCCGGCCACCATCACCACCCACTGCCAGCGGCACATCCCGGAGGCTGGGATCGTCCCGCATCTCCACGGCCGCGTAGAAGCAGTCACAATCCACATGGATGATCTTGCGTTGTGGCATAATCAGAGGGCTCGCGTCGACTTTCTGTACATTTATACAGCCTTGTATCTTAAGCTAACATGCAGAGAATGTCAGGAAACCCAACAACCGGCGCATCAACCATTGCGAGGCCATCATGAGCAACCCGATTCCTGAAGCAGAACGCACCGAAATTGAAGCCGCAGCCTTCCGTAAACTGGTGAGGCATTTGCGCGAAAACACCGACGTCCAGAATATCGACTTGATGAACCTGGCGGGCTTCTGCCGCAACTGCCTGTCCAAGTGGTATCTGGCAGAAGCGAATGAGCGTGGTTTCGAGATTTCAGATCCCCAGGCCCGTGAAGAAATCTACGGAATGCCGTACGAGGACTGGAAGGCGCTCTATCAGACAGGCCCCAAGCAGGAACACAAATAATGAGCGTCAACGATGCCGTAAGGATTCATCTGGCATCCCTGGACGCTGGCCACGCCAGTTTCAAAGATTCCCTGGCCCTGATTGAACAGCACTTCGAGTACCAGCCCTGCGGCTTCCGCAATGGCCCGCTGGTAAACGCAGAAGGCGAGAATGCCGGCTCCTGCCGGATCTTTGGTCTGGGCCAGTACTGCAATCTGAGCGAAGTCGACACGCTCAAGCTGTTTGCCGAGCACTATCAGCAGGTTCTGGACGATCCGACCGGCGAGAGCCACGGCAACATTCGCCAGTTTATCAGTACAGGATGGTCAGGCATCCGCTTCGAAGGCGTGCCACTACGGCAGCGCCCGAACCCAACCGACAACATGACCAGGGAAGAGACTCCTTCATGAGCGATACCGCCACCTCCGGGGTAAAACAGGGTTTTCAGCTAAAAAGCGCCAGCGTGTCCATGACAGCCCTGGAGCTCTATTATTTTGACGACAGCGAATTTGAAGAAGTACTGCGAGACAAGATCAGCCAGGCCCCCGGGTTCTTCAAGGATATTCCGCTGATCATCAGCCTTGAGAAATACCAGGGACTGGACAGTGAACTGGATTTTTTCAAGATGATCGGCACCTGCCGGCGTAACCACATCCATGTGATTGGCGTTCGCGGTGGCACCGACGACCAGCGCCGCCTTGCCCGGGGCGCTGCACTGGCGCTGCTGCCGGGTAACGGCCAGCGGGATCGCACCCATGAAGCCGAACAGGCGGCCGCGGACGAAGCGGAAGCGGCAGTGGTTGCAGCCTCGACAAGCGCTGCCGGTGACCCACCTCCGGCCAAAATCATCTCCCAGCCGGTCCGCTCCGGCCAACAGATCCACGCACCGGAAGGTGACCTGGTTATCCTGGCGCCGGTGCAGGCCGGTGCCGAAGTGCTCGCGGCGGGCAACATCCATGTTTACGGCCCGCTTCGGGGCCGGGCCCTGGCCGGCATCCATGGCGCAGAATCCGCACGAGTTTTCTGTCAATCGCTGGGAGCGGAGCTTGTGTCCATCGCGGGACACTATAAAATCTCCGAAGATCTTCAGGACAATGGCTGGAAAAGCGCTGTGCAAATCCAGCTCAGGGACGACCTGCTGGTGGTAACGCCACTGGACAAGGCCTGATTTTGGAGCTGAACACAATAACTTGACCGGATAATTCGGCAGACACGACGAATCCACCGAGAAACAGGAACAGAACCTTGGCTAGAATTATTGTCGTTACCTCAGGAAAGGGCGGCGTTGGCAAAACCACCACCAGCGCCTCGATCAGCACCGGCCTTGCCAAGCGAGGCCACAAGACAGTAGTCATCGATTTTGACGTGGGCCTGCGCAACCTGGACCTGATCATGAACTGCGAGCGTCGCGTGGTGTACGACTTCGTAAACGTGATCCAGGGCGAAGCCTCCCTGAACCAGGCGCTGATCCGCGACAAGCGGGTCGATACCCTGTACATCCTTCCGGCCTCCCAGACGCGGGAAAAGGAAGCACTGACCAAAGATGGCGTCGAGAAAGTCATCAACGAGCTTTCCGAGACCTTCGATTACATCGTCTGCGACTCTCCTGCCGGCATTGAGCATGGTGCCCTGATGGCGCTGTATTACGCTGATGAGGCGATTGTGGTTACCAATCCCGAAGTGTCTTCGGTGCGGGATTCCGACCGCATTCTGGGCATTCTGCAGAGCAAATCCCGTCGAGCCGAAATGGGCCAGGACCCGGTCAAGGAACACCTGCTCCTGACCCGTTACAACCCGTCCCGTGTCGAAAAGGGCGAGATGCTGTCCGTGGCGGACGTAGAGGAAATCCTCGCGATACCTCTGCTGGGCGTCATTCCGGAAAGCCAGATTGTTCTGAACGCTTCAAACCAGGGTTTGCCGGTTATCCTCGAAGAGGACAGCGATGCCGGCCAGGCCTACGATGATGCGGTTGCACGCCTTCTGGGAGAGGAACGGGAACACCGTTTCATGACGTCCCAGAAGAAGGGTTTCTTCTCACGGATGTTCAAGGGGGGCTAAGGGATGAGTTTCCTCGATTACTTCAAGGGTAAAAAGAAGAACACCGCCAGCGTGGCCAAAGAGCGCCTCCAGATTATCGTGGCTCACGAGCGGGGCCAACGTGACCAGCCGGACTACCTGCCCCAGCTGCAGCAGGAGCTGCTGGAGGTCATTCGAAAGTACGTTCAGATCAGCGACGACATGGTTCAGGTTGAGGTAGACCGCAACGAGAGCTGCTCGGTACTGGAGCTGAACGTCACGCTACCGGAGCGATAACCCGCTTATTTGGCCTGTCCCGGGTGGGACAGGCCAGTTCTTACCACCTCGCAAAGTGGTCTTCCATCAGGCCCCGCAGACCTTTAACCTCAATTTTTCCGCCAGCCTCATCCGTCACCGTTCCACTGAACGAGCCCACGTACTGCCGGAAGTTGGATGCCAGTACCCAGGCGTCCAGTTTTTCCTTGCGCACACCAGCGGGGACAAAGTGCAGATCGACCCGACCATCCTCGGTGCTCACATGCCAGTCGCCGCCTGGTTGATAGCGATCAAAACGGAACCTTGCCGCGCCCAGTTCGTGGCAGACACCATCCAGCCAGAGCGCATTTTCCGTCATTCCCGTCTCATTGACCCCAGCGGCAAGGTTCAATCCCACGGACCGGCCATCCGCAAGCTGGCCGGCCAGGCAGGCCCAGTTCCAGGCTGTTTCCCGGCGCATGAAGCCACAGCTCCAATCGATGGATCCCCGAGTCTGCTCGTCGCAGCGCCAGATACGATGATCCCAGCGCACTTCCCCTTCCACCGGCAAACCTGCCGACTTGCGGGTAAATACCCAGCCATTGTAGCCGGCCGGGCATACCAGCCGGAGCGGGTCCCGATCCTCTGAAAGCGTCAGTTCAATACGAATACCTCCCGGGGCCGAGACCGTAATTGTCCGGCCATCCGCAGAAGGCGCAATTCGCACGGCTACCTCGCCCTTGCTGAACCTTGTCACCCCTTCCTCTGGCCGTGGCTCAATGCAGGTTTGCCGGGCCAATGGCTGAAGGAACGATTGCTCCATCATCTGGCCAGTCTCGAAGTCATAGAGATAGAAGAATCCGCTGCCCAGCAGTTTCAGATCCACCACCCCCAGACCAAACACCCAACCCGGGCCCATGGCACTGACAAACTGGAACTGGTTGAACCGCCAGCGTCTTGCCAGCTTTGAACGCGGGCGGTCCATCACCGTACGCAGGTCATAGTCCAGGTAGTTGATCTCTTCTACCGGTTCATCCAGCAGTCCCGGAATCACCTGCCCTTTGCCGTTGATAAGTTTCTTAATGGTCATAGTCGTCGTCAGATCGGGCCAATTTCGGTTACCAAATCAACAGGTCGCTACCTGGTTCACAATCCACTGTTTCCGTGGCCATGCCGGCAAAAGCCCCATGCTAGACTCGGCCCACCATCTGCAAGGAAGTGTACCCTATGAGAAAGAGCATAGCCCATGGCATTACGGGCTGGGCCTCGGTGATCAGTGGGCTGGTCTGTGCGTTGCTGGTGTTTGCTGTTGCCGCCAGCGCCCGTGCTGAACTGCCCAGTGAAAGCGACGAGGCGTGGACGCTACGCAAGGAAGCCGATCACATCCGGGTCTATACCATCGAGCAGCCAGGCTCCAGCTTCAAGGCCTTCAAGGCCGTGGCGGTGCTCGACGCGCCTATCGAAAACCTGATGGCTGTGATGGCCAACCCCGGTTCCTGCATCGAGTGGGTGCACAACTGCACGGAATCCCATGGGTTTGGCAATGGCGTGTTTCACGATCGCTTTGCCTATTCCGTGAATGACATGCCCTGGCCGGTTACTGACCGCGACTATGTCCTGCGCATACGCACACGAGGTGATCAGACCTCCGGTGAGATCGTCATGGATCTGAACGCCATGCCCGATCAGAGGGCGGAAAACAGTAGCCGGGTGAGAGTCGATCGCTCGGACACCCTTTACCGGTTCACGCCGGAGGGGGAGAGCACCCGGATGGTGTGGGTCCAGCACACGGACCCCAACGGAGCGCTACCCGGCTGGCTGGTGAACTCCCTGCTGGTGGATATTCCCGTGAGGTCGATGAAAGCGCTGGAACGCGTTGCCAACAGTAAAAAGTACCAGGGGTACCAACTGGTTTATGACGAGCAGGGCCAACTGACCGGCCTTCGCATGAACAAACCCTGAGTCCCGGCGCACAGTAAGGGATGACGCGCGGAGTATCACGCGCTAAGCTTTATGAAAGGACTCTAGAAGGCAGCCCAGATCAATGACCGTTCTCGCCTACGAGATCATGACACCCAGCATCAAGGCCGTCCCGCAATCCTGGACCATGGACCGGTTGGCCCGCTTCCTCACCGACAACGAGATAACCGGCAGCCCCGTCACCGATGACGACGGCGAAATTGTCGGCATTGCCACTCTTAAAGACATCACCGAATTCCGTTGGAACGCCACGCGCTCCGATGCCGACCGGCATCTGACTCCCGAAGAACGGGAGGAAGCCCGACGCCTGCGAATGGTGATCTTTGAGGAAATGGGCAAGGTGCCGGTAGAAGTCCGGGACATCATGACCCCCATTGTTTTATCGGTTGACGAGAAGACGCCGGTGCGCGACATTGCGAATATCATGATGCGCGATCACCTGCACCGGATCTTTGTCACGAATGATTCAAAAATTACCGGCATCATAACGACTTACGATATGCTGAAAGTGATCTCGGATGAGGAACTCACGCAACGCTGCGCCGATAACGACTGAGCCACCAGAGAGGTAGCGCCACTTATGCCCAGAGCACCGCAAGCTCGCCGAAAGATGTACGTCCTCGACACCAACGTCCTGATCCACGACCCGAACGCCCTCCTCAACTTTGAAGAACACGATGTCATCATCCCGATGACGGTCCTCGAAGAACTCGACAGCCTCAAATCCGGCAAGCAAGCCGTGGCCGCTGACTGCCGTCAGGCCATCCGCAACATCGATAAGTTGCTGGGCGATGCCAGCCCGAAGGTGATCGAGAAAGGTGTTCCCATCGTGCGTGGCAAGAAGGCCGAACCCCTGGGCACTCTTTCGATCCTGATGAGCACCGGTGACAGTGGCAACCATTCGCTGCCAGAGCATCTGAACGACAACAAGATCATCAACACCCTGGCTGCTCTCCAGAACCGCCACAAGTCCCGGGACATTATCCTGGTGTCGAAAGACATTAACATGCGCCTCAAGGCAAGGGGCTTCGGCGTCGAAGCTCAGGACTACCACAACGACCAGTTGCTCGATGACATTGATCTTCTGCCCAAGGGCTACCGGGAATTCCCCAACTCCTTCTGGGACACCATCGAGAAAGTGGAGACTGTTCAGCGGGAGGGTTCGACCGAACATATCCTCAAGCGGGAAGGCGAGCTGGCGAAGCTGAACATCAATGAATTCGTCATCGATCAAATGGGCTTCGTCGGCAAGGTGGTGGACCTCTCCGACGACCAGTTGATCATCAAGGACCTGCACCAACACGACCTGATGAACGAGGAAGTCTGGGGCCTGGTTCCCCGGGACATCTATCAGGCCATGGCGCTGAACCTGCTCCTGGACCCGGACATCCACCTGGTCAACCTCACCGGCTCCGCCGGCTCGGGCAAAACCATCCTGGCGCTGGCTGCGTGTATCGAGATGACCGTGGCCAGCAAGCTCTACAAGCGCATTATTGCCACCCGCTCCACCCAGGGCCTCGACGAGGACATCGGGTTCCTGCCCGGCACTGAAGCCGAGAAAATGGAGCCCTGGCTGGGCGCCATCGTCGACAACCTGGAAGCGCTCCATGAGGACGACGAGAACATGACCGCCAGCGTCGACTACATCCTCAGCAAGGTGCCCCTGCACTTCAAATCCATGAATTACATCCGGGGCCGCAGCTTCCAGCACAGTCTGATCATTATCGATGAATCACAGAACCTGACGCCCCATCAGATCAAGACCATCATTACCCGGGCCGGCAACGGGTCAAAGGTGATCTGCCTCGGCAACCTTGCGCAGATCGATACGCCCTACCTGAGTGCCCTGAGTTCGGGCCTCACCTACATGACCGAACGATTCAAGCGCTTTCGACATGGCGCCCACATCCACCTGCAGGGTGTTCCCCGGTCGCTACTGGCAGAATTTGCCGAAGCCAATCTCTGACATTGGCGAGCATTTAAAGAACGAAAAAAAGGGGCAGAACCCGAGTTCTGCCCCTTTCTCACTTAATCAGTAATGCCTACACCCGATACCGACTGACCTGCTCTGACATCTCGGACGCCAGGTTCTTCAGCCGTTGAGTTGCATCTCCGGCCCGACGGGTTCCCTGCGCCGTCTGTTCGGTAATCGCGACGATCTCATGCACGTTCTGATTAATGGTCTCGGAAACGCTGGTCTGCTCTTCGGCTGCGCTGGCAATCTGTGTATTCATGTCCGTGATCGTTGCCACAGCCTGACCAATGCGCTGCAGCGCATCGTTGACCTGCCGGGTTTCTTCCACGGTCGCTTCGCTGCGCTCACTGATGGAAGCAATTACCTTGACCGCATTCCCTGCCCCAGACTGAAGCCGCTCAATCATATCCTGGATTTCCTGGGTGCTCTGCTGGGTCCGGCGAGCCAGCGTTCGAACTTCGTCAGCCACCACGGCAAAACCCCGACCGGCCTCGCCGGCCCGTGCCGCTTCGATCGCAGCGTTGAGGGCCAACAGGTTGGTCTGATCAGCAATTTCGCGAATGACCTCCAGTACGCTATCAATCCGGCGAGAGTCAGTGCCAAGCTGCTCGATAACCCGAACGCCCTCTCCCACCTGCTCGGAGAGCCCGCCAATAACTTCGGTAGCCTGATGTACCAGGCCCTGGGCATCGCAAACCTGTCCATTGGCATGATCGGCGGCCGTGGAGGCTTCACTCGCGTTGCTCGCAACCTCCTGGGCAGCTGCGGTCATTTCGTTCATCGCCGTTGCCACCTGATCACTCTCGGATTTCTGTCGCTCGACGCCCTGCTCGGCTTCAGTCATGACCTGGTTCAAATCAGCCGTGGCCTCGTTCAGCGTGCGGGTAGACGACAGCACGCGTTCAACCAGTCCGTGCACCTGGTCGGCGAAACTGTTAAAGGCAGTCGCCAACTGTCCAAGCTCATCCTTGCCGGAAACGTCAAGACGACGGGTCAGGTCGCCATCGCCGCTGGCGATGTCATTCATTGCCGACACGGCCGATTTCTGGGGCCGAATGATGCTGCGGACCACGATCAGGGCAAGCAGGACGATCAGCGCCAATGCGACAAGTGAGGTGCTGACTGAGCCTATCACGGCGTCCTCGAGTGAAGTCCCCACCTGGCTTTCCATCGCCGCTACCTGGGCCTCAAGGCCGTCAATCCAGAAGCCGGTGCCGATCATCACACCCCACTTGGGCAGCATTTCCGCATAGCCCAGCTTGGGCGCTACTTGTCCGGTTTCGCTGTTTTTCCAACCATAAGGCACATAACCGCCGCCATTGCGCGCCGCCTTTACCAGCTCACGAATCAGGAAGGTTCCGTTGGGATCCTGGAAGTCCCAGAGATTTTTGCCTTCCAGAGACTGGTTGACGCCGTGCATCACATTGACACCCCGGGTGTCATACGCAAAAAAATAACCGGTGCTTCCCGAATCGTTAAAACGAAGCTGTCGCAGGATCTCCCACGCTTTCTCGCGCACCTCCGGATCGTCTGCGGACCCAGGCTGATTATAGAGATGCTCGATGGAAGACTTTGCAACGGCCAGATAATTCTGCAGTTCCTGGCGTTTACTCTCTTCCATATCGGAGGAGAAACCGGCAACGGCCTCTTCGCCAATAGCACTGGCCTGGTTAAGGTTGTAACTGGTCAGGAATGCCGTGAGCACAATCACCGGCACCAGGGCCAGCAACAGTACCCGTGTCTGGATGGTCAGGTTTTTCATGACTGGTAGTCTTTTTGGTTAAGTGATCAATTCGCCGGGCGATCCGGCATGGAAAAAGTCGCAAAGACTACGCAAAAACCGGGGGCAATATCATTGATGATACTGCGTAGTTTGTTTCCAGCCTGTAACCATGCCGGTAAATTTTTGTTGCTCATCAATCCTTGAACTGGGCTTTGTCCAACCCATGCTTGCGCATCTTGTCGTACAGGGTTTTCCGGGCAATACCGAGCTGGACCATGGTGTCCTTGATGCTGCCATGACTGGCATTCAGGGCGCTGATAATGGCAGAACGCTCGAAACCGTCCATCATTTCGGCGAGCGTCTGTCGACCCGCCACATTGGCCGTATCCGCAGGTTCGTTCTCATCCAGCGCTGCCGGCCCCAGCAGGACATAACGTTCAGCCAGGTTCCGAAGTTCGCGAACGTTGCCGGGCCATGAATGTTGCATCAGCCGGGCTGCCTGACCAGCATCAAGCGGTATGCTCTCCCGATCGTAACGGGCCGCGGCAATCAGCACGAAATGATGGAACAGCAGCGGGATGTCCTCTTTCCGCTCTCTCAACGGCGGGATGTCAACTTTGACCACATTCAGCCGGTAATAGAGATCAGGCCGGAATTCGCCGTCGTCACTGAGTTTTTTCAAATCCGCCTTGGTGGCGGCAATGATCCGGACATCCACCTCCTGAACCTGATTGCTGCCCAGACGCTCGACCCGTTGTTCTTCCAGCACCCGCAGGAGTTTCACCTGCAAGGGCACGGGCATACTCTCAACCTCATCCAGGAACAGGGTGCCCTTGTGGGCGTGCTCGATCTTGCCGATACGGCGCTTTTCAGCCCCGGTGAACGCCCCGGCCTCATGGCCAAACAACTCGCTTTCAATCAGGTTCTCGGGCACCGCGCCGCAGTTGATTGCTACAAAGTTGTGGGCACTGCGTCCACTGTTCTCATGAATGTATCGGGCCAGCGCATCCTTCCCGGACCCAGTTTCCCCGTGCAGAAGAATATTGGCCGAAATATCGAGGATGGGATCAACGGTCGCCATGACCTTTTGCATCAACGGCGAATCCCCCAACATTCGTGGACCGGGTCTGGCCAGGTGTCGCAGCTGTGCTTTCAGTCGACGGTTCTCGAGGGCCAGATGCCGTTTTTCCAGGGCATGACGGAGCAGTTCAATCAGTTCATCATGATCAAACGGCTTCTCGATAAAGTCGTAAGCGCCCTGCTGCATGGCCGTTACTGCCGTGCTTATGTCGCCCTGCCCGGTAAGAATGATCACGGGAATGGTGTTATCGATAGCTCGAAGCCGGTCCAGCAACTCCAGGCCGGTCATCTCCGGCATGTTGTAGTCGCAGAGAACCACGCCGTCGTAGTCGGCGTTGATATGTCCCAGCGCCGATGGCGCATCTTCGAAGCAGCTGACCGGCAACTCCTCCAGGGTCAGTGTCTGGGCAATAGCCTGGCGGATGTGTGGATCGTCGTCCACAAAGATTACCGAGGGTTCTGTCATTCCATGGCCTCCCGCTTCTTGAGGGTTACGACGAATTCTGCGCCCGGCCCATCCCGGCGGTTACGACCGGTCAGGCTGCCACCCAGCGCATCCACAATCTGGCGCGATATGGAAAGCCCAAGACCCAGTCCCTGCTTGACCGATTTGGTGGTAAAAAAGGGCTCGAAAATCTGTTCGGTGTCGCCCTGCAATCCGGGCCCGTTATCGCGCACCAGGCATTTCCAGTGCTGCTCGGTTTCTTCTATATCAATCCGGATTTCCGGCCGAGCACCACCCTCTACCGCCTGAACCGCGTTCGCCATCAGGTTAACCATAACCTGCTCTATCCGGATCAGGTCACCGTGGCACATCACCGGCGAGTCCGGACGGTGCCACTGGATATCGATTTCCGAGCTCGATTGCTGGGCAACGATAATTTTCAGGGATGCGTCAATCGGTTGCCGGAGATCCACCACCGCTGGCGGGCCTTCGGATTTGCGCGCAAAAACCTTGAACTGCCGGGTCAGCTCCGCCATCTTGTCACACAGCAGGATGATTTCTGACAGGTTAGCATCCACCATCTCCCCGGCACCTTTCTCAAGGAAGCGGCGGCTGTTTCGGGCATAGGTCTGAATGGCCGTCAGAGGCTGGTTCATTTCATGGTTGAGGCCCGCGGACATCTGACCCAGCACCGCCAGTTTTGCAGCCTGGATCAGCTCCTGCTGTGTTTCCCGCAGCTCGGTTTGGGTGCGTTCTCGCTCCCGGATCTCCTCCACCAGTTTGCGATTGGAGTTCTCCAGGTCTGCGGTTCGCTCGGCCACGCTTCGCTCCAGCTGCTCGCCCCGAAGAGCCAGTTCAGCCTCGCGCCGGTAGCGCTCGCGCAGGTACAGCCAGGTCAACAGGCCACCAAAGAACAGCGCCGCCCCACCGACCGCAAAACCCAACCGGGTCCAGACGACCGAGCGAGTGCTCACCATGACTTGAAGCGTCCAGTCCATCCTTGGCAGAGGCGTGCTTACGCTCAGATATTCCCGGGGTTTGCCACTGTCCTGGATACGGACCGTTGCTGACTGCTCGAGAAGCCCCCATGGGGTTCCCAACGTTTTCAGTGCCATTGGCGTCAAATCACGGCCTGGATAACGCCGGCGGGAATACTCGTCGGGCACGGCATCGGCCATCCCCGAGAAATTGCGGTAAAGCCAGTCCTGCCTGCTCGCGAGAAAACTGATGCCATTATGATCAAGCACGACCATCTCCGCCTCTCGCAAGCCAGTAGGGCGATCCCATTGGGATTCCAGTTCGTGAACCAGAACCTTCACGGCGACCACCCCGATAATCTGGCCGCCCTCGTCCCGAACCGGATGCGAGAAATACAGACCCCGAACGCCAGACATCAGGCCGAGGGCGAAATAGATCGCCGAATCGCCCGACTCCATCGCCTCATAGAAATACGGCCGGAAATTGAAATTCCGCCCGACAAAACTGTCTGGCTGCAGGTAGTTGTTGGCTGCGATCGTCAGGCCGCGAGTATCCATCAGGTAGACATCCGAACTGCCTACGATAGTGGCCATGCGCTGCATCTGTTCATTGGCCGAGAGAATAGCAGAGGGATTGTCAGGCGCCTCCAGCGCCCGTTGCAGTAACGGATGCTCGGCCATCAGCTCGGGCACCGGGAGATATCGGTTCAGTTCGTTGGCCACCAACTGGCGATACCGGAAGGACTCCTCCAGGCTCTCCTGCTCCACCTGCCGGTATCCAACCCAGCCACCGAGCAGCCAGGCGGCCACCAGGGTCGCCACGAAAAGGAGAAAAACGCCAATACGGTAAGGCATAGGGTCCGGTTCCCGAAAAACCGCGGAAAGCCGCTAGAGTATAGCCAGGCCGGGTGCAGAACAACCGTGCGATGCTTCCATGGCACGGTTGTTCTGACCCAGACAGCAAGCCCCCGTTACAGGGCGCCAGCTGTGGCAAGGCGAGTTTTACGCTGCTTCTGGATGACGAACGCCAGGACCGCCAGGGCAATACCGGTGAGATCCGTCCAGAGCCCTCCCTCGATCATCAGCAACGCGGCCGCAATCAGCAGGAGTCGCGTTATCCAGGACGCGGAAATGCTCGCAAACCAACCGAGCACGCCGCCAGAAAGCATGTAAACGCCAAAGGTTGCGGTTACCAGCGCCCTCGCGATCTCGAACCAGCCGGCTTCCATCAACAACGCGCCGTTGTAGAAGAACATGAAAGGCACGATGAAGGCTGCGATGCCGATCCGGAACGAGGCCACGGAGGTTTCCATGGCGTTGGCGCCCGATATGCCTGCAGCGGCATAGGAGGCCAGCGCAACCGGCGGTGTGATCGCGGAAACTACAGCGAAGTAGAACACGAAGAAGTGCGCCGTCAGCGGTTCAATACCCAACTGGACAAGGCCGGGCGCGACCACTGAGGCAGCTACCGCATAGGCCGCCGTGGTCGGCATCCCCATACCCAGTAGAATGGAAATGAACATGGCGAAGATCAGCGCCAGCAACTGGCTCGTGGCCGCAACGTCCAGCAACAGCACAGAGAAGCGCGCGCCCACTCCCGTCAGCGAAATCACGCCCACGATTACCCCGGCCGCTGCGCACACCACGATAATCTGGATCGCCATATAGGAAGCAATTTCCAGTGCCTGAAGGATATGCCGCAGACCCATCTTGTTGGGTGACAGCCAGCTCACGACCGCGGCAGAAACGGTCGCCAGGGTGCCGGCCCGGATCACCGAATAGCCCATGAACAAGGCGACAATCAGGATTATGATCGGCACGAACAGATAGCACTGCTTCATCATGGTTCTGAGCTTTGGCAGCTCGTCTTCACGCATGCCGCGCATGCCGGTCTTGGCGGCTTCAAAATCCACCATGAAGTAGACCGAGGCAAAATACAGGATCGCCGGAATGATCGCCGCGATGGCTATCTCGGTGTAGGGAATGCCGGTAATCTCCGCCATGATAAAGGCGCCGGCGCCCATGATCGGCGGCATGATCTGACCACCGGTGGACGCGGCCGCCTCGACAGCGCCTGCGGATTGCTTGCTGTAGCCCACCTTCTTCATCAATGGAATCGTCAGGGAGCCGGTGGATACCACGTTGCCGGCACTGGTGCCGTTGATCATACCCATCAGGCCCGATGCAAAGATCGATACCTTGGCCGGGCCACCCCGGGAACGGCCGGCCGCCGCAAAGGCAAAGTTCACGAAGTAGTCACCCACCTTCGAGGACTGCAGGAAGGCGGCAAAAATGATGAACAGAATGATGTATGTCGAAGACACCGCCGTGGTCGGCCCAAGGATTCCGGCATCGGTATACACCTGACTGAAGAAACGCTGAACCGAAAGCCCCGGGTAACCGAGGAAACCTGGCAGGTAGGGTCCTGCGAAAACATAGGCCAGAAACACCAGACCGATGATCACCAGTGCCATCCCCGCCACGCGCCGGGTAAGTTCCATGATCAGGGCCGTGCCGGCAATGGCTGCAAACGAGATACCCACCGGCGCAAAGGAGGTGCCGGTCGACATCCGCATGGACGTGTTATAAACCACCAGGAAATAGGCGGCCACGGCCAGCGAGCAGACGATCAACACCAGGTCGGGCACACTGAATACCGATCGCTCGCGCTGATGAAACCAGCTCATGACAATGCCAACACCGGTCGCCGCCAGCAGCGGCCAGCCAAAGTGCCACACCTCCAGTTCGACCGGAATCCGCATGGCGCCGTTCTGAACCATCTGCCAGAACGAAAATGTCTGATACAACACATAGAGAGCCGGCAGCATGGCACCGGCACTGATCCAGGTTGTCCACCGGTGGCGTGCGCCGCCCTCTTCCGATGACACAAACCGGGCGCCGGCAAACAGAACGAAACCCAGCACCAGGGCACCGGCAATGTGCACAATCCGGAACGACCAGGTTTCCAGGGGCGCTATGTTCAGGGAATACAGGTGAAAGGCTGAATAGGCTATCGCCAGCAGCGCGACGAATTTCAGCAGGCCGCCTTCGAAAAGCCGGCGGTTGGCTTCGACCGGTTCCTCGTCCACGTTGTGCGCGAGTACATGGTCTTCGCCCACTTCAATGTCCGGAAGGTCTTTGGAATCTTGTTCGGTAGTCATGACACACCCTGCTTGCAGGCAAATCGGAGCCAGAACTCGGCTGGCCATACATTGCAGGAGGCTGCAGGGCAGCCTCCTGCTCGAGCACTGTTACTTGATCTGGCTGTCTTCGATCGGGTAACCATTCTCGTTGAACCAACGCGCAGCGCCCGGGTGCCAGGGCAGGACGTTGTTCTTTGTGTAGTTCTCGGGTACCGAGTTACGGGCCGCCTTGTGAATGGAGACCATCTTGTCGTTGTTCTCCATGGTCAGCTTGGTGATTTCATACACGAAGCTTTCAGATACATCACAGTTGACCATCGCGAAGTTCCACATGGATACCACGCGGGAAGGCGCATCCAGGGACTGGTAGGTGGACGCCGGAATGATGAACTCGGACACCGGGAAGTTGCTGATAATGGTCTCGGCCTCGGCATCGTTCATACCGATGATGTTCACGTCGGTTTGCACTTCCAGCTGGCTGACCGCAGGAATGGGAATACCGGCGGCGAAGGCAACCACATCAATCAGTCCATCCTGAAGCTGACCGCCCAGATCAGACCAGCTGCCGTTGCGGCGTTCGAAGTTC
Organism: Marinobacter sp. L-13; assembly: GCF_056857715.1. Lineage (NCBI taxonomy): Bacteria > Pseudomonadati > Pseudomonadota > Gammaproteobacteria > Pseudomonadales > Marinobacteraceae > Marinobacter > Marinobacter sp. L-13. The sequence continues at coordinate 114,275 of NZ_JBSXNQ010000053.1, forward strand.
ACACCCAGGGTCTCCATCATGCGCGGAAAGTAGGTGTCCGAGGTGGAGCCCGCCGGACCAAAACCGATCGTGGCGCCATCAGGGATATCGGCGATGGAAGTAATGCCAGAGCTGGATAGCGCGGTCACCGAGAACGGTGTTTCGTACATCGGGAACATGGCGCAGACGTTGTCCATCTTCATGCCCGGCGCAAGCGGGCTGTTACCGTCCATGGATTCCCGAGCCGGGCCCATGGTGGTCAGGCCAAACTTCAGGTCGCCGGTGTGCACCAGCGCCATATTCTGAACCGGTCCGCCGGTGATCTCGGCACCACCGGAAACGCCCAGGTTTTCAGCCACAAAGTTCGCCCAACCGGAACCGTAGGCAAAATAGGTTCCACCCTGACTGGCGGTACCAACGGTGAAGTTGCTCGGCCAGTCCGAACGATCCTGGGCTGTTGCGGGGGTTGCGACTGCGAAGGTGGAGGCAAAGGCCACCGCCATTACGGCTTGGGTTTTCATAAGGAATGCTCCCGATTCATTTTGTTTGTTGGGTGCTCAACGAAGCTCTAACAGCTCCGGTGGGTAACCCAATCAGCAAGGAGCAGACCAGATCTCGATTAATTCGGAAAAACAGGGCCTTACTAGAATCAGAGCAAGGTCAGGCGCTGGAAAATGGGTGAAAATCCACCCATCGGAAAGAGCAGATGGGTGAATCCCGACACGTAGGGCGTTTCGGGTTCTGGCTACCAGCGACCCTGAAGAGTCGCCACAATACGACGACTACCGGCTCGATCCCGATGCTCACAGAGATAAAGTCCCTGCCAGGTTCCAAGTGCCAGGCGACCATGGCTGACCGGGAGGGTCAGCGAGGGGCCGACCAGGATGCTTTTGATATGAGCCGGCATGTCGTCGGGCCCTTCCATAACGTGCTCATAGTGCGGCGCATTCTCCGGCACCATGACGTTGAAATGGCGTTCCAGGTCGCCCCGCACATCCGGATCGGCGTTCTCGTTCACCGCCAGCGAAGCGGAGGTATGCTGGATGAACAGGTGCAGCAAGCCGACTTCGCAGTTGGTCAGGTCCGGCGCCTGGGCAAGGATTTCATTGGTGACCAGATGAAAACCCCGCGGCAGCGGCGCCAACTCGATAAACGACTGATCCCAGATCATGACAGCCCTCTCGGTTATTTCTGCCGGTCATCCCAGGGGTGCACGGGAACCACATCGTCGCCGACATCGCCCTCGTAGCTGCTGCGGAAATAATCCATCGCTTTTTCCGCCTCGCTGAGCTCGTCAAATCGGGCGACGTGGTAAATTGCCTCGCCCTCGTTTACCAGTGGCAGGTTATTCACGCAGATTACGATACCTGAGCAGGGTGACACCACCGCGGTTTCCGATTCGCCGAAGGGATCCGCCACCATGGCCAGCCTCTGGCCTTTGCGAACCTTCTGGCCCAGCCGGGCGACAGGCCTCATGATCCCATCGATATCCGCCCGCACCCATTGGGAATTGGCCGCGGTTTCAGACCGCTTTCTCGGTGCCTTGGGCCCCTTCTTCGCCGGGATCATTTCGAGTTCACGCATCACCCGAATAACCCCTTTCACACCGCTGCCGATCACCACGTCATCAAATCGCAGAGCCTCTCCGCCTTCGAAGGTGATCACCGGAATGTCCTGTGAATCAGCGTAGGCCCGGAGGCTTCCCTCTCGGAGCCCCGAATTGATTATGATCGGGGCACCAAAGGCCTCGGCCATGCGCACGGTTTCCGGATTTTTCAGCTCGGCACGAATTTGCGGCAGATTGAATCGATGAACTGCACCCGTGTGCAAATCAATAATGTGGGTCACCCGCTCCATAATCTGGGTGCGCAGCAGGTAGGCAATACGCCCGCCCAGGGAGCCACTTTCACTGCCGGGAAAACAGCGGTTCAGATCCCGCCGGTCAGGCAGGTATCGGGTGCGCTGCACGAACCCGAAAATGTTCACGATAGGCACCGCAACCAACGTGCCCCGAAGGTGCCTCAACGCCGAATTGGTGAGCACCCGACGAACGATCTCAACACCGTTGATCTCGTCACCGTGAATGGCACCACACACCATCAATACCGGGCCACTTCGCCGGCCGTGCACAACCTCAACGGGAATGTGCAGCGGCGTATGGGTGTACAGCTTGGCGACCGGAACTTCCACGGTTTGCCGGGTTCCGGCCTTTACCTGGGTCCCGGCAATTTCATAGGGGGCACGAGCCATGCTTTAGCCTCTCCCCTTGGTCCGGGTCTTCCAGGGCTTCTGATTCTTTTCGGTCCAGTTAATGATCATGCCGGCAACGTTCTTGCCGGTGGCGTTCTCGATGCCCTCAAGGCCAGGCGACGAATTCACCTCCATTACCAGAGGCCCCCTGCTGGAGCGGAGCAGGTCAACACCGGCAACGTTCAGACCCATGGCTTTGGCGGCCTTGATGGCCGTGCTGCGCTCTTGGGGGGTGATGCGTATGAGGGAGGCAGTGCCGCCCCGGTGCAGGTTCGAACGGAATTCGCCTTCGGCACCCTGACGCTTCATGGCCGCGATCACCTTGTCGCCGATCACAAAGCAACGGATATCGGCACCGCCGGCTTCCTTGATGAATTCCTGCACGAGAATATCCGCTTTCAGGCCCATGAAGGCTTCAATAACACTCTCCGCGGCCTTGCGGGTTTCTGCCAGCACCACGCCGATGCCCTGGGTACCCTGCAGCAGCTTGATCACCACCGGCGCCCCGCCCACCATCTGAAGCAACTCCGGAACGTTGTCCGGCTTGTTCGCGAAACCGGTAATCGGCATTCCCACACCCTTACGGGCCAGCAGTTGCAGCGAGCGGAGCTTATCCCGGGAACGGCTGATAGCCACTGATTCATTCACCGGAAACACGCCCATCATCTCGAACTGGCGCAATACTGCCGTTCCGTAAAACGTCACCGATGCACCGATCCGCGGAATCACCACATCGAAATCCTCAAGGACCTCCTCGTGGTAGTGGATCTGTGGATTGGCCGAGGTGATATTCATCGAACAGTGAAGGCAGTCAATCACCTTCACTTCGTGGCCACGATTAATGCCCTCTTCCACCAGACGGCGGGTCGAGTAGAGGTGACGGTTTCGTGACAGTACCGCTATTTTCATTTTTCAGTCCTTAAGGCCGGCTCGCCGGCAAGATAGGAAGCTTCGGGATAGATCACTGAGCGCCCTGACATAGCGGTACGGCCAAGCAACATCCGGAACCGCATGGAATCTCGGTTGGTCAATGTCATTTCAATGGGCCATTTCTGGCCGCCAATCAGCAGCGTGGTCTCGATGACCAGGCGCATTTCCTTGTGGCCGCCGGAATCAGACACGTTCCGCTCATCCAGCACCCTGGCGTCACACTCCACCACCTGGTGAAGATCGTTCTGTACCGGATGAACCCAGAAGCGCACGCGCCGTTCACCGTTTTCCGTGTAGGGTTCAGTGCGGAACGTGTGGAGACAGGAAGTTCTGGCTCCGGTATCGATTTTCGCCTTGATACGGCTGATATCCAGGTCCGGCAGCGCCACCCATTCCCGCCAGCCAAGACTCATCTTACTCTCGGCGGGGGTCGGTGGGATGGTTTTGATAACGTCAGCTGTCTTTGTCGACATCCGGGAGATCCTTTTCAGTGATTTTTTCCGGCCCCAACAGCTGAACACGGAACGGCTCTGAATGGCTACCCGCATAAACGCTGGTGTGGGGGAACGGAATTTCAATGCCTTCCCGATCCAGGGTTTTCTTGATCGCGACCATCATGCCGCTTCTCCCTTCAAGCACCTTTTCCTTCGGCACCCAGTAAGAGAACTGCAGATCGACCGAGGATGGACCAAACGCTGTCACCAAGGTGAAGGGCTTGGGTTCTTCGAGACAGACCGGATTCTTTTCTGCCAGATTCAGAAGCAGACTTTCCACCCGCTCTACATCTTCAGCGTAGGCAATCCCCACCGTCAGGTCGAGCCGGCGTATCGGAAACCGGGAACGGTTGACCACCCTTGTCTTGATCAGGGTTTCATTGGGAATCCGCACGTACAGGTTGTCCGGCGTGCGTAACTTCACGCTCAGCATATCAATGCCGACGACTTCCCCGATGGTCGCGTCTACCTCAATGAAGTCACCGATTTCAAAGGGTTTTTCCACCAGCAGAAACAGGCCGCTGATCATGTTCGACGCCGAGGTCTGAGAAGCAAAACCAATGGCAACGGTGAGGATACCGGCAGCGCCGAGCACCACATCCAGAGAGAACCCGGCCTCCCGCAGGGCCGCCACAAAAAACAGCACCACGATGACGTAAAACACCAGCCGCCGAACCATGACGGTATGATGGCGGGAGGTGCGCTGCGCCATGAAACGGCCGACACTGCGGGCCGCCAGAGACCCGAGGAACAGCCCCAACACAACAAGAAAGGCGGAACTGATCCACTGCCCCCAGGCAATATCGGTAAAAAACTGCATTACGCCTGTTTGCATTGTTTCCAGCAAAGCGTCGACTCCATCAGATCCGTTTCAGCCAAACATCCGGTCAAACGCCCGGACAAGCCGGCCGCGGGCCATTTTTTCACGAGCATCCGCCACCGGCCGGCAGGTGCCCGCTGCGGCCAGCAACGACTGTTCCACATGCAGACTCGCTGAATTCATGTCGGTCTCAACTTCAACGGTTACCCCCGGCGTCCAGAGCTGGCCCCGATCGTTCTGGTGCAATGACAGCAACGGCGTGGGCAGACTGAAGCGCTCAAGCAGCAGGGGCTCATCCCGCCGGTTGATCAGCGTCACCGGCGTGACGGCTCGCCAGGGGCGTTTCGGCACCGCCTCAAGCACAAGACGGGCAAAACTATGAGAGGTATAACAAAGCTCGCCCTCCATGGTATTTCTGCCCACCCAGGTCATCGAAGGCGACGCCAGGGGAATTTCCGTCAACACGGTTTGCTTGTCGCCGGCACAGACCTTCATCCAGACCAGCGTGCCCACGTAGATTGTGCAACGGCCGCCGGCGGGAATCGTCAGGGGCTGGAAAGGACGAATCACGGTAGGCATGTTTGCGAGTGCCGGCAGGAATGTCACGGTCGACGACTGGTTTTCCCGAATGAAACGCTGCAGCGGCACAGAAGCCGAAGGCAGAGTGTGGCCGATGGTTTCTGTCCAGCTGGCCGGATCCGTATCCAGTTCCAGCGTTTCTGAACGAATCTGCCATTCCTGGTCCAACAGAGTCACCCACAAACGAATATGACCCAGTTGATGATACTGGGTCTGGCCGGAAGCCAGTGAATAAGGCTGGGCCCAAACGCCGTCACGGCGACCTTCGCTGTTGTTCTCCATTCCTGCCACAGAACTCCTTGAGGATCGGCCGGCTGAATTGCTGTAAAAGTATCCTAACTATAATCCAATCAGCCAGCCCGGGCGAATATCCAAGTTGGTGATTTTATTGATACACCGGGCTGTAATTACACTTACATCAATCCCTCAGACAACTATGGATTACGGATGACACAACTGGTCTGGTTCCGAAACGATCTCCGGGTTGCCGACAACCCCGCCCTCACAGCCGCCTGCGAAAGCAGCGAAGAGGTGCGAGCCTGTTTTATTCTCACCCCGGACCAATGGCAGGAACACGATTGGTCGCCGGCCCGGGTGCAATTCGTCGTCGCCCACGCCAACGCCCTGGCCGAAGAGCTGGCCAAGCTGGGTATACCGCTGTCCTTTATTCAGGCAAAACGCTTCGACGACAGCCTTGGCAAACTCGAGAGCCACTGCGAAGAGCACGGGGTGACAGCGCTGCACTTTAACGAGGAGTACGGCGTTAACGAGCGCAAGCGCGACAAGGCGTTGAAACACCGCTTTGATCAACTCGGCATTGCCGTTCGCAAATACCGCGACCAGACAGTTGCACCAGTAGGCGAGATCCTCACCCAACAGAATGACCCCTACTCCGTATTCACACCGTTTTCGAGACGCTGGCGCAGCTGGATAGAAGAAACCCATCCGGGTCTTTTTCCAACGCCCAAAGCCAGGGGTAACGCCGTAAGCCCGGAACAGATCGACACCATACCCGAAGCCTTTCGAGACGCCCCCGAGCCCCTCGTTGCAACCGGTGAAGATGCCGCCCACGACCAGCTCGAGCGCTTCCTCGAAAAACGCGGCGGTGCGTACAAGGAAAAGCGTGACTTCCCCGCCATCGATGGCACCAGCCAGATATCCCCTTATCTCGCCAACGGTGTTCTCTCTGGCCGGCAATGCCTGATAGCCGGCCGGCAGGCGCAGGGCGCCGGCGGCAACCAGGAAGGCCTGGGAACCTGGATCACCGAAATCGCCTGGCGGGATTTCTACATCAACATCCTGTACCACTACCCCCGGGTCAGCATGCACCGCGCCTTCAAACCGGAAACCGAAGCCCTCGAATGGAACACCCCGGGCGACAAGTTCGAAGCCTGGAAAACCGGCAACACCGGCGTCCCCATCGTCGACGCCGCCATGCGCCAACTCAACCAGACCGGCTGGATGCACAACCGCCTGCGCATGATCACCGCCATGTACCTCACCAAAAACCTGTTCATCGACTGGCGCCTGGGCGAAGCCTACTTCATGTCAAAACTGATCGACGGCTTCCTGGCCTCCAACAACGGCGGCTGGCAATGGAGCGCCTCCACCGGCACCGACGCCGCCCCCTACTTCCGCGTTTTCAACCCGGTTACCCAGAGCGAGCGATTCGATCCCGATGGGGATTTCATCCGGGAGTGGGTACCGGAGCTAGCGAAACTGGATAGCAAACGGATTCACGATCCGGGTACGAAAGGTGGTGTTATTCCGAAGGGGTATCCGAGGCAGATCGTTGATCTTAAAGAAAGCAGGAAGGAGGCTATAGCCAAGTTCCAAGAGTTGAAGAACTGAAAGTCTCTGGAGGGCTGACTCAAAACCCGGAAGCGGGGTTGGCGATGGTCTGCCCAAAACCCTGCGGAGCCATGGATGGCGGAGCGGAGCCTACAGGGACGTATTCACGGCGTGTTTTGGGCAGACCATCGCCAACTCCGCAGACACCAAAGTCAGCCAGAACAGACCGGGCAATCAGGATCCCGAGCCAGCTTCATCTCCCGCCACTGCATCTCCCAGGCATCCAGAATCAGCAATCGCCCCACCAGAGGAGAGCCAACCCCGGAAATCACCTTTATGGCCTCCATGGCCTGGGTCGCCCCGATCATCCCGACCAGTGGCGCAATAACCCCCGCCTCTGAACAGGTCAGATCCTCATTGCCCTGTTCCGGATAAAGACAATGGTAACAGGGGCTTTCCTCCCGCCGGCTGTCGTAAACCGAAACCTGTCCCTCGCCCCGAATAGCCGCACCGGACACCAGCGGCACTTTCGACGCCACACAGGCACGGTTCAGCGCAAACCGGGTGTTGAAGTTATCCGTGCAATCCACCACCAGGGTTGCCTCCGCGACCTTCCGCGTCAGAGCCTCACCTTCGAGGCGCTGATTCAGGGCGATAACGGACACCAGCGGGTTGATCCGACGCATCCGATCGGCAAGGCTTTCCGCTTTGGATTCACCCAGCTGCGAGGTTTCAAAACCGATCTGGCGCTGAAGGTTGGCCAGTTCGATATTATCGTCATCCACCAGGGCCAGGGTCCCGACACCTGCGGCGCCCAGATACAAAGCGACAGGACACCCCAGGCCGCCGGCACCGATCACAAGAACCCTGGCCGACTGCAGCTTTTCCTGGCCGGCAATATCGAACCGGGGCATCAGGATCTGCCGGCTGTAGCGCAATAATTCGTCGTCACTGAGCATCTGCATCTCCACTTTTAGGCACCCGAAGACCATTGTCCGAGTGTCATCCGATCCCGGTTGCCATAATCCTGCCGGGTCTCAACGGCTTTAAACCCGCGAGTGTGAAACAACTGTGCCACGGCCTCTGCCTGATCGAAACCATGCTCAACCAGAAGCCAGCCGCCTTCAACCAGCCAGTCCGGCGCCTGGCTGATAATCAGCCGCAGATCATCCAGGCCATCGCTCCCGGATACCAGGGCCGAGGCAGGTTCGAATCGAACGTCCCCTTCCTCAAGGTGGCGGTCGCTATCGGGGATATAGGGTGGATTGGAGACAATCAGATCAAACCTCTCTGGCTCCAGCCCCAAAAACCAGGAACTCTGGACCACGGAAAGGTTCAGGCCAAGGGCAACGGCGTTTTCACGGGCCAGTGCCACTGCCTCGGGCTCGGCATCACAGGCAGATATTCGCCAGCCCACGTGCTCACTGGCGAGAGCCAAGGCAATGGCGCCCGTCCCTGTTCCCAGATCCAGCACACTGGCTTGCGGTGGTAGCGGCAAAGCAAGAGCAACTTCCACCAGGCATTCGGTATCCGGTCTTGGAATCAGGGTGGAGGCACTGACTTTCAGCGGCAGTGACCAGAATTCCTGATGCCCCAACAAATGTGCCACAGGCCTGCCGGCCACGCGCTCCTGCACAAGCGCCTCAAAGGCCTCAGCGTGAGCATTGGTCACTTCCCGCTCCGGCCAGGCCCGGAAACTGGTTCGGCTAAGCCCCGTAATGTTGCTAAGCAGCAGCTCGGCATCCAGCCTCGGCGAATCACTTTCAATTCGGCTGGATGCCTCCTTCAGAAGGGCTTCGCAGGTCAGTGAGGGTTTACTGGTCATCGGCGAGAGAGGCGAGCAGCTCGGCCTGGTGCTCCTGCTGCAGAGGCACGACGACGGCGTCCAGGTCACCGGCAATGACTTCGTCGAGCTTGTAAAGGGTGAGGTTGATCCGATGATCCGTCACCCGCCCCTGGGGAAAGTTGTACGTACGGATCCGTTCGGACCGGTCGCCACTGCCCACCAGGCTCTTGCGGGTCTCGGCCATGGACTTTTGCTGCCGCTCGGTCTCGGCATTCTGAAGCCGAGAGGCCAGCAGGCTCAACGCCTTGGCGCGGTTCTTGTGCTGGGAACGCTCTTCCTGGCATTCCACCACAATGCCCGTTGGCAAATGCGTTATCCGGATCGCCGAATCGGTCTTGTTCACGTGCTGGCCGCCAGCACCTGACGCACGAAACGTGTCTACCCGCAGATCCGCCTTGTTGAGCTCGATGGCCTCGGCCTCATCGGCCTCGGGCATCACCGCCACAGTACAGGCGGAGGTATGGATCCGGCCCTGGGATTCGGTTTCCGGAACACGCTGCACCCGGTGAGCACCAGACTCGAATTTCAGGGCACCATACACTCCGTCACCGGCCACGCGCGCAATCAGTTCCTTGAAGCCGCCGTGCTCGCCTTCGCTCTCGCTCAGGACCTCCACTTGCCAGCGCCGGCGCTCGGCATAGCGCAGATACATCCGGAACAGGTCGCCGGCAAAAATGGCAGCTTCGTCACCACCGGTGCCGGCGCGAATCTCCAGAAATACGTTCTTGCCGTCGTTCGGGTCTTTCGGCAGCATCAGGCGCTGGAGCTCTTCATCGAGCTCCTCGCTCTTCTGCTCGGCAAGTTGCAGTTCTTCCTCGGCCATCTCCCGCATGTCGGCGTCGCCGTCTTTCGCCAGTTCGCGCGCAGCCTCGATGTCATCCAGAGAGTGCTGCCAGGCCTGGAAACAATGAACAATGGGCTCAATCTCGGCGAACTCCCGAGAGAGGTCCCGGAACTTGTCCTGCTGGGAGATAATGGAAGAATCACTAAGCAATGCGCTGACTTCCTCGAAGCGGTCAGAAAGCTGCTCGAGGCGGGATTGGATCGATGGCTTCATAGTTTTTCCGGGGTTGTCGTCGTGTCCGCGTCCAGTGCATCCAGCTGGTGCAACTCACGCAGCCACTCTGTCACCTCGGTGCGACCTTCTGTGGTGGCCTTGCGAACCTGCACAGAGGGCTCGTGCAGGAGTTTGTTGGTGAGGCCGCGTGCCATACTGCGCAGCACGGTTTCAGGATCTGTGCCATTGCGCAGGGCGCGCAGGGCTTTCTCGGTCTCCGCATCGCGCAGCACTTCGGCACGCTGACGGAACTGCTTGAGCGTGGACACCGCATCCAGCGCCCTTAGCTGGTTCAGAAAATCCTGAACCCCGGACGCCACCAGATTCTCGGCCTCCCGGGCCGCACCCTCACGAGAGCGGATATTTTCTTCGATAACCTGGCGCAGGTCGTCCACCGTGTAGAGATACACGTCATCCAGCGAGGCCACCTCCGGCTCAATATCCCGGGGCACGGCAATATCCACCATGAAATAGGGGCGGTGTTTGCGTTTCTTCAGGGCTCGCTCAACGGCACCTTTACCAAGGATCGGCAATGGGCTTGCCGTTGAAGAAATAATAATGTCGACATCGGCCAGATGTTCCGGAATCTCGGACAGCACAATGCCCTTGCCACCACGGGATTCTGCCAGTGCCTGTGCCCGCTCAAGGGTACGGTTGGCCACCAGGAAGTCTTTCACGCCGGCATCCGCAAGGTGCCGGGCCACCAGTTCGATGGTTTTGCCGGCACCGATCAACAGGGCCTTGTTGCGGGACATGTCGGCAAATATGTGGTGCGCCATGCTCACCGCGGCATAGGCAACAGAAACGGGATTTTCACCGATGGCAGTCTGGGTCCGCACTCGTTTGGCGACCGAGAAGGTATGTTCAAACAATCGGGAGAGGAACGAGCCGCTGGCGCCGTGTTCCCTGGCCAGCGAATAGGCATCCTTCAATTGCCCGAGGATCTGTGGCTCGCCAAGCACCATGGAGTCCAGGCCGGCGGCCACTCGCATCATGTGCCTGACGGCATCGCCATCGCGGTGCACGTACAGCGCTTCTTCCAGTTCCGCGGCGTCCATTCCATGGAAGCCGGCCATCCAGCGAAGCACCATGGGTGCGCAGTCATCATCGCCGGCCAGGTACAGCTCGGTCCGGTTACAGGTAGACAGTATCGCCGCCTCGGTGGCGCCTGACGTCGCACGCAGCTCGGCGAACGCCTCCGCCATACGCTCGGGCGTAAACGCCACTCGCTCCCGTAGCTCTACGGGGGCCGTGCGATGATTGATTCCCAGCGTTACCAGTGCCATTTCGTGGTTGTACAACCTTTTGCCGATGAGCGGTTTATAGACGCGCAATTACTGGACATTTTAACGGCCAGCGGCCTGAGCTGCCACCCAAAACCACCGCAGCTTCGGCAAGTGCGGACAGGTTGGGCAAGATCAGGTGCTTATGCCATTATAGGGATTCGGCTGAGGCCGCGACCCGATCTACCTCAATTCCGGGGCTGGAGCGTGGTTATTTCAGATGCGTTTTCGACAGATCATGGGAAGTTGCATGCACAAATCCGTACCGTTTCTGTTTACCTGCCTGCTTGGCCTCACGCTGGCAGGCTGTGCCAGCCTCACCGGCACAGAGGAAGCGCCTGCCAAGAGCGAAACCGTCGCCGCTGGGGAAAAGACAGAACCACAACCGCCGGTTGAATACGCCGATTTTGAGCCCGAAACCCTCTATTTGCTTCTATCTGCCGAAATTGCAGCCCAGCGCGGACGCTACGACATTACCCTGGTTAACTACCTGAAGGCTGCCAAACAGTCCCGAGACCAGGTGGTGATCGAGCGGGCGATGCGAATCGCCCAATCCCTGAACGGCGATAACGCCCAGAAACAGCTCGCCGAGCTGTGGCTGGACATCGACCCGGATAATCTCCAGGCCCACAGGATTTCTGCCATCCAGGCCGTAAAGGGAAACGACCTCCAAACTGCCATCCATCACATGGAACGGATCATGGATCAGGGCGGCGATGCTGACTTCGACAGCCTTGCCGCTCTGGCGGCCAATTTGCCGCCAGAGCAACAGCAGGAACTGCTCGCTCTTTACAATGAGATGTCGGACCGCCACCCCGACACCCCGGAACTGGAATACAGCATCGCGCTCCTGTTGAAAGTAACCGGGCAGCCACAGCAAGCCCTGGACAGACTCGAACCACTGCTGCAGGAAAACGCAAACTTCCAGCCGGCTATCATTCTCAAGGGCGATCTGCTCTACCAGACCGATCAGAAAAGCAGCGCCCTGGATTACCTGCTGACCAACACCCGCCGCTTTCCGGGCAACCGACAAATGGGCACCCTTTACGGCCGCATGCTTATAAATGAAGGTGAATTACAGGCTGCCCAGGATGAATTCAATCGCCTCGTAAAGCGGTACCCGGACACGCCGGGCCTGCGACTCTCTCATGCACTGGTCGCTCTTGAAAACGGGCAGACCGACCTGGCCCGGCAAGAACTGACACAACTGGCCGAACAGGGCCACCATACCAGCGAAGCCAACTACTACCTGGGCCGCATTGAAGACCAGGCAAGCAATACCGAGCAGGCCATTGGCTATTACCAGAGCGTGGAACAGGGCAATTACTACTTCCCGGCCCTGGCCCGCGCCAGTTCTCTGCTGGCCGAGAATGGCCAGCTTGAGGACGCCATTGACCGCATCCGCAGGCTACGCGAGGCCAATCCCCGCCAGGCAGAGAACTTCTGGCTGCTGGAGGTGAACCTGCTGCTGGATCAGGAACAACAACAGCAGGCCCTGAGCACCGCCACGGCAGCCCTGGAAGAACATCCGGACAATATCGAGATCCGGTACGCCCGGGCCATGCTCTACGATGGCATCGGACAGCCTGCCTACGCCGAAGCCGACCTGAAGCACATTCTCGAACAGGAACCGGAAAACGCCGTTGCCCTGAATGCCCTGGGCTACATCCTGACCACCCGAACAGACAGACTGAGAGAAGCCCGCGGCTATATCGAGAAAGCACTGCGGCTGGACCCGGACAATCCGGCCATCCTCGATAGCATGGGCTGGGTCCTGTTCCTCGAAGGCCAGCTCGAGCCGGCGCTCGACTACCTCTCCCGCGCCTGGGCCGCCTTCCCCGATCCGGAAGTTGCCGCTCACTATGGTGAGGCGCTGTGGATGAACGGAGCCGAAGAACAGGCCCGGATCATCTGGCAGGAGGGTCTGGAGCAGGACAGCGACCACGAGGTGCTCAGGGAAACCATTGACCGATTGACCAATAGCGGTCAGCCGGAATGAATCTGGTCCGAACCCTGGCAGCCTTGACAATGCTTGCCACCCTCGGCGCCTGCACTACGATCCAGATCGAGCCATTGCCGGAGGGCATGACAGACCAGCCTCCGGCTGACTGGACCACTCGCGCAGTCAGTCTCGACAAACTCGACCACTGGAAGCTGTCCGGGAAGCTGGCCGTACGCCAGCCATCCGACAGCGGAAGCGCCATCATCAATCACTGGATTCAGGATGGCGAAGCCTACGATCTTGCCCTCTCCTCATCGTTCCTCGGTATGGGCAGCACAACACTCAAAGGGGTTCCCGGGTTTATCGAGTTGACCCTGCCGAACGGCGAAACTTACCGCTCGGGCGAACCGGAAGCGCTGGTCGAGGCGGCCACGGGCTGGCAGCTGCCACTGGAGAATCTGACCTGGTGGATTCGGGGCCTGCCATCCCCCGCCAGCGACTATCGCCTGCTGTTTGATAATCAGGGCACCCTGGCCATAATCCGCCAGAACGGCTGGGAAATCCGCTACGACCGCTGGCAGGCCTTCCTCTCTGCTTACCCTGCGCTGCCCGCCCGGATTACCGCGCTCAAGGACGACAAGCGGGTACGCCTGGTGGTCAGCGACTGGCAGGAGCAGCCCGAGTGACACCTGACCTGATACTGCCCTCACCGGCCAAGCTGAACCTGTTCCTGCACATTGTCGGGCGCAGGGATGATGGCTATCACGAGCTTCAGACACTGTTCCAGTTTCTGGACTACGGCGATGAACTGAGCTTCACCCTGACATCCGGCGAGCCGGGGGTGAGGCTCGCGGAGTCTGTTCCCGGTGTCGACGACGAGGACAACCTCATCATTCGAGCGGCCAGAGCACTCCTTGAGAGGGCTCAAGGCGACTTGCCCGCGGTCACCATCGGCATCACCAAACGGCTGCCCATGGGCGGCGGCCTCGGCGGCGGCAGCTCCAATGCTGCAACCACTCTGCTGGGCCTGAACTATCTCTGGCAGCTCGACTTGAGCACCGATGAGCTTGCCGGAATCGGCCTCGGCCTGGGCGCCGATGTTCCGGTATTTGTCCGGGGCCATGCCGCCTTTGGCGAGGGAGTTGGTGAAACACTGACCAACACAAATCCGCCGGAAGACTGGTTCGTTGTCCTCAAGCCCGGCTGCAACATAAACACTGGCAAGATTTTTTCCGAGCAAGGGTTGACAAGGAACACCCCGAGAATCAAAATAGCGCCCGCTTTTGAGGGAGACGCCTCGAGGTACCGAAACGACTGTGAGGATGTAGTTCGAAAACTGTATCCTGAGGTTAACCAGAGCCTGGAATGGCTTTCACAATTCGGACCTGCAAGATTAACCGGAACCGGGGCTTGCATATTTGGACGTTTCCCGACAGAATCCGCAGCCCGGATCATCTGGGAAAGCAAACCCTCCGGCGTCACGGGGTTCGTAGCTAAAGGGGTGAACATTTCACCTCTACACAAAAAGCTAACAGAGCTGAAATGATGCCAAAAAAGCACGATACTGGGGTGTCGCCAAGTGGTAAGGCAACGGGTTTTGATCCCGTCATGCGCAGGTTCGAATCCTGCCACCCCAGCCACCTTTCTCCCGCTTCTTCTGAATCAAACGCCGATACTGAGAAGGATGCCGTCGTGTCCAAACTGATGATCTTCGCTGGCAACGCCAACCCTGAACTGGCTCAAGCGATTGCCCGCAAACTCCACATTCCCATGGGTCAGGCCACTGTAGGCCGCTTCAGCGACGGGGAAACCACCGTCGAGATCAATGAGAATGTCCGCGGCCATGATGTGTTCATCATCCAGCCGACCTGCTACCCCACCAACGATAACCTGATGGAACTGATCGTGATGGCCGACGCACTTCGCCGTGCTTCCGCTACACGGGTCACCGCCGTTATCCCCTATTACGGATACGCGCGCCAGGATCGCCGGGTACGCTCTACCCGTGTTGCCATCAGCGCCAAGGTGGTCGCAGACATGATTTCCAGCATCGGCGTTGACCGGGTCCTGACCGTTGACCTGCACGCCGACCAGATCCAGGGCTTCTTCGATATCCCGGTGGACAACATCTACGCCACACCGGTCATGCTTGAAGACATCTTCAAGCAGCGTTTCGAGAACTTTGTCGTGGTATCTCCGGACGTTGGCGGCGTGGTTCGCGCCCGTGCCGTGGCCAAGCGCCTGGACGACGCTGACCTTGCCATCATCGACAAGCGTCGCCCGAAAGCGAACGTTTCCCAGGTAATGCACATCATCGGTGATGTCAAAGACAAGACCTGCATCCTGGTGGACGACATCATCGATACCGCCGGCACGCTATGCAAAGCGGCCAACGCCCTGAAAGAACACGGCGCGGCCCGCGTGGTTGCCTACATCACCCACCCGGTTCTCTCCGGCCCGGCCATTGATAACATCAATGCCTCACAGCTGGACGAACTTGTGGTCTGCGATACCATCCCGCTGGGTGACAAAGCGCATAATTGTGATAGAATCCGCGTCCTCGGAATGGCCGGGCTGCTTGCGGAGTCTATTCGTCGCGTGAGCAACGAAGAGTCCATCAGCGCCATGTTCGAGAATGCCTGAGTGACCTTTCGGTCGTAATATCAAGGCATTACAAGCAGTTACCGGGTCGGGAGCCTACACAGGCTCCCGACTCTTTTAGTCAGCCGGAAAAATCCGGCTTTTCAGAAACATCACCTGATCCTACGCCTGGTCGCGGGCAGTTCAGGTGACGATTGAGGTTATTACCATGTCTCAGGAATTTGTTATCGAAGCATTTCCTCGTGACGATCAGGGGAGAGGTGCGAGCCGCCGCCTGCGTCGTGAGGAACGGAAAATCCCGGCCATCATCTATGGTGGCAACAAGGATGCAACTCCGATTGCCATCTGGCACAACGAGCTGAAGAAAGCCCTGGAGAACGAAGCATTCTTCTCCCACGTTCTGACCGTTGAGCTGAACGGCAAGAAAGAAAGCGTAATCCTGAAGGATCTGCAGCGTCACCCGTACAAGCCGATCCTGACCCACGCTGACTTCCTGCGTGTTGACAAGGACCACGAGATCCACGTCAACGTACCGCTGCACTTCATCAACGAAGACACTGCACCGGCTATCAAGCTCCAGGGCGGTGTAGCGAACCACCAGATCAACGAAGTTGAAGTGATCTGTCTGCCGCAGAACCTGCCCGAGTTCATCGAAGTGGACATGACCACTGTCGAAATGGACCAGGTAGTTCACCTGAGCGACCTGAAACTGCCGAAAGACGTCAAGATTGCCGCCCTGCTCCAGGGTGAAGATCACGACCTGCCGGTTGTGGCTATCCATAAGCCGCGCGGCGCCAAGGTTGATGACGAAGCCGAAGACGGCGAAGAAAGCGAAGAAGGCGGCGAAGACAAGGAGTAATCACTCCTTAACTGAGGAGGGCAACGGCGAATGGCGCAGGATATTGTCATGGTGGTTGGTCTGGGTAACCCCGGCGCTGACTACGAGAATACCCGCCACAACGCCGGCGCCCTCTTCGTGGAAGCTCTGGCTCGCACCGCGGGCCAGACGCTCCGCCCCGAAAAGAAGTACCACGGGCTCTATGCCCGCATTCAATGGCAGGGCCTGGACCTGCACCTCCTGAATCCGACCACTTTCATGAATCGCAGCGGCCTGGCCATCAAGGCGCTGGCAGACTTCTTCAAGATTCAGCCCCAACAGATTCTGATTGCCCACGACGAACTCGATCTGCCCCCGGGTACCGCAAAGCTCAAGAAAGGTGGCGGCCACGGCGGACACAACGGCCTGCGTGACGCTATCGCCCACCTGGGCACCAACGATTTCCAGAGACTGCGCATCGGTATCGGCCACCCCGGCGACAGCCGCAGGGTAACCGGGTACGTCCTCGGCCGCCTGGGCAAACAGGAAACCGAGGAACTGAACGCAGTGATCGACGAAATCATGCGGGTATTACCGGATGCAGCCAGCGGCAAACTCCCCGGCGCCATGAATCGCCTGCACAGTTTCAAACCGGTATAATCCGCTCAAATTTTTCCAGTACCAGCAGAGGCATTCCATGGGATTTAACTGCGGCATCGTCGGCCTTCCCAACGTCGGCAAATCTACCCTGTTCAACGCATTGACCAAATCCGGCATTGGCGCGGAAAACTTCCCGTTCTGCACCATCGAGCCCAACGCCGGTGTCGTCGCCATGCCGGACCCGCGCCTCAACAAGCTGGCGGAAATCGTAAAGCCGGAACGTGTCGTCCCGACCACCATGGAATTTGTCGACATCGCCGGCCTTGTGGCAGGCGCATCCAAGGGCGAGGGCCTGGGCAACCAGTTCCTGGCCAATATCCGCCAGACCGATGCCATCGCCCACGTGGTGCGCTGCTTTGAAGACGGCAATGTCATTCATGTCGCCAACAAGGTAGACCCGGCCTCCGACATCGAAGTCATCAACACCGAACTGGCCCTCGCCGATCTGGAAACCGTTGAAAAGGCCATCAAGCGGGTTCAACGCGTGGCCAAGAGCGGTGACAAGGAAGCCAAGGCCCAGCTGGAGATGTTCGAGAAACTGCTGCCCGTGCTGAACGAGGGCAAACCGGTGCGCAGCATGAACCTCGACAAGGACCAGATGGCCCTGATCCGGGAACTCTGCCTGCTGACCGTGAAGCCGACCATGTACATTGCCAACGTCAGCGAAGACGGGTTTGAGAACAACCCGCATCTGGACACGGTGCGCAAGATCGCCGAGTCGGAAAATGCCGTGGTTGTGCCCATCTGCAACAAGATCGAAGCCGAAATCTCCGAACTGGAAGACGATGAAAAATCCATGTTCCTGGAGGAGATGGGCATGGAAGAGCCTGGCCTGGATCGCGTAATTCGCGGCGGCTACGGCCTGCTGGGCCTGCAGACCTACTTTACCGCCGGGGTAAAGGAAGTCCGCGCCTGGACCGTGAAAATCGGCGCCACAGCGCCCCAGGCAGCCGGTGTAATCCACACCGACTTTGAACGCGGGTTCATTCGGGCAGAAGTAGTGAGCTACGACGATTTCGTTCAGTACAACGGTGAAGCCGGGGCCAAGGATGCCGGCAAATGGCGTCTGGAAGGCAAGGACTACGTCGTCAAAGACGGCGACGTTATCCACTTCCGCTTCAACGTGTAATTTTTCAGGAAAAACTGCGCCCAAGCCTTGACAGGAAGGGCCCATTTACTGAAAATACGCGCCTCGTTTGGGGCGATGCCCAAAGCGAAATGGCAAGGTAGCTCAGTTGGTTAGAGCACAGCACTCATAATGCTGGGGTCGGCGGTTCGACTCCGCCCCTTGCTACCATCTTTTCCGATCTTCGATCTACAAAGCTGATAGCGAAATTTTTGCTACCAAGATCAAAGACTTAAAGAGACCCTCGCAGAAATGCCTGGGTCTTTTTTATTGCCTGCCGATAAACCATTTGGTTGAGACCAAAAAGCTGCTGTTTTCGTCGGGGCTCCACAGGGGGTCCAAGAATCTCAATTTCAGGCCGAACTGGTTGATTTGTGTTCAAATATTTGTGCGCAAATGCTTCTTGATTACGAACCTAATGACGCGAAACAAAGGCGCGTAAATTTTAACGCTCAAAACTTTGTTCGATGGACGTGTGTGGGACCGATAGGCCCGCTCGTCACACCTGCCAACCTGCGGCTCCATAGAATCCCAAGTGCACCTTTACCCTCTTTTGGGTCGTCGCGACCCACTCTGCGATTCTCGGTGAACAATTACCATCAGCGAGCAAAACTTGTCGATAGAGAAGCGGGTCGTAGCGACCCACCCCTTCCTCTGGCCATTGAACAACCTCGGGACCTCAATCGCACACAGTGCACTGGGTCGTCACGACCCACTCCGCGATTCTCGGTGAGCAATTACCATCAGCGAGCAAAGCTTATCGATAGAAAAGCGGCTCGTAGCGACCCACTGCCTTCCTATGGCCATTGAACAACCTCGGGACCTCAACCGCATCCAGTGCACTGGGTCGTCACGACCCACCCCGCGATTCTCGGTAAACAATTACCATCAGCGTGCGTATTCCGGCGAACGTGAACACCCATACCGGTTGAACGTGAACGCCATTTTTCTTAACGCATCACCCACCGGAGTTTGTACTCCGGGTGTTCACGTTCAGTCAATTTCCTGAAGTCGTTTTCTCATCGATTCCCCCTTCAGAGCCCAGCGATGGGCGTTGTGCATGAGCCTGTCCAGGATGGCGTCAGCCAGAGTGTTATCGCCGATGGCGGCATACCACTGATCCGTAGGCAGTTGGCTGATGATCATGGTTGAGTGCGTGCCGTGACGGTCATCCATGATCTCCATCAGGTCGTTCCGGTGTGCCGGTTTCAGGGCTTCGAGTCCCCAGTCATCCAGGATCAGCAACTTCACTTTGGCCAGCTGGTTCAGCGTCTTCTGGTAGGTGCCGTCAGCCTTGGCCTGAGTCAGTTCCAGCAGTAGCCGGGAGATTCGGTAGTACCGTGTGCTGAGGCCGTTCAGGCAAGCCTGATGCCCCAGTGCACAGCCCAGGTAGGTTTTACCGCTGCCGCAGGGGCCGGTGATCAACAGGTTCTGGCCACGCTCCAGCCAGTCGGTCTGAGCCAGCTGGGCGACCTGAGCTTTCTTCAGGTTGCGGGGGTGCTGGTAGTCGATGTCCTGGATCGAGGCCCGGAGTTTGAAGCGGGCCTGGCGTACCAGACGATCCTGTTTCCGGTGCTCCCGGGTCTGGAACTCCCGGTCCAGCAACAGCTCCAGGCGTTCGGCGAACGGCAGGTCGTCGTAGGTGCCCGGCTGGTTTTGTTGGTGTTCCAGGGCGGCAGCCATGCCGCCCAGTTTCAGGTCTTTCAGTCTTGCCAGGGTTTGTGTCGTGCTCATGAGTGATGTCCTAGTGGAAGCTCTTCGGGCCACGGATGTTCTCGTGGTGCTGGGGGAGTTCGGCGTTCAGGGGCAATTGTTCTGGCAGCTTGTCCCGGTTGCTCCGGAGAATGGCCTTGATGTGCTTCAGCCGGTTCAGACCTTCCCGATTGGCGATGCGGCAGCCGGCATTCAGGCGTTGGCTGGGGTACTCCCGAGTCAGGTTGAGCAACCCGAGACAGACACGGTAGGCCTGCTCCGGGTGTTCCCGCTCAGCCAGTCGATCACTGACCCAGATCAGCGTGTCTGGCCCGATGTCCCGGGCCCAGTTCTTGAGACGCCCCGGGGTCCATTGCTGCTGTTTTCGATGCCGGGCAGGCATATGACCGGCTTCGGTGGTGGTGCCCGGCCTGTGACGCCGTGGGTGACTTGCCACCTGGCGTTGCCGGAAGTGGACCTGCACCAGATGATCGCTGGCCTGGACTTCCACCTGCTCGCCCACGTACTGGTGTGGTACCGAGTAATGATGCTGGTCGAACTCGATGTGGTAATCGATATTGACCCGGCAACGCCGGATCTCGACGTACTCATAGGGCTGTTTCGGCAAGGGACGCAGGGCTGGCTGATCCAGTGTCTCGAAGGCTGTTTGCCGGTTACCCGGCAGCCGCCGGAACGGGCGGCTGTTCAGCTCTTCAAGCAGTGACCGGATGCGCTGGTTGGCTTCGGCGAGAGTGAAGAAGGTGTGGTGACGCAACCGGGCCAGGATCCAACGCTCCACGATTTGCACGCCGACCTCCGCCTTCGATTTGTCCTTGGGCTTGTAGGGCCTGGCCGGGAGGATGGCCACCTGATAGTGCTCGGCCAGTTGCTGGTAGCTGGGGTTTAGCTCTGGATCGTACCGACAGGCCTTGCTGACACCGCTGCGCAGGTTGTCCGGCACGACCATCTCCGGAATGCCACCGAAGAACTCAAAGGTACGCACGTGACTGGATAGCCAGTCTCGTAAACTCTGGCTCCAGGTAGCTTCAGCGTAGGTGTAGTTGGAGGCACCCAACACCGCCACGAACACCTGAGCGGTGCGTACCTCACCGGTCTGCGGGTTGATGATCGGCACGGTCGGGCCGCAGTAATCCACGAAGCACTTCTCCCCGGCCTTATGGGTCTGGCGCATGGAGCGCTTTTGCTGCTTCAGCCAGTGCCGGTAACGGTCACAGTACTGGGAGTAGCTGTAACAACGATTGGGGTACTGAGCTGTGTATTCCTCCCACAACAGCTGCTTGGTCATCCCTTTACGCTTGAGTTCCTGGTGGACAGTGGCCCAGTCGGGCACCTGATAGCGAGTCGATGTGGTGGGATCGGCACCGGGATAGAACAGGGCCGCAAGGCGGCCATCGTCCAAATCCTCGGGCAACGGCCAGTTGAGGTTCAAGGCATCGGCCCGGGCCAACAGCTTCTGAATGGCCCCGACACTGGTCTTGGTGCTGGCACTGATCTGCCGGATCGAGAGCCCGGCTTCCAGCCTTAGGCGAAGCACCTCTCTGATTTTACGCATTGGAATTCTCTTTGCTGGCACAACTCCGCTCCCAAAAAAAGGAGTCAGAGTAGCAAACGGTTGAATAAACAATGCGTTAAGAAGGATTCCGGTTGAACGTGAACACCGTTTCCGGGAATGTGAACGCTGATTCCGGCATCGTGAACACCGATTCCGGAAAATCCGGAAAAGCGTTCATCTTCGATCAGAATGGCTGTTCACGTTGAACCAGAACTGGTGTTCACGTTCGTCCGGAATGGGTGTTCATGATGGGCCGGAATATGCACAGCGAGCACAACTTATCGATAGAGAAGTGGGTCGTAGCGACCCACTGCCTTCCTATGGCCATTGAACAACCTCGGGACCTCAACCGCACACAGTGCACTGGGTCGTCACGACCCACCCCGCGATTCTCGGTGAACAATTACCATCAACGAGCACAACTTATCGATAGAGAAGTGGGTCGTAGCGAACCACTGCCTTCGTATGGCCATTGAACAACCTCGGGACTTCATCTGGATAAATCGCGCTGGGTCGTCACGACCCACACTGCAATCGAATACACAGAATCAGTCTTCAGCGATCAAACTTTTCCACCACACCCAAATGGGCTTCAACGACTTGCCCGATTCCTATGGTCATTGAACAATCTCGGGACCTCAACCGCACACTCTGGGCTGGGTCGTCACGACCCACTCTTCGATTTACGTCAGAAACTTGATACTAGCGTGTAATAGGTAGCGCCTGCGTATTCCAGACCAAGGTTGCCACTGATTCCAGACGAAGCCTGCCACCCATTCCACGCGAAAGCTGCCACTGATTCCACGGCAAAGCTGCCACCTTGGCAGGCTGCCTGATTTCCCCATCAAAACGTCCGGCGCGGGATAACTAACGGTACTCTGCTCCTTTTCATCCGGAGAGGGTCAGATGCCAGCGAAGAGGTTATCCATGCGTAAAATCAAAGAAGTCCTTCGCCTCAAGTGGGAGCGAGGGCTGAGTAACCGGCAGGTTGCCGCAGCCTGCGGCATCAGTCGCCCCACTGTGAGCGAGTATCTGCGGCGTGCTGCTGAGGCGGAGCTTGGCTGGCCGCTGCCAGAGGATCTGAGTGAAGCCCAGCTGGAGCAACGGCTGTTCCCGCCACCACCGGATCTGCCGGCACAGGCCCGAGGCATTCCGGATTGGAAGCGAATCCACGATGAACTCCGGGGCAAGAACGTCACCCTGTTCCTGCTCTGGCAGGAGTACCGGGAAGCCAATCCGGATGGCTACCAGTACAGCTGGTTCTGCGAGCACTACCGGGCCTGGCAGGGCAAGCTGGATCTGGTGATGCGTCAGGACCACCGAGCCGGTGAAAAGCTGTTCGTGGACTATGCTGGGCACACGGTGCCCGTCATTGATCGCACCACCGGTGAGATCCATGAGGCGCAGGTCTTTGTGGCGGTGATGGGTGCGTCTAATTACACCTACGCCGAGGCCACCTGGAGCCAGACCCTGCCGGACTGGATCGGCTCCCACATCCGAGCCTTCGAGTTCCTGGGCGGCGTGCCGGAACTGGTGGTTCCGGATAACCTCCGTTCCGGCGTCAGCAAGGCCCATCGCTACGAGCCGGACCTCAATCCGTATATGGTCTCCTCCCCGTTTGCAAGGTCTCAGCACTCAATGTCAGGGACAGGTTTGCGCCCGTATATCCGGCCTGTTTGATGAGGCGGCTTTGTCGCCTCTGGCCTTGATGGAAGATCCGCGCCTGCCGTCCTTATCGACCTAACGGCCTCTGGGGCCCTTGGATTAGTCAGGTTTTCGGCAGGCCGGTCTGACCTGTTATGCCATCGATTGCTGTGACCCTCGCAACCTGCGGGAAGGGTAACCGCTTTACTTTCCGACGTCGCGTCGGTGATTTAGCTCAGTCAATCCCTGACTTATTCATACCGCCAGCCGTTGCTCCGATGGCTGGTAGTGCTCGCCTCGGGCGATAATCACCCAGGCAATGCGAACCAACTTGTTGGCCAATGCGACGGTTGCCTTGTTGAACCCTCGCTCTGCCTTGAGTCGCTGGATCCATCGGCTGAGGCGGTCCATTTTCCCGTCCGCACGGGCAACCACCGCTCTCGCCCCGTGAACCAGTTGGGCGCGTACGTACGGGTCGCCTCGCTTGCTGATTCCCAGTAAGACGTCTTTGCCCCCGGTGCTGTTCTGACGGGGGATCAGGCCCAGCGCTGCGCCAGCGTCTCGGCCTCGCCGGAATTGGCGGCCATCACCCATCCAGCCCTTCAGCAGACTGGCGACGACTTCACCAACGCCCGGTATCGCTTGCAGGCGCCGACAGGTCTCATCCTGTCTCGATCTCTGCTTTACTTGTTGGTCGTACCAGGCCAGTTCCTGCTCTACTTCCAGAAAACGCTGATACTGGCGGTGCAACAACTGCCGGGCCCGCTCGCTCAACCCGTTGTCAGCGTCTTCCAGTGCCAGTGGCAGCTCCCGGCGCAGCGCCGCTATTCCCTGGGGCATGATCACACCGTACTCGGCCAGCAATCCTCGAAGCTGATTGCTGATTCGTACCCGATCCTTGCTCACGCCCTGGCGCAGCTTGTGCAGCATCTGATCATCCTGCTGCTCGACCTCTTTGATCGGCACCGGGCGAATTCGCCCATGTTCACTGGCCTCCGCAATGGCCTGAGCATCGTTGTAATCGTTTTTCTGACCTCGAAGATAGCCCTTCACATGTTGAGGCGGTAACAACTCAACCTGATGCCCTAACGCTCGTATCTGGCGAGCCCAATAGTGCGAGCTCCCACACGCCTCAAGAGCGACTGTGCAAGGCTCCAAACGCACCAGCTGCTCCAGCAACTGCTTGCGGCGCACTTTGCGCTTCCACCCGCTGTGACCTTTAGGGCCCAGCCCAAAAAGGACAAACGTGTTCTTTGCGAGATCAATGCCAACCGTTGTAACCTTACTCATGGTCTCCTCCCACTCGTTTCTGATAGGAAAATTCTCCTTCCCTATCCTGGCGCATTGCGACGCCGATTAGGAGGGGAGGAGACCATCTCA
The DNA here is from genome assembly GCF_056857715.1 of Marinobacter sp. L-13. Classification (NCBI taxonomy): domain Bacteria; kingdom Pseudomonadati; phylum Pseudomonadota; class Gammaproteobacteria; order Pseudomonadales; family Marinobacteraceae; genus Marinobacter; species Marinobacter sp. L-13. The sequence continues at coordinate 138,739 of NZ_JBSXNQ010000053.1, forward strand.
TCGACCGAACGCTACAGCGCCGTCGACACCATCCGCGAGCAGGGCAACGTCTACCTGACGGCTGGCTCGAAGCTGATGTCTTCTGAAAACAACGTGATGCTGGAAATCACCGCAGACACCTGCGGCCGTCACGACACCCTGGGCGGTGCCTGCGCGGCGGAGAGCAACACAACCCGTTATGCCCTCGAGAAAAAGTGCATGCACGCCTGCCGGGACAGCTGGCTGGTGGCCGTCACCGAACGTGAAGAACTGGGCATGAGCAAACGGGACATCACCCACAACATCAACTTCTTCATGAATGTCCCGGTCACGGCCGACGGCGGACTCACCTTCGCGGACGGGATTTCCGATGCCGGCAAATACGTGGAGCTGGAAGCGAAGATGGACGTTCTGGTGATGATCTCCAACTGCCCGCAGCTCAACAATCCCTGCAACGGCTGGAACCCGACACCGATTGAGGTGCTGGTATGGAGCTGAGCGGCAGATTCTCAAAGGTCCTGATCGCCAACCGCGGCGCCATCGCCTGCCGGGTTATTCGCACGCTGCGTGACATGGGGCTGACCTCGGTTGCCGTCTACGCCGAAGCGGATTCCGATTCGCTTCACGTACGGCAGGCGGACGAGGCGTATTCCCTGGGAGACGGCCCGGCAGCGACCACTTACCTGGATCAGGACAAACTGTTCGAGGTAATCCGCAAGAGCGGTGCCGGCGCCATCCACCCCGGCTACGGCTTCTTGAGCGAAAACGCCGATTTTGCCCGACGCTGTGACGCCGCGGGCGTGGTCTTCCTGGGCCCGACACCCGAGCAGATGGAGCAATTCGGTCTCAAGCATACGGCCCGGTCACTGGCGGAAAGCGCCGGTGTGCCACTGCTCCCGGGCACTGGCTTGCTGACCGATCTGGAAGAAGCACTGAAAGCCGCCGACACCATCGGCTACCCGGTGATGCTCAAAAGCACCGCCGGCGGTGGCGGCATTGGCATGTCCCGCTGCTACGGCCCGGACGATCTCAGCAAGAGCTTCGAGTCGGTCCAGCGCCTGAGCCAGAACAACTTCAGCAACAACGGCGTGTTCCTGGAAAAATTTGTGGAACATGCCCGCCATGTGGAAGTGCAGCTGTTTGGCAATGGCAAAGGCCAGGTTCTGGCCCTCGGCGAGCGAGACTGTTCCGCCCAACGCCGGAACCAGAAAGTGATTGAAGAAGCACCGGCTCCCGGGCTCACCGAGGACGTCCGCACACGCATGCACGCCACCGCGCGCCAGCTGGGCGAAAGTATCAGCTACCGCAGTGCCGGCACCGTGGAGTTTATCTACGACCCGGACACCACCGAGTTCTACTTCCTGGAAGTGAATACCCGCTTACAGGTGGAGCACGGTGTGACCGAGCAGGTTTATGGCGTGGATCTGGTCCGATGGATGGTGGAACTGGGCGCAGGCACCCTGCCCGACCTGGCAAAACTGGGCAGCAACCTCGCGCCTTCCGGCCACGCCATCCAGGCCCGGATCTATGCGGAAGACCCCAACAAGGATTTCCAGCCCGGCGCAGGCCTGCTCACCAACGTGGCCTGGCCCGAAGAGGATGGCCTGAAAATCGACACCTGGATCCAACCGGGTACGGAGGTGTCGCCGCTCTATGATCCCATGCTCGCCAAGGTGATTGTGCATGAGGCCGATCGCGAATCGGCCCGCCAGCGGTTGATGCAGGCACTCGACGACAGCCAGCTCTATGGCATCGAGACCAACCTGAAATACGTGCGCCAGGTACTGGACGACCCGCGCTTTGCCGAGGGCAGACTGTTTACTCGAACCCTGAACGAATTCGATTACCAGCCGGCCACCGTGGATGTGCTCAGTGGCGGCACCCTGACCACCATCCAGGACTACCCCGGGCGCATCGGCTACTGGGAAATTGGCGTACCACCGTCGGGTCCTTTCGACAATTATTCGTTCCGGCTTGGCAATCGACTGCTGGGTAATCCGGAAGGGGCTCCAGGCCTGGAAATCACCCTTAAGGGGCCGGTGCTCACTTTCAACCGCGCCACCCAGATTGCGCTGACGGGCGCCCAGCTGGACGCCACACTGGATGATCAGCCCATGGCTTCCTGGCAGGTGATCGACGTGCCCGCTGGCGCCACCCTGAAGCTGGGCGCCACCACGGCGGACGGCGCCCGGGCCTACGTGCTGTTCCGCGGAGGGCTGGACTGCCCCGAATACCTGACCTCCTGCAGCACCTTTACGCTCGGCCAGTTCGGCGGCCATTGCGGCCGCGCCTTGCGGGCCGGCGATGTGCTGGCCCTGGCGGAGTCTGAGCCAACCGGCCTGACCACTCTCCCTGCCGACCTCAAACCGACCATCGGCAAGACCTGGAAACTGCACGTTACCTATGGGCCTCATGGCGCGCCGGATTATTTTACTGACGAAGATATTGACACCTTCTTCGCCAGCGATTGGGAGATTCACTACAACTCGAGCCGCACCGGCGTACGACTTATTGGCCCGAAACCGCAGTGGGCGCGCAGTGACGGCGGAGAGGCCGGCATGCATCCGTCCAACATTCACGACAACGCTTACGCCGTGGGCACCGTGGATTTCACCGGCGATATGCCGGTGATTCTCGGTCCCGATGGCCCCAGCCTGGGCGGCTTTGTCTGCCCGGTGACGGTCATCAGCGCTGACCTGTGGAAACTGGGCCAGCTGAAAGCCGGTGACAAGGTTAGATTTGTTCCGGTAAGTCAGGACCAGGCTGTGGCCCTGCGGGAAGCCCTCGACGAGTCCATCGCCACCCTGACCGCAGCGACCGCCCATATCAAACCGATCACGCCAACCTCTCCGATTCTGGCGTCACTCAGTGACGATGAACACGAAACCGGCGTGGTTTATCGGGCCGCCGGCGACAACTACGTGCTGGTGGAATACGGCCCAATGGAGCTGGATATCCGATTGCGCTTCCGCGCCCATGCGCTGATGCTGTGGCTGCGCGAGCAGAATCACGATGCCATTCTGGAACTGACCCCCGGCATCCGATCCCTGCAGGTGCATTACGATAGCCAGAAACTGAACCAGCGCACGCTGCTGGATCTGCTGATCGGCGCCGAAAAGGAACTGGAAAAACAGCCCGAGTGGGATGTGCCCGCGCGCATCGTTCATTTGCCCCTGTCCTGGGATGACGAAGCCTGCCAGACCGCCATCGCGAAATACATGCAGTCGGTGCGCAAGGATGCCCCCTGGTGCCCGAGCAACCTGGAGTTCATCCGCCGCATCAACGGACTGGACGGCATCGATGAGGTAAAAAAGACGCTTTTCGAGGCAACCTATCTGGTGATGGGCCTGGGCGACGTTTATCTGGGCGCGCCGGTCGCTACCCCGCTGGATCCCCGGCACCGGCTGGTGACCACCAAATACAACCCGGCCCGGACCTGGACCGCGGAAAATTCCGTAGGCATCGGCGGCGCCTACCTGTGCATCTACGGCATGGAAGGCCCGGGCGGTTACCAGTTTGTTGGTCGCACCCTGCAGATGTGGAACCGCTACCGCACGACCGACCTGTTCGAGCCCGGCAAGCCCTGGCTGCTCCGTTTCTTTGACCAGGTGCGCTTCTACGAGGTCCGTGCCGAAGAACTGCAACAAATCCGGCGGGACTTTCCCAATGGCGACTACCCGATAAAGGTCGAGGAAACCCGCTTCAATCTGAAGGACTACGAGCAGTTTCTGGCGAACAACGACGACGAAATTCAGACCTTCACAGCCAAGCGCAAACGGGCCTTCGATGAGGAGCTGCAGCGCTGGATCGAGTCGGGCCAAATCAACTTCAGCTCCGAAGCACCGATCGAGGACACCGGCGAAGACGACATTGCCAACCTGCCAGCAGGCCAGCACGCGGTGGAAAGCCACGTAGCCGGTAACCTCTGGGAGTGCCTGGTCAAGCCAGGCGACACCATCGATGCCCAGCGGCCGGTGGCGGTTATTGAATCCATGAAAATGGAAATCGAATTACTGAGCCCCGTAACCGGACGCGTGGTAGACGTGCGCCGGGAAGCGGGACAGGCGGTCTCGCCCGGAACGCCGGTCGTGATTGTCGAAGAGATTACCGAGTAATGCCAGCAACCCCAAAAAACTGAAGAAAGACCAAACCTGCAAACACGGGCAAGGCCCGAGGAGAGACACCATGAATACACGCGACATCACCAAACGTCTGGCGGCCGGTCTGTTCACGGCCTCCCTGTCCATGGGTGCAATGGCCCAGGAAAAGGATTCCTTCAGCATCGCCTGGACCATCTATGCCGGCTGGGTGCCCTGGCAGTATGCCGAGGACTACGGAATCATGAAGAAGTGGGCGGACAAGTACGATATCGAGGTGGATATCGTGCAGGTGAACGACTACATCGAGTCCATCAACCAGTACACCGCCGGCCAGTTTGACGGTGTGGTAGCCACTAGCATGGATGGCCTGTCGATTCCGGCCGCCTCCGGCGTGGACACGACTGCGCTTATCGTGGGCGACTACTCCAATGGTAACGACGGCCTCGTATCCAAGGATGCCAAGACCATCGAAGAGCTGGAGGGTGAAACCGTTCACCTGGTTGAGCTCTCCGTATCGCACTATCTTCTGGCACGGGCACTGGCAAGCGTCGGTCTCGAAGAGCGTGATCTGAGCGTGGTGAACATTTCCGATGCCGATCTGGTTTCCGCGTTCCAGACCGACGATGTCCGCCATGTGGCTACCTGGAACCCGCTGCTGGCGGAAGTGGAAGCCTACCCGGGCGCGACCAAATTGTTCGATTCCAGTCAGATTCCGGGTCACATCAAGGATCTGACGCTGGTGAACACGGAAACCCTGGCCGACAACCCGAAGCTGGGCAAGGCGCTTGTAGGTGCCTGGTACGAAACCATGAACATCCTCGCCTCCGATAGTGAAGAAGGTCAGGAAGCGCGAGCATTTCTCGGAGAGCTCTCCGGCACCGACCAGGCCGGTTATGAGGCTCAACTGGCCGGTATGAAGATGTTCTGGGAACCGCAGATGTCAGTGGATTTCATTAACAGCAATGAAGCCCTGGACGCCATGGACAGCGTTCGCCAGTTCTCCTTCGAGAAGGGGCTGCTGGGTCAGGGTGCCATGAGCCCGGACTTTGTCGGCATCGAGTTTCCGGATGGGTCGATCATGGGTGACACCGGTAATGTGAAGCTTCGGTTTAACGACAGCTACATGCAGATGGCGGCAGACGGGGAGATCTGAGCGATCGTCTTCTAAAACTCTGCTAGGATCGGGCACGATTAGTCGTGCCCTTTTTTGTGGGCTTCGGAGCATGGGTGTGGGCTGATGGCTTCTCCAAAACACGCTCCTTCGGCCCATCCCTGGGGCGCTTGGGCTCCGCCATCCATGGCTCCGCACAGTTTTGGAGAAGCCATCAGCCCACACCCCCATACCCTGAGTGAAGCGTCGAGAAAAAGACCTATGCGCCGTACCAAGGAAGATGCCGAAAAGACACGCCAAACGGTCCTGGAAGCTGCTCTGAAGCTCTTCAGCCGGGACGGTTACTCACTGACAACCTTGAGTCGTATCGCCAAAGAAGCCGGTTGTAGTCGTGGACCAATCTACTGGCATTTCGAGAACAAGGACGATTTGTACGAGGCCGTGCTGGCTTACTCCCAGGAACCACTGGAAGCGCTGGTTGCGGAATGTGCCGGCATGCGGGAAACGCCCATTGAGGCCATGGACCATTTCATCGAGCGCTGGCTGGGCCTGCTGGCCAATGATCGTAAATATCGCCAGTCGTTCGAGATTCTGCTGAACAAGACCGAACTGACCGATGCCATGAGCCGGACGCTGAAGCGGGAACGGGCGTTGACCAGGTCGATTATTACGATGTTCCGGGATCTGGTGGGCCAGGCCGCTGAGCGGGGTCTGATCAGTACGCAGGAAGATCCTGAGGATCTGGGGCTGCTGAGTTACACCTATCTGATGGGGATTACCCAGACCTGGCTGTTTGCGCCGAAGCTGTTTTCGTTGAAACAGGAAACGGCGTTTTTCCAGCGACAGTTCTGGGTGCTACTGGGTCGAGGCTGAGCGCTCTTTCTCCAGCAATTGCTGTTTTCGGTCGAGGCCCCAGCGGTAACCACCGAGGGAACCGTCACTGCGCAACACCCGATGGCAGGGAATCAGCACGGCGATGCGGTTTCGCCCGCAGGCGGAGGCCACAGCCCGAACGGCTTTGGGCTCGCCCAGTCGCCTTGCCAACTCCGTGTAACTTACCACCTCACCTTCACGGACGCTTAGCAGGAGTTTCCAGACCCTTGTCTGAAAAGCCGTGCCACGGATATCCAGAGGGACATCCGGTCTGGGCATGTTCTGGCTCAAATGCTCATCCAGAGCCAACATCCACGCATCCAGCTCCGGCGATGCCTTTGCCCCAGACGGAGCCAGTCGAGCCTTCGGAAACTCCTTCTGTAACTGATCTCCCAGTGCCGTCTCATCATCCCCGAATTCGGCAAAACACACACCCTGATCGGTGGCGGCCATCATCAGCAGGCCGAGAGCCGTTTCCCGGCAGGCATAGGCAATGGTTTCACCTTCCCCACCCTTGCCGTAGCGGGAAGGCGGCATGCCGACCTGTCGGTCTGCCTTGCCATAGACGCGACTGACCGAACCAAAGCCGGCATCGTAGATTGCATCGGTCACGGTCCGGCCTGTTCTCAACGCCCGCTTGTAGTGGTTCAGGCGCAGTGCATCCTGATAAGCCTTTGGTGAGACACCGAAGGTTTCCTTGAACACCCGCTGTACGCGGGATGGCGACAACCCAACCACAGCGCCGAGGTCGGCAAGGCTCAACGGCTCATCTGGCCGGCTCTCGATGTACCTGGCCAGTGCGACCATTCGATCGGCAACGGGCATGGATGCTTTCGCGTCACTATCCTTCTCGTCCTGCATCGGGGTTCGGAAACTTTCCATGCTTCGGCTCCTTCATGTGCGCACAACCCATCATCCATATGATGCGCGTTTGCTTCGCCCCCTTCCATCCGATTCTTGCGGGCGCTACATTGACCGTCAATCAACAATAAAACCAACCGATTCCGAGGGGTCAGCACTATGTCCGAGCAATTGGCAATTCCATCCAAAAAGGGTGAAGTCAGTGAGGAGGAGTGGCAGCTTCGCATTGACCTTGCCGCCGCCTACCGACTGATTGCTCTCTACGGCTGGGACGACCTTATCTTCACCCATCTCTCGGTGCGAATTCCCGGTGACGAGCATCATTTCCTGATCAACCCCTACGGAATGATGTTCGAGGAAATTACGGCTTCCAGCCTGGTGCGCATTGATCAGGAAGGCAACAAGATCAATCCAGACGATTTCGACATCAACCCTGCCGGTTTCACCATTCACAGCGCCATCCATGCGGTTCGTGAGGATGCTGCCTGTGTCATGCACACCCACACGACCGCCGGTGTCGCTGTGTCAGCGCAGAAGGAAGGCTTGCTGCCCTTGTCCCAGCAAAGTCTTTTTCCGCTATCCGGACTCGCGTACCACGATTACGAAGGCGTGGCGCTGCGCGAAGACGAGAAAGCGCGCCTGCAGGCAGATCTGGGCCACGCCCGTTTCATGATCCTGCGCAACCACGGCCTGCTGACCACGGGACCCAGCGTCGCCGAGGCCTTCCTGAACATGTACATCCTGCAGCGCGCCTGCGAGGTCCAGATTCAGGCCATGTCCGGAGGCCAGCCGCTGGTACGTATTCCCGATACCATTCTCAGCTCCATTCGGGAGCAGGCCAAAAAGGTCACCAAGGGCATGGGTGGCAACCTTGCCTGGCCAGGACTTCTCCGGAAGTTGGACCGCATCGATCCAGGCTTCCGAAGCTGACATCAGGCCCTGTAGCTATCAGAACATTTTCAGATAACGGTCCACTTCCCAGGCCGACACGTGGTTCTGATAGCTCTCCCACTCGCCTTTCTTGAAGTCGATAAAGCTTTTGAACATGGCTTCACCGAAGACTTCTTTCGCCAGCGGATCGGCCTCAAAGGCCTCCACCGCCTCGCCCAGGTTCCGGGGCAGATACTCAATGCCCTGCTCGGTGATCTCGGCATCGCTGTAGTTGTACATGTTCTCGTGGTGGGGGGCGCCCGCGTCCAGACCTTCACGGATGCCTTCCAACCCTGCAGCGAGAATCAGCGCACTGCCAAGATAGGGATTGCAGGCAATGTCTGCGGCACGGCATTCGATGCGCCCGCCCATGCCGGGAATCCGGATCATATTGGTGCGGTTGTTGGAGCCATAACACATGAATACCGGTGCCCAGGTGGAACCCGACATGCTGCCCTGGCGAACGAGCCGTTTGTAGCTGTTCACTGTCGGCGCAATCACGGCACTGATGGCAGCGCCATGTTTCAGTACACCGGCAGTGAAGTGATAGGCGATCTTGCTGATACCGCAGTTGTGCAGATCGTCGCCCTTGGGCTCGAACAGGTTTTCGCCAGTTTTCAGATCCGCCAGCGACATGTTGTAGTGGGCGCCACTGCCGGTGCGGTCGGCAAAGGGCTTGGGCATGAAGCTCGCGAAAGCGCCATGTTTGCGGGCAATCTCGTTGGCCATCATCCGGAAGAACACCAGGCGGTCGGACATGGTCAGTGCGTCGGCATATTTGAAGTCGGTTTCGAACTGGCCGTTGGCGTCTTCGTGATCAAACGAGTACACATCCCAGCCCAGCTCGTTCATGGCGTCTACCAGCTCATCCATGATGGGCAGGTTATCCATGAGCGTGCGGGGGTCATAACAGGGCTTGCCCAGGTTGTCGCGATCACTCAGCGGGGCAAAGCCGCCATCCTCGGTATCCCGGAACAGGAAGAACTCGGTTTCAATACCGAGATTGAAGCGATACCCCATATCGGCCGCCGCACTCAGCTGACGACGTAGAATATTCCGGGAACAGGCTTCGAAAGGCGCGCCGTTCAGGAACAGATTGCCCGGGAACCAGGCCAGCTGGCGATTCCAGGGGCAGATGGCCAGCCCATCGGCATCCGGCATGGAGGCGACCTCGTCGTCGGAGATATCCTGGGGCACGCCATCCAGGGCGGCGCCTGTGTAAAGCTCCGAGCCTTCCATCATTTGCCCCAAGTGAGCCACGGGCACGAACTTGCCTTTGGTCACACCGTGGATGTCCACGTAGCTGGCAATGGCGTATTTCACACCTTCCTCTGTGAGCTTCTCTTTCAGGGCCTGGGTGTTGGTCAATTCCGTCATCCTGTTTTTCTCCGGCCCGTCATGCGGGCAATCAGTTTGGGTTCTGGCACGTTTCTTTCTTTGTTTTTGCCATTCAACTTACATGCCAGCGTGTATATATAAGAGCGAAGGCGAGAGACTTCAGGCAAACAGTCAGCCTGAAAGAGAGGGGAAAATGGCGTCGAAGCAATGGCTTGTAGAAGATTACGAAGCAGGTGACCTGCCTCTGACTTCCGGCGAAACGTTGCACTCCGCGAGATTGCGGTACCACCGCATCGGCGAGCTGAACGCACCAAAAGACAACCTGATTATGCTGCCCACGTACTACGGTGGTGCAGCCGCGGGTAATCACCCGTGGGTTGGAGGCAACAGCCCCCTCGATCCAGACCGTTACTGCATCGTTATTCCCGCTTTGTTGGGCGCAGGCGAATCATCCTCACCCTCGAACACCGCCGGAGCACAGGGCGGCCCGGGCTTTCCTGCCGTGTCCCTGTATGACAACGTGATGCTACAAAAGCGGTTGGTGGAGGACATCTTCGGAGACGCCCGGATCGCGCTGGTGATGGGCTGGTCCATGGGCGGGATGCAGGCGCTGCAGTGGGGCTGTTTGTTTCCGACGCAGGTGCGCGCAGTGCTGGCCACCTGCTGCACCGCGCGGTGCTATCCCCACAACCGGGTATTTCTTGAGGGCGTAAAGGCGGCACTGACCTGTGACCACGCCTTCGAGAATGGCCGCTACCGGACTCCACCCGAACGCGGACTCCGGGCCTTCGGCCGGGTTTATGCGGGCTGGGCTTATTCCCAGGCGTTTTTCCGTCATGAGCTCTGGCGCGAACAGGGTTTTGGCTCCATTGAAGAGCTGCTTCGATTCTGGGAGCAGGATCAGCTGGGCCAGGACGCCAATGATCTGCTCACCGTACTGAACACCTGGCAGAACGGCGATATCAGCGACAACCCCGTATTCGGCATGGATTACGAAGCGGCGCTCTCTGCCATTGCCATGCCTACCCGGATGATGCCCTGCACCACCGATCTCTACTTTACCGAGGAGGACGCCAGTGAGGATCGCCGCCGGATGCCCGGCGCAACCGTGGAATCGCTGGAATCGGACTGGGGCCACGTTGCCGGTGGTGCGGGCCGGGAGGCTGCAAGCCACAATCGCATCCTTGCGGCCGCCCGGGCCTTGCTCTCGGGAAAGGCGTCATGATCGAGCATCCGAACCTATGCCGCACCAACCCGGTGCATATTTTTGCCGATGCTTTTGCCGGGATGACCCGTTTTCGCCCGCTCTTCGGATCTGGCATGCCATCTGCACTGTTTCCGACTGACGGTTTTCAAAAACCCGATCCGTTCAAAGCACTGTTCACAACACCGCAGACAGAGCGACGGACAAAATGGGTGACTAGGGTTCCGGTCCGGGCAGTCAAGATTCCCGGATGGCTGGTCCGAGAGTTACCGACCTCTGGGGAGGTTACACGGCGGGACAAAAGCCCGGGAGACTGAATCGCAAGGGACGCTGTTACCCGCGATGACCTTGCCGTGTTGTGTAACCAGAGGAGACGATTCATGCGAATGATCAACCATCACCCCGGGCGTGTTTCCGCTACCATCCTGGGCCTGTTGCCCTTTCTGTTGATCATGCTCATTTACAGCCTGGCGTCTCAGGAGCGCCTGGCAGACAACCCTAACGACAAACTCCTCCCAGGTCTGGAGCAGATGACCGCGGCCGTGGATCGCATGGCTTTTCAGGAGGACCGTCGCAGCGGCGACTACCTGATGTGGCAGGACACGACCGCCAGTCTGGCGCGCCTTGGAATGGGCGTCGGTATCGCCGCCTCGCTGGCGCTGGTGGTCGGTATTCTCAATGGAGTGTTGCCACTGGTCAGGGCCAACCTTGCTCCTCTGGTTTCTGCCCTTTCCATGGTGCCGCCGCTGGCCATATTACCGATTCTCTTCATTGTGTTCGGGCTGGGCGAGCTTTCCAAAGTCATGCTGATCGTGATCGGCACTGCGCCCATCATGATGCGGGATGTGGCCCAGCGGGTTCGCGAGCTCCCGGGCGAGCAGCTGATCAAGATCCAGACCCTGGGCGCAAATTCCTGGCAGGTGATCACCCGCATGGCCCTGCCCCAGGTGCTGCCCCGCCTGATCGACACCGTGCGCCTGAGCCTTGGCCCCGCATGGCTGTTCCTGATTGCCGCCGAGGCGATTGCCTCCACCGAAGGCCTCGGCTACCGGATCTTCCTGGTGCGACGCTACCTGGCCATGGACGTGATCCTGCCCTATGTCATCTGGATCACCATTCTCGCCATTGTTATCGACCAGTGCCTGCGTCTGGCAAACCGCAGGCTGTTCCCCTGGTACAACGCAGGAGGCCACTGATGAGCTTTATCACCGTTAACAATCTCTGGAAGGAATACGGCGATCAGGTGATCCTGGAGAACCTGAACCTGAGCGTGAAACAGGGCGAGTTCTGCACCCTCGTGGGCGCCTCCGGGTGTGGCAAGTCCACCTTCCTGAAAATGCTTTTGGGCCAGGAAACCCAGACCCGCGGCGAGCTGCTACTGGAGGGCGAGGCCTTCCCCGGCGAGCCGGACCGGAACCGGGGTATCGTATTCCAGCGCTACTCGGTGTTCCCACATCTGACGGTGCGCCAGAACGTGCTGATGGGTCTGGAGCTGGAACAGAAACCCTGGCTGGGCAAGCTGTTCGGCGGCGCCCGCAAGGTAGCTCTCGAGAAAGTGGACGACATGCTGGAGTCGGTGGGCCTGAGCCCATCGGCCAACAAATGGCCCCATGAACTGTCGGGCGGCATGCAGCAGCGACTCGCCATTGCCCAGTCGCTGATCATGCGCCCACGGGTTCTGCTGCTGGATGAGCCCTTCGGCGCATTGGACCCGGGTATTCGCGGTGACATGCACGACCTGCTGCTGAAACTCTGGCAGGAAACCGGCACCACCATTTTCATGGTAACCCACGATCTGAAGGAAGGTTTTTACCTGGGCACCCGACTGCTGGTGTTCGACAAGGTGCGCAACGATCCCCATGACCCACAGGCATTCGGTGCCACCATCACCTACGACTTGCCGATAGGCCAGACGGATCGAAAACTGTTCGAGGACATTCATCAGTCGGTCAGCGAGACAACCCGTAATCAGGCCGCCTGATCTAACGGACAGCTCAATAAAAAAGGTCGCCCCAGGGCGACCTTTTTTTTCACTTTCGCTTGGATCAGTTGCTGGCAACCCGATCCTTCGGCAGCTTGAAGGTCCAGACCATACCGCCCTGGTTGAAGTCCTTCACTACCTTGGCCACTTCGCCACCCCAGAGCGGAACCGCGCCACCCCAGCCGGACGCCACAGAGACGTACTGCTCGCCATCCATGGTCCAGGTGATGGGCGTGCCCACGACACCGGAACCGGTGTTGAAGCGGTAGAGCTCTTCGCCGGTCTTGGCATCAAACGCCTTCAGATGGCCCTCGGGCGTACCGGTGAACACCAGACCACCGGCCGTTGTCATCACGCCACCCCACAGCGGTGCGGTGTTCTCGTAACGCCAGACTTCCTCACCGGTTTTCGGATCCATGGCCCGAAGTACGCCGATGTAGTCATCGTTGGCCGGCTTGATGGTGAACCCTGCACCCAGGAACGCAGCGCCCTTCTTGTAGGACACAGGCTCGTTCCAGATATCCATGGACCACTCGTTCGAGGGCACGTAGAACAGACCGGTCTGCTGGCTGAAGGCCATGGGCATCCAGTTCTTGCCGCCGAGGAAGGCTGGCTGAGCCAGAACCATTTCACCCTTGCCACCTTCCATATCGGCAGGATTGCCCGGGCGTCCGCCCTCGGTGTAAATCGGACGGCCGGTCTTCGGATCCAGGCCCTCTGCCCAGGTGATCTTGTCCACGAACGGGAAGCCACGAATAAAGTCACCGTTCTCGCGGTTCAGTACGTAGAAGAACCCGTTACGGTCGGCGGTGGCCGCTGCTTTCACGGTTTTACCGTTCTCTTCGTAGTTGAAGGAGATCAGTTCGTTAACACCATCATAGTCCCAGCCATCGTTCGGGGTGGTCTGGAAGTGCCACTTGATGCTGCCGTCGTCCGGATCAATCGCCAGTCGGCTTGAGGAGAACAGGTTGTCGCCGGGGCGCAGGTGCGAGTTCCAGGGCGCCGGGTTACCGGTACCAAAGAACAGGGAATCGGTGTCCGGATCGTAGGTGCCGCCCAGCCAGGTAGCCGCGCCGCCGTTCTTCCACATTTCGCCGGGCCAGGTCACGCCTGCCTTGCCACCGGAAATGCCGTTTTCGATCTTTTTGCCATCCTTGTAGACATAGCCCATATGGCCTTCTACCGTCGGACGGGTCCATACCAGATCACCGGTATTGGCATCGTAGGCTTCCACCTTGCCGACAATACCGAATTCACCACCGGAAACGCCGGTAATGACCTTGCCCTTGATGACCATGGGCGCGGCGGTGATTGCATAACCGGCCTGGTAATCGGCCACCTTCTTGATCCACATCGGCTTGCCGGTGTCCTTGTTCAGGGCAACCAGTTTGGCGTCCAGGGTACCGAAGATCACCTTGTCGCCGTAGATGGCGGCACCGCGGTTCACCACGTCACAGCAGGGCATGATGCCATCGGGCAGACGGGCATCGTACTGCCAGATTTCTTCGCCGGTCCTGGCATCGATGGCATAGATGCGGGAGTAGGAGGCGGTCACGTACATGACGCCGTCCTTGATCAGCGGCTGGGATTCCTGGCCGCGCATTTTTTCGCTGCCGAAGGAGAAAGCCCAGGCCGGCTGCAGATACTGAACGTTGCTGGTGTTCAGATCTTCCAGGATGCTGTAGCGCTGTCCCTGGGTACCCATGCCATAGCTGACAATGTCTTCAGGGGTCTTGTGATCGTTGATGATGTCTTCGTCGGTTACCGCATGGGCCCCGTAGGAAACAGCCATGGCCAGGGCGCTGGCCGCAATGCGAATCCCGAACTTGTTGGTTCTCATGGTTGCGCTCTCCAAGTCTCTTGTTTTCAGTTCTCTTGAGTTCGTTTCAGGCCGAACCGGGAACTTTTCCCGCCTCTGATACGATTCTTCGCCTCGGGGGCAAAACCAACAATTGCTCGCCGGAACAGGTTTTCTCATCACTTGGTAGTACGACTACACCGGATCTTCCGGCCCCGGCGTTCGGGGCAAACCCTCAGAGATCCCCTTCAGCCCTGGCGATAGCCTGCTCATCCAGAAATTCCCGGTAATAACCCGGCACGCTGTATCGGAGTTTCTGGCTGGCCATCAGCTCGTTCATCTCGCCGGTCTTCACCAGCCTGTCGATGATGGCTTCAAGGGCATAGCCCAGCTGGCGATGGGTGTGTTTGATCGCCATACCCACATCCCATACCTGTTTGCCGATACCCGGAAACCCGTTTCCAGCGGCTTCGAACATGGCGTTCTCGGATTTGGCCAGTTCGTGATCGATCTCCGAGCGCATACCCATCACGGCACTTACCTCACCCTTGCGCATGGCCTCGAACGCGTCCGCCACGTTGGTGTAATGGCGAACCTGTTCCCGCATGCGACCGCCGAACGCGGAGGTCAGATAAAAATCAGGCAAGGTATCTATCTCGACGCCAATACGGTTGTATTGAAAAACCGCCACGGTTTCGACGGCATCAAGCTTTTCGGGGTTGTAGGCAATCTGCCAGGTTTCCTGCTGATACGGGCCGAACAGAACGACCTGTTCGTTGATGTATTCGCCGGTGGAATCCTGCATGTAGGCGTAGGTCTTGTCGTAGGGCACCCGAAGCATCACATCAGCAAGCCGCTGTTTGGCCAGGTAGTGCCCTTTCCAGACGTTATTACGCAAGTCGTCTCCGAGATTCTCGTCGGGGATGATCCAGTGCACCTTGAACTCAACGCCCATTTCCTCGGCAATCCGTCGCCCGAGTTCGATGTCGATGCCTCGTGGTTCACCATCAATCTGGTAGGAATACGGTGGAAAATCCTCGTAGACGCCGACTTTCAGATAGCCGGAATCCAGAATGATGTCGTAGGTGCGCTCCGCAGGCCGGTTGAGCAGTTCGTTTCCGTCGTTAACCTCCTGGGCCATGACCACCTGGGCGAACAGCAACAGGGCAAGTATTCGAAGTAGACTTTTCATTGTTTTCTCCCACCTTTTCTCCCAACGACGAAGGGCCGGCAGATGGCCGACCCGAATTCAGGCGCTCGTTTTGACAGGGGCCGAGTTCATCACTCCGGCTTGGGCAGGGATTCCACATAGGAGCGGATTGCCCACATGGCATTCTGATCCATGCTCTTCTTCCAGGAAGGCATGCCCCGATCCGTCCCATTGCGAACACGATTGATAAAATACTCGTCGTCCCATTCGGTCAGTTCCCGCAGGTCAGGCGTCAGGCCCCCAGACATCGCCCGGATGCCATGGCAGGCGGCACAGTTGCCGGCATAGGCACTCTCGCCAATTTTGATGGCCTGGGCGTTGAACTCGCCGAACTCACTGCCTTCACGGAAGGGGTTTTCGATGCGCACGTCGTCACCCAGCTCCGGCAGGTTGCCCGTATCCACTTCCTGTGGTGTGACATTGCCGTGGGCAATAGCGAAGCCGGCCAGGCCAAACATGGCCGAAGCCACGATGGTTTTGAGTGAAAAGGACATTGCCATTGGTCTTACCTCTGTTATTGGATTCCCCGTGGTTGGCTATTGGATTTGTCAGTTGCCAACTTGCTGACCACCAGTCTAGGAATCCCCATGTCCAATCCGAATGCCACTTTGGGGGTTTTGGCTTAGTTCCTTGGTAGTAGATTTTTGGTCCCCGAGCGGAAATCTCATCCTTTGGTACTGCCTGATTCCTACTTTCTGAATATTTCCGGGCTTCTCCCCCTTCCATAAGCTGGAAGCACAACAACAAACCGGAGAACCCCATGTCTTTTCTGTCCCGGACAGCGGCCACTTCATTAATCACCATGGCAGCAGCATGCCCGCTGCAGGCGGAATCCCTGGACGTGCGGATTGGCTATCTACAGTGGATTCCGGACCAGGGACCGGTACTTTCCAACGTGATCCCGGAGCCGGACGATGCCGGCCTTCGGGGTGCCGAACTGGCCATGAACGACAACAGCACCACCGGTAAATTTCTGGGCCAGACCTACTCACTCCAGAGTGACGTTGCCGATACCGAAGAAGCGGCTATCGCGGCCTTTGAGACCATGCGCGAAAGCGGTCTCGACCTGTTCGTGGTGAACGCGCCGGCCTCGACCCTGAAAACCCTCACGGAAAAAGCAGGCGACAACACCCTGATCTTCAATGCCGGCGCCAAAGACGACGCCCTGCGCACCGGCCAGTGCCACGTGAACCTGCTGCACACAATGCCCAGCTATTCGATGCTCACCGATGCCCTCGGCCAGTGGCTGAACCAGCGACGCTGGGATGAGGTGTTCCTGATTACCGGGCCAACCGAAGCCGACAAAGGCTGGGCCGATGCCTTCCACCGTTCAGCGAAGCGCTTCGGGCTGGAGATCGTCGAAGACAAGCCCTGGACCTTTGACGCCGACCTGCGCCGAACCGCCTCGAAGGAGCTGCCGCTATTCACCCAGGCCAGCGATTACGACGCTGTGGTGGTTGCTGATGTACGCGGGGATTTTGGCGAGTACGTGCCCTTCAATACCTGGCTGCCGCGACCGGTGGTGGGTACACAGGGCATGTCACCCGTTACCTGGCACCGGGTAGTGGAGAGCTGGGGGGCTGCCCAGCTCCAGAATCGTTTTCGCGAGCTGGCAGGCAGGGACATGAACAGCGAGGACTACGCCGCCTGGACAGCCGTTCGCTCCATCGGTACCGCCATCACCGACCTGAACTCCGCCAGTCCCGCCGAGATCCGGAATTACCTGTTCAGTGACAAGTTCCAACTGGCTGCGTTCAAGGGCCGTAAGCTCACTTTCCGCGACTGGAATGGCCAGCTGAGACAACCGATTCCGCTGGTTCATCCCCGGGGACTGGTGGCGCGCGCACCCTTCGAAGGCTTTCTCCACCCCAACAGCCAGATGGACACCCTCGGTTTCGACCGGCCAGAAAGCGAGTGCCGGATCAACGGCTAAACCGATACCGCCTTACCGGTTACAACAAAAAGGAGCGATACCATGAAAACCCTGATCAAGCGCGCTGCCCTGGCCACGATGATTGGTCTGTCGACACCGACCCTGGCCAGCGTGGCCTATGTGTCCAACGAGAAGGACAACACCCTGTCGGTAATCGATACCGAAACGCAGAAAGTGATTGAAACCATCGACGTCGGCCAGCGGCCCCGGGGCATTCTGCTCTCCAAGGACTATACCAAGCTCTACATCTGCGCCAGCGACGATGACACGGTTCAGGTGCTGGATCTGGCTACCCGCAAGATTGTCGACACCCTGCCTTCCGGTGAAGATCCGGAACAATTCGCGCTGCATCCGAATAACAAGCACCTGTACATCGCCAACGAGGACGACGCCATCGTGACCGTGGTGGATGTCGACAGCAAAGAGGTGCTCGCCCAGATTGACGTAGGTATCGAGCCGGAGGGCATGGCGGTGAGCCCGAATGGCAAGTGGGCCGTGAACACCTCCGAAACCACCAGCATGCTGCACTGGATCAACACCGAGACCTTCGAGATCGAGAAGAACATCGTAGTGGGCCAGCGTCCGCGCCACGTGGAGTTCAGCAAGGACAGCAAGACTGCCTGGGCCTCCGCGGAAATTGGCGGCACCGTGCACATCATCGATGTCGAAAACCTGGAGCAGATCCACGAGATGTCCTTCAAGGTGCCCGGTGTGAATCAGGATCGGGTCCAACCGGTAGGTATTGAGCTGACGTCTGACGGCAAGTACGCGTTTGTGGCGCTTGGCCCCTCAAATCATGTGGCGGTAGTCGACGCAAAAACCTATGAGGTTCTGGATTACCTGCTGGTGGGTGCACGCGTCTGGCAGCTGGATCTCGACAAGGACGAGACGCATCTGTACACCACCAATGGCGTTTCCGGGGACGTGTCCGTGATCAATCTGGAGGACATGAAGGTCATTAAATCCATCAAGGTGGGCCGCTACCCCTGGGGTGTGGTCATCGATCCGACGTCATGACCATCGAAGCGAGCAACCTCAGCTTTCGTTACGGCGACAAGCCGGTGCTCCGGGAGGTCAGCTTTGTGCTGACCTCTGGCCGTTTTCACGCCCTGCTCGGGCCAAACGGGGCGGGTAAATCCACCCTTTTTGGTTTGCTCACCCGGCTGCTGGCCCTGCAGCAGGGTGATATTCTGTTGGGTGGCCAATCACTGAAAAAGCAGCCGGCGGAGGCCATGCGCAAGATTGGCGTGGTGTTCCAGCAGAATGCCCTGGATCTGGACCTGACCGTTCGCCAGAACCTGCAATACCACGCGGCGTTACACGGGCTGTCCCGCAAAGAAGCCCGCACCCGCGGTGACCGGGAACTGGAACGCTTCAACTTGCTGGACCGGGCCAACGATGCCGTCCGCCAGCTCAACGGCGGTCACCGCCGGCGCGTGGAAATTGCCCGAGCCCTGTTGCATGAACCCTCGCTGCTGTTACTCGACGAACCCACGGTGGGTTTGGACGTTGCAAGCCGAAAAGCGCTCAACGAGCACGTGCGTACCCTGTGCGAAGAAGACGGCCTGACCGTACTCTGGGCCACCCACCTGATCGAAGAAGTTCGCACTGACGACCGGGTGCTGATCCTGCACCAGGGCCAGTTGCTGGCCGACGGCAATGGCCAGGCCATCTGCGAAGCCGAAGGCACCCGGGATCTGGCCGAAACTTTCCATTCCCTGACCGGAGCCGGCTGATATGAAGGCAGCACACTACTGGCACTGTTTTGTGGGCATCCAGACCCGGGAGTGGCTGCGGTTCTGGCAGCAGCGCACCCGCTTCGCCAGCGCCCTGGTGCGGCCACTGCTCTGGCTGGTGGTGTTCGCCGCCGGGTTCCGGGCAGTGCTGGGTATTTCCATCATCCCGCCCTACGAAACCTACATCACCTACGAGACCTACATCGCCCCGGGGCTGTGCGGCATGATCATCCTCTTCAACAGCATGCAGGGTGCCCTGTCCATGGTGTACGACCGGGAGCTGGGCAGCATGCGGGTGCTTCTGATGAGCCCCCTGCCCCGGCCGTTCCTGCTGGTCACCAAACTGCTGGCCATGGGCGTGGTGTCCATTGGCCAGGTGTATGTGTTCCTGCTGCTGGCACTGCTGGTGGATGTGGAGCCACCGCTATGGGGTTACCTCGCGGTGTTGCCAGCGCTGATTCTGACCAGTCTGATGCTTGGCGCTCTGGGCCTGCTGATCGCCACCTGGATCAAACAGCTGGAGAACTTCGCCGGGGTGATGAACTTTGTCATTTTCCCGATGTTCTTCATGT
Source organism: Marinobacter sp. L-13 (assembly GCF_056857715.1). Lineage (NCBI taxonomy): Bacteria > Pseudomonadati > Pseudomonadota > Gammaproteobacteria > Pseudomonadales > Marinobacteraceae > Marinobacter > Marinobacter sp. L-13. The sequence continues at coordinate 158,365 of NZ_JBSXNQ010000053.1, forward strand.
CCTCGGCGCTCTATCCGCTCTGGCGCATGAACGAGGCCAGCCCCTGGCTGTACTGGATCTGCCAGTTCAATCCGTTCACCCACGCGGTCGAGGCGATCCGCTTCTCGCTGTACCTGGAGTGGAATCCGATGGCTTACGGGATTACCGCCGGTGTGACGGCGGTGCTAGCGCTACTGGCCACGGCAGGCTTCCGGCCCCAACGCACCAGGATAATTGGGGCTTCCAAGCCGGCTTGATTTGGTGCCAGTGGTCAGCGCGGAGAAGGTTTCCATAACACGCTCCTTACGGCACATCCCTGTGACGCTTGGGCTCCGCCATCCCTGGCTCCGCACAGTTTTGGAAACCTTCTCCCCGCTGACCACCCATACTCCGTGCAAACCGCCAACACAGGTAGGTCGATGAGATGGTCTCCTCCCCTCCTAATCGGCGTCGCAATGCGCCAGGATAGGGAAGGAGAATTTTCCTATCAGAAACGAGTGGGAGGAGACCATGAGTAAGGTTACAACGGTTGGCATTCGTCTCGCAAAGAAGAGGTTTGTGCTTTTTGGGCTGGCACCTAAAGGTCACAGCGGGTGGAAGCGGAAAGTCCGCCGCAAGCAGTTGCTGGAGCACCTGGTGCGTTTGGAGCCTTCCACAGTCGCTCTTGAGCGGTGTGGGAGCTCGCAGTATTGGGCTCGCCAGATACGAGCGTTAGCGCATCAGCTTGAGTTGTTACC
>NZ_JBSXNQ010000054.1:0-7414 GCF_056857715.1 Marinobacter sp. L-13
AGCCACTCGTTCAGGCTCGGGGGAAGAAGCAGTTCCTGGCCAGGCGAATACGGGCGGAAAGTGGTTCCCATCAGTCATCCTGTTGCTGAAGAATTTTGATCTATTGTGCCAGAATGTAGCTTCTGCCGCGCAGACTCCTAGACTGCCCCTTGATTCACAACAGATAATAGATCACCTGCTCAATGGGGGCAGGGGGCTTCTGGGCACACCAATTAATCATGGTTGGTGCCGATAACATGCTGGAGAATATTTTGATTAGTTGCCCCAAGTGTGAAGGGGTGTGAGTATGGTGCTACTATGATTTCCCTGATGATTGACCTAAAGGAGAAGCTCATGAAATGTCCAGTATGCGAGAGTGTTGATCTGACGATGGCCGATCGACAAGGTGTGGAAATTGATTATTGCCCCAAATGCCGGGGCGTGTGGCTGGACCGGGGGGAGCTGGACAAGATCATCGAGCGTAGTGCCGTAGAACTGGCGCCGCCACCACGTCGCGAGCCAGAACCCCGAGGCTATGACAAGCACGGCGGTTACGGCAAGCATGGAGGCCATGGCAAACATGGGTATCGCCGCAAGTCCTGGTTGTCGGAAATTTTTGATTAGACAGGTTTGTTCAGGCGGCGCAACTCGGGTGGACATGGGCCTGCCTGGTGTCACCGCGGCGCAGGATCCTTACGTCTGGACTTTGACCTGGGGCCTTGACGCGCACCGCGGTCATCTGGTGGTCAAGGATGCGATACGTTGTGTTGGCGGAGGTGAACGTCACCCTTAGAGGAAGCAAATCATGGGACATCATCTTTTCCGGCGACCCAAACACAGACGGTATCGCGACATGGGTGGGTATTATGAGGGCGATGACCATTCCGGCTATCGCGAACGCAGAGCCCTGCCGGTGCTGAATATTCCGACCTCGGTCATCGTGGCCGGGCTGGTCATATGGTCTGCGCTTTCGCTCGGCGCTTGGTGGCTGGTCGATCCGGTCCTCTCCTGGATCTCCGGTGCAGCCGGGCCACTGGCCGATACCGGAGCGGGGCTTGCGAAGTGGTTTGGCCTTGGGGAGGAAGCCACGGCTTTACGTGATGCGGCCAATATTGAGGGGCTGCTCGGCTGGGCGGGTGGATCGATTCATTTTCTTGTCAAGACGGTCGTTCTGCTGGTTTGGGTTGCAGGGCTGATCGCGCTGATTGCAATACCCGCTGTCCTGCGACGAGGACAACGGCGACAGTAGTGCCCGAAGACTGATCGGAACCACCTTGCGCATGACATCCGAACCTCCGGTCATGACCGGACCGCTTCTCTTTCTCGACCATGTCGAGAAATATGTGTTACGGCTCTCTGTCCTTTTCATTGCGGACAATGGCGAGTGCCCGGAGCCAATCGAAACGGTCCACGGCGTACATACAGCGGAAATCCTCGCGGAATACGATCATATGACCGTTTGGCGAGCACGCTTCGACCTGCCCGCAAACCGCTCGTCCTGTTATGCCTGGAACGGCCAAAGTTACTCCTTGGCAAGTGATTTTCGAGGCGATATACGGATCGCCTATGTGTCCTGCAACGGCGAGCAAATCGGCGATCTGGAGCGCGAAGGGTCCGAGCGCAATGCGATGTGGGCACGCCTGACAGAAGATCACCGGAACGCGCCGTTTTCCCTGCTGCTGCACGGTGGCGATCAGGTCTATGCTGACCAAGTCACCGAGGGTCACCCCCTGAGCGAGGACTGGCCCGAACATATCCCCAAGGATCCTTCGCGCGCCGATCTTGCCGATTTGCGCCATTATTTGCGCGAACGCTTCCTGGAGCGCTACGTGGCGCTTTATCGTGCGCCGGAATTTGTCTGGATCGCCGCGCGCGTGCCGTCTCTCATGCAGTGGGACGACCACGATATTTGCGATGGCTGGGGATCGCTACCGGGGTCGAAGACCGACACACCGGTCGGCCAAATCCTGTTTGATGTTGCCCGCGAGAGTTTTTTGACCTTTCAGCATGCCGCAGTAGATGGTGATCTGCCTGAACGGTTCCACGATCCTGCCGGGCTGCATCTGGGCTGGAGTGTTCGCACAGCCGGTCTGCGCCTCCTTGCACCTGATATGAGGTCGGAGCGTACGCGCCACGAGGTAATGGGGGACGGCGGCTGGAAGATGATTCGAGCTGAGGCCTCGACCCCGGTGCAGGGTCACACGTTCCTGATGTCCAGCGTGCCGTTGCTGGGTCCACGCCTGTCGGTGCTTGAGGCTCTGATGGTCGCCATCCCCAAAATGCAGAAATACGAGGACGATCTGCGCGATCAGTGGCAAAGCCGCGCTCACCGTGACGAATGGTGCGATATGCTTCGGGTGATCCGGGACATGGCGCTTGCCAACGGCCATGATGTCACGGTGCTTTCGGGGGAAATCCACCTGGCGACGCGTGCCACGATGAAGCTCGGCGCCGGTCGCTGGTTACACCAGCTGGTTGCCTCGGGCATTGCGCATCGCGCCCCGCCAAGGGTGTGGGCACGAATTCTGGGGGCCCTTGCACAATTTGGTGAATCGCCGCTCAAGGCGTGTCCGATCCGAATCCCATGTATCCCCGGTCAGAAGTCGCGCTATATTGCGGAACGCAACTATCTGGTGCTTGAGCGGCGTTCAGATATATGGCGCGCCCGTTGGGCTCTGGAAGAGAGCGGGATAACACCGCCCCTTATTCTGTGATAATAATCTTCACACATGTATGTAAGGCCGCTAGCGCGGTCGTCGGAGTTTGCGCAGCCGATGATCCAGCACCAATGACCTGTAAATTGTGTGTTATTACCTGCCTTTTTCAATCCGTCATTCACGTCAAGCAGAAGCTCGAACAAATGAACACGCCTTGTATCCCCATCCAGGAAGAGTGGTCCGAGAGTTTGTTCGATCCACTTCATTGGGAGCTTCCTGCAACGGCTTCCTGTTGTCTGGTTGATTACACCGACATTTCCGCATTGGATACCCTACCCACGGGTGTAACAGGTGGAGCAAAACGAAATGCGAGCAAGCGCAGTGCGTTGAACACGACGACAATAGTCGACCCTTCGTGAACCGCCACCGCAGGTCCAATCCCAAGACCGAGAATCGTCGCGGGAACCAGCAAGGCAACAACGCCCAGGCTGAACCACAGGTTCTGTCGAATGATTGAGCTCGTCGACCGGCTCAACGCCACGGCGAAGGGCAAATGGTTCAGGTTATCCGCCATCAGAGCCACATCGGCGGTTTCCAGCGCGACATCCGAGCCCGCCGCGCCCATGGCAATGCCGACTGTGGCGTTCGCCATCGCGGGAGCGTCGTTGACGCCGTCGCCAACCATCGCTACTTTAGCCTCTGCGCGCAGTTTTTTGATCGTCTCCACCTTATCATCGGGCATCAGATCACCGCGTGCCTCGTCAAGGCCGACAGCCCGCGCGACAGCGTCCGCGACCTGCTGATTGTCGCCAGAGATCATGATCATCCGGCGAATGCCGATCGTGCGCAGCGTCTCTATCACCGCCGGTGCCGCTTCGCGCGGCGTATCCATCAGCCCAATCACGCCAAGATATCGGTCGCCTTGGCGAACAACCATCGTGGTGCGGCCGTTCGCTTCCAATGCTTCTATTTGGATCTTCAGAGAAGGAGGAATGGCAGGGCCGCCAATCTCCGCGAACAGGTCATCCTTACCGATGTAGGTTGTCTCGCCCTCGACGTCTGCCACGACCCCGCGGCCCGTAATGCTGCGCAGGTTCAATGACTCGGCGGCAGGCGTATCGCCCAGGCGTTCGCGTCCACCCCTGACAACGGCAGCGGCGAGGGGATGGTCGCTCAACATCTCGACCCCAACCGCCACCCGCAGAAGCTCCTCTTCCGCTACGTCATCGGCCGTCACCACATCGACGAGCTTCGGCTTGCCTTCTGTCAGTGTGCCGGTCTTGTCGAAGGCGATGGCCGTCAGCCGCCCCAGATTTTCGAGCGGGGCACCGCCTTTGATCAGAACACCGCCACGGGCGGCGCGTGCGACCCCGCTGAGAACCGCGCTTGGCGTCGCGATCGCAAGCGCACAGGGGCTTGCCGCTACCAGTACAGCCATGGCGCGATAGAAGGTGTCGCTGAAAGGTTCGTCGACGACGAAGCCCGCAAACAAAAGCGCAACGGCAAGAACCAGAACCGCCGGTACAAAGATGCGTTCGAACCGGTCGGTCAGGCGCTGGGTGGGCGATTGGTTGGTTTCGGCCTCGTTCACCATCTTGACGACGCGGGCGAGGGTCGAATCCGCCGATGTGCGCGTGACTTGAATTTCCAACGCACTGCCGCCGTTGATCGTACCGGCAAAGACACGGTTTTCGGCATCCACGAGGTCGGGTTTTTCCGCGGCAACGGTCGCATCCCCGACGGGTGATTTGTCCACCGGCACGCTCTCGCCTGTGATCGGTGCTTGATTGACGCTGCTTTCACCCTTGATGACGAACCCGTCCGCGGCCAGACGCTCGTTCGGCTTCACCAGCACGATGTCACCGACCCGCAAAGCATCGACGGCGATCTCTTCGACCTTGGCATCCCGGCGCACGGTGGCGGTTTTGGGCGCCAGGGCGCCAAGCGCTTCGATGGCCCGCTTGGCGCGACCCATGGCATAGCCTTCCAGCGCATGGCCAAGACTGAAGAGGAGCAGCAACAATGCGCCCTCGGCCCATTCACCAAGCGCTGCCGCGCCCGCCGCCGCCACCAGCATCAGAAAATCAATCTCGAACCGGCCAGTGCGCACACTGTCAATAGCCTCGCGCAGGGCGTAGTAGCCGCCGAAGAAATAGGCGGGCACGAGGACGAACAGGGGTGCCCATGGCGGCGTCGCCACGAACTTCGGCAAAAGCCAGCCAATCAGCAACAGCGCACCGCACAAGGCCACAAAAATAAGTTCCGTTTGCGCACCAAATATGCCGCCATGCTCATGATCGTGTGCTTCTCCAGTCGGCTCATGCGGTCTGGATTCGTCTTGTACCAGCGACAGTCTCATGTTCTGAAGGGCATTGCGCAGAGTGTTTTCATCAGTTTGCCTTCGATCAAATTCAATCCGCAGCGGCCCCTTGGCATTGGCCTCGGCCTCTACAACCCCCGGGAGACTGCGCAGCTGTGCGCTGACCGCTCTTGCCCGACGTTGATCCGGAATACCTTCAACCTGCCACACGAGGTGCCCGAACTGAGAGGTAATCTCTGCCCCGAACGCCTTGGCGACTTCGCGGACTCGTTCAAGCGAAAGCAATGCGGGGTCGTAATGAATACATAGCTCCATGCCCCCACCGCTTTCTGTATTGCGAACGTGGGCGATAGAGACACCTTCACGAGTTTCCAGGCTCTCGGCTAGCCGCTGTGCACAAGCCCCATGCGCATCCGGCGTGTCGGGAAGGAGGAGCGGGAGGTCAAGGCGAAGTGTTTTTTCCATGGTTGCACATCCTATCTTTTGTTGAAACCAAAACGCGACTGGGATCGGTACCTGGAATATGCTGCGAGACAAACGCAAAGCCGCAGGCACACAACGCTGCTGCCGCGTAGGCTATCATGCTGGCTTCGCGGCGGTGCCATAACCGATCCATTCCGGTCAGCCCGCCCAACACCGTGCTGGCGATTGTTTTGCTCGCAAGCTGCAACTGAAATTTCCAAGCCAACTTCTTTCTCCAGTGTTTTTGTCTTTATCCGTTCAAGTAGGCGTAGATGATATATTCTGCACCGAATTCACTGCTTGTCGCTTCTGCCCGGTGTGTGCGTCAGGTTGACAATACGCGACACCAATCGACATGGAGTACATGGGGCTTATTGCAAGCGCAATGCGAGCTGACGCGTTATTGCCTCCTCTACTGATTTTCTACATGATATCCCTGTGTGATGTGTTCTTGGGCCTCACGGGCATCCAGTTCCCTAGCCCGGATTTCTCATGAAGAAGGTAGCATGAGGAAGGAAGAAGCGGCTTAAAGTGTTAGAATTCAAGTTCCTACACAAAAACCCACACTAAAAGCCGCTATCCAAAATGGTACCTCAAAAACTGACCTTCTCGCCACTCTCCCGCCGCCAGATTGAAGCCGATTTCTCCGGAGGCCATATCACCTCGGATGCCGGTGTGTTGTTACTGCGCGAAGTCGATAAACAACACCGGCTAACCCAGCGACTGGCCGAGACGCTGACCGACCAGCGGGATGCCCGCATGATTCGTCATGGGCTCAACACCATGATCCGGCAGCGCGTCTACGGCGTGGCCAGCGGCTACGAAGATCTGAATGATCATGAAGCGCTTCGCTTTGATCAGGCACTACAAACCGCCACGGGGAATGCCTCGACTCTGGCCGGCAAGTCCACGCTTTGTCGAATGGAGCAGGCGATGGATCGGCAAACCATTGTCAAAGCGCATGAGTTGCTCTGGCACCACTTTATCGAGCAGCATGAGAAGCCGCCCAAGGAAATCGTGCTGGATTTTGACGGCACCGATATTCCGGTGCACGGCGACCAGCCGGGTAAGTTCTTTAACCGGTATTACGACCATCACTGCTACTTCCCGCTTTACGTCTTCTGCGGTAGGCACTTGCTGGTGAGCTATCTGCGCACCAGCAATCGAGGTGATGCCCGGCACAGCTGGGCCATTCTGGCGCTGCTGGTGCGATTTATTCGCGAGTATTGGCCACAGACCCGGATCGTGTTCCGGGGCGACTCCCACTTCAGCAAGCCCCGACTGCTGGCCTGGTGCGATCGCAACCAGGTGGATTACATCGTAGGCATGGCCCGCAACCAGCGGCTGGAGGCGCTTGCCGCCCCAGCCATGGACAAAGTCCGGACCTACTACGAGGCTCATGGCCATAAGCTCGCCAGCACCTTCCGCTTCCGCTACAAAGCCCGAAGCTGGCATAAGCCACGCTGGGTGGTTGCGCGCCTGGAATATGGCCCTCAAGGCCCGAACCCCCGGTTCGTTATCAGCTCCCGCTACGATGACGGATTCAAGCTCTACTACGAACAGTATTGCGCACGGGGTGATATGGAGAACCGGATCAAGGATCAACAACTGGATCTGTTTGCCGGTCGCACCTCCAGCACACACTGGTGGACCAACCAGTGGCGGCTGATCTTATCCGGCTTCGCCTACACCCTGTTCGAGCGTTTGCGGGTGCATCTGAAAAACACGCCCTTCGAACGTATGAGTGCCGGCACCTTGCGCTTGAAGCTGATCAAGGTTGGCGCAGTCATCATCCGCAACACCCGCCGAATACGGGTGTTGATGAGTGATAGCTATCCACACAAGAACGATCTCTCAGCACTGGTTCAGCGCTTGGTGCCCCAGTAGATAATCGGGCTCCCCCGGCCCGATACCAATGGGGGAAAGGGGGAGTTGTGCCTGAATGCCGGAAACTGGCTAAATAATCGCCAACTTCGACCATGACCACTCGGATCTG
>NZ_JBSXNQ010000055.1:0-271025 GCF_056857715.1 Marinobacter sp. L-13
GACACCCTTGCCGTCCGGCTAGTGGTTCCCCTTGCCGGGTCCACAGGGGACTTGCACCCCCAAGTCATCCGGCCAGCACCACCTGTACCGGAACAGCGCCCGTCAAGGCGCTACGCGCCATGCCTGGCGCACAACAAAAAACCCCGACAGCAATCGCTATCGGGGTTCTGAACACCATTACTTCACCAGATCGGCGCGATTCGCTCAGTCTCTCGCACGTTTGGGGAAGATCGGGTAATTTACGCCGGCCATCTGGTTGACCACACGAATCACCTGCGCGCTGTAGCCGAACTCGTTGTCGTACCAAACATACAGGATCAGACGCTTGCCACTGGTGATGGTTGCCTGGGCATCAACGATGCCGGCATGGCGGGAACCGACAAAGTCGGTGGAAACCACTTCCGGAGAGTTCACGAAGTCGATCTGCTTCTGCAGCTCCGAGTGCAGCGCCATATCCCGCAGGTATTCGTTAACACCTTCCACATCAACGTCTTTCTTGAGGTTGAGATTCAGGATCGCCATGGACACGTTCGGCGTTGGCACCCGGATCGCATTACCGGTCAGCTTGCCCTTCAGAACCGGCAGCGCCTTGGAGACAGCCTTGGCGGCCCCCGTCTCGGTAATTACCATGTTCAGGGCGGCGCTGCGCCCGCGGCGGCTGCCCTTGTGGTAGTTATCGATCAGGTTCTGGTCGTTGGTGTAGGAGTGCACCGTCTCCACGTGACCATCTTCGATGCCGTATTCGTCTTCAATCGCCTTCAATACCGGTGTGATGGCATTGGTGGTACAGGAGGCGGCTGACAGGATCCTGTCTTCGTCAGTAATCCAGTCGTTGTTGATACCATAAACGATGTTCTTGATATCGCCCTTACCCGGCGCCGTCAGGATAACGCGGCTGACGCCTTTTGATTTCAGGTGCAGGCCAAGACCGGCTTCATCACGCCACTTACCGGTGTTGTCGATCACGATGGCGTTGTTGATGCCGTAATCCGTGTAATCCACCTTGTCCGGCCCATCAGAGTAGATAACCTTGATATAGTTGCCGTTGGCAATCAGGGCGGATTCCTTCTCATCAACGGTAATGGTGCCATCGAACGGACCGTGCACGGAATCACGGCGAAGCAGACTGGCGCGCTTCTCGAGATCATTTTCCGCACCGCCCTGGCGAACCACAATCGCACGCAGACGCAGGTTGTTGCCACCCCCGGCCTTCTCGATCAGGATACGAGCCAGCAGACGACCAATCCGGCCAAAACCGTACAGAACGACGTCTTTGGTGTCATTGTTGGCATCTTCCTCGGACTGGGCAGCGTACTGCCCCACAACCGGGCCGATTTCACGCTTCAGGAATTCGGTCAGGTCGCCGCCTTCCTCTTTGAACTTGACCGCCAGCTTGCCGATATCCACGTGGGCACGACCGAGTTCAAGTTTGTCCATGGCCTGGAGGATCGGCAGGGTGTCGTGAACAGAAAGCTCGCTGTCTTCAACCTGGCGCACAAATCGGTGGGCACGGATGATATCGATAACCGACTGGTTGATGATGGCGCGGCCGTATACAGAAGTAACCACATTGTTTTTGCGGTAGAGGCGGCCGATCAGCGGAATCATGGCTTCCGCGGTGGATTCTCTTTCTGTCCAGTTGGACAGGTGCTGATTGATCTGTTCGTGACTCACGCTTGGACCTCTGCAATTGGCACTTGGAAATTGGGGCGCACATTATCCAATTTAATCCGGTCGACCGCAAATACGGCGGGCCATGACCTTCGTATAGGTCGCGCCGGCTAATAACGCAAACGCCGACCATGGCGCCGGCGCCATGACAGTGAGGGGCGCGAGCGTTAGAATACGCGCCTCACCGCTCCCGGACATCCACAGCAGGAGAACCTGACCGCCCATGAGCCAAGGTGCCAGCACACGCCCGTCACCCCTCCCCCTGATTGCCCCCGAATTTCCGTCTCGGCCGGCCGATCACCGAACATGGGGTCAACTGCACGGCAGCAGTGAGGCGCTGGCCATCTGCGAAAGTGCGCGCGCGCACAAGGGTCTGACCCTGGTCATTACCCGCAGCACCGCCGATGCCATCCGGCTTGAGCAGGCCATGCGCTTCTTCCTGGGGCTACCCCCGGAAGAAGACGGCCCGGCGGTCAGCGACGACGGGCTGGAACTGCTGTCGCTGCCCGACTGGGAAACCCTGCCCTACGATCTGTTTTCGCCCCACCAGGACATTATTTCCCGGCGAATCCGGACCCTGCACCGCCTGCCCGCAACCAGCCATGGGGTTCTCGTGGTTCCTGCACGCACGCTGATGCACAGGCTGCCGCCAGTAAATTACCTCCAGGGCAACACCCTGCTTCTGGAAGTGGGACAGCCCCTGGATATCAAGAGCTGGCGAATGCAGCTTGAGGCGGCAGGCTACCGGCATGCCGAGAACGTCTACGAGCACGGCGAATACGCGGTCCGGGGCGCCATACTGGACATTTTCCCCATGGGCGCCAGCCAGCCCTATCGGATTGACCTATTCGATGATGAGATCGAAACGCTCCGGACTTTCGACCCCGAGACTCAGCGCTCAATCGACCGGATCGAACGCATCGAACTGCTGCCCGCCTTTGAATTCCCCTGGCACAAAGAGGCGCGCTCCGGATTCCGCAGCCGCTGGTTCGAGCAGTTCCCGGATGCCGACAAAGACACCCCCATCTACCAGGACGTGACTCACGGCATTACCCCGCCGGGCATTGAGTACTACCTGCCGCTGTTCTTCGACGAGACGGCAACCCTGTTTGACTATCTGCCAGGCGCCACTCACGTTTTTACTGCGGACGGACTGAACGATGCGGTCAGCCACTTTGACAGTGAAACCCGCAACCGGTACGAAGATCGTCGTCACGATCGCCTGCGGCCGATTCTGCCGCCCAAGCTCCTCTTCCTGCAGCAGGAAGAGCTGTTCGGACAACTGAAGGCCTTCCCGAGGGTAACCGTCTCCGCGGAGACAAAGGATGCCGCGGGATCAGTTAACTGCCCCACGACAACCTTGCCGGATATCGCCATGGACGGTCGGGCCGCAGACCCTGCCGGTCGCCTCAAGCGGTTTCTGGGAGAGTTCGACGGCCACGTGCTGATATGCGCCGAATCGTCCGGTCGGCGCGAGGCGCTGATGGAGAATCTTGGCGAACAGGGTGTTGAATTGAAAACCCTGTCCGGCTGGCAGGCTTTTCTCGACGATAAGGAAAGCTCGGTCGCCATCACCATTGCCCCGATGGAGCAAGGCCTGGTTCTGCCCGAGCATTCCGTTGCCCTGATCACCGAGACCGCCCTGTTCGGCGAGCGGGTACTACAGCGGCGGCGCCGCGAGAAGCCTACGGAAACGGACGATGCCGGCTTCCGGGATCTGTCCGAATTGCGGATTGGTGCGCCGGTGGTTCATATCGACCACGGTGTTGGCCGTTACCTGGGCCTGGAGACCATCACCGTAGAGGGCGAAGCGAGCGAATTCCTGATGCTTGAGTACGCCGGGGGCTCAAAGCTGTATGTTCCGGTCTCCAGCCTGCACCTGATTTCCCGCTATGCCGGCAATGACACCGAACACGCGCCGCTGCACAAACTCGGGACGGACCGCTGGAGCACAGCGAAACAGAAAGCCCTTGAGAAGATCCGGGACACTGCCGCCGAGCTGCTGGATGTGTACGCCCGCCGGGAGGCGCGCAAAGGCTTCAGCTTCGAGGATCCCAAGGAAGCCTATCGTGCCTTTGCTGCCGGCTTTCCGTTCGAGGAGACACCAGACCAGCAGGTTGCTATCCAGTCGGTGTTCGAGGACATGACCAGCGAGCAGCCCATGGATCGCCTGGTGTGTGGCGATGTCGGTTTCGGGAAAACCGAGGTTGCCATGCGCGCGGCGTTCCTGGCTACTTGGTCGGGCAAGCAGGTGGCGGTTCTGGTCCCCACTACCCTGCTCGCCCAGCAGCATTATGAATCCTTCCGGGACCGTTTCTCGGATACCCCTGTGCAGGTCGAGCTGCTCAGCCGGTTCCGCACGGCTGGCCAGACCAGCAAGGCGTTGGAGGCGGTGGAGAACGGCCGGGCCGACATCGTCATCGGCACCCACAAACTGCTACAGGGCGACATCAAATTCAAGAATCTTGGCCTGGTTATCATCGACGAAGAGCATCGCTTTGGCGTTCAGCAGAAGGAAAGACTGAAAGCACTGCGGGCCGAAGTGGACATGCTCAACCTGACCGCCACCCCGATTCCGCGGACGCTGAACATGGCCATGGGGCATCTGCGGGATCTCTCGATTATCGCCACTCCTCCGGCCCGGCGGCTCTCGGTGAAAACTTTTGTGCGCCAGAAAGACAACGCCATGGTCAAGGAAGCCATACTGCGGGAGATTCTCCGGGGCGGTCAGGTCTACTTCCTCCACAACGACGTGGCCACCATCGAGAAGACGGCAGAGGATCTACGTTCGCTGATTCCGGAAGCGCGGGTGGGCGTCGCCCACGGGCAGATGAGAGAGCGTGATCTGGAAAAGATCATGTCCGACTTCTACCACAAACGCTTCAACGTGCTGGTGTGCACAACCATCATTGAGACCGGCATCGACGTTCCCAGCGCCAACACCATTATTATCGAGCGGGCAGACAAGTTCGGCCTGGCGCAACTGCATCAGCTTCGGGGCCGGGTCGGCCGTTCGCACCACCAGGCCTATGCCTACCTGCTCACGCCACCGCCGAAATCCATCACGGCGGACGCCAAAAAGCGTCTGGATGCGATTTCGGAGGCGCAGGACCTGGGTGCCGGCTTCATGCTGGCCACTCACGACCTGGAAATCCGCGGTGCCGGGGAGTTATTGGGGGAAGAACAGAGCGGGCAGATCGAAAGCATCGGCTTCACCCTTTACATGCAGCTGCTGGACGAGGCCGTCAAGGCCATTCGCGAGGGCCGAACCCCGAATGCCGACCTGCCACTTAGCCACGGCACCGAAATGAACCTGAGAATCCCGGCTCTGATCCCCGAGGATTATCTGCCGGATGTCCATAACCGCCTGATGCTCTACAAACGGATTGCCAGCGTGGACAGCCCGGAAGCATTAAAAGAACTTCAGGTTGAAATGATCGATCGGTTCGGATTATTACCGGATCCGGCCAAAAACCTGATCCGCCAGACCGAGCTTCGATTGCGTGCAGAAGCCCTGGGCATCGTGAAAGTCGATGCCGGCAAGGAGTGGGCGCGGATCGAGTTTGGCAGCTCGACACCGGTGGATCCGCTGGTTCTGGTTAAAAAAGTGCAATCCGCACCTGACCAGTACCGGCTCGAAGGCGCCAACAGCTTCCGTTTTCGGCTGAAGGATGCCACAACCGGTGGTAAACTCGACGGCATTTCCCGGATGCTTGGCGAGCTGGAGCCAGCAAAAAATGACGCGTCCGGCTCATGAACGGCCGACCAACAAGTGGAGTACGACCCTTGCAAATTGATGGAATTCGCTGGTGCCGATACCCGACCCGGGCCATCCTGGCAGCTCTGCTTCTGAGCTTTTCTCTAACAGGCGCCGCACAGCAGCCTGACAGGGCAACCTTGCCTCTTGAGCCCGGCACGCCGGTTCCGGATGACTACTACCGGGCGGAGTTTGTCATTCTTGAGCGGATCGTAGAGCCGGAAGCTGTGAACGAACGGATGTCTGATCGCTCGGTAGAGCCGCCCCTTGAGACCGAAGAGGTTCTCTGGTCATCGCTGGAGAATGGCACCACGGAAACCACACTGGAATTGGCGCCCCGAAAGGATCTCCATCTTGCCAGTGCCGCCGCCAGACTCGAACGCAGTGGCCGTTACCGTGTGCTTGTGGCTGCCGGTTGGTACGAGGCGTTTCCACCAGATTACGAGGGGACACCCTTGCGGGTTGAAGCAGGTGACTGGCTGAATGAGGCTCGCACCCGGGAGGTTGAGGGACACATCACCATCGACCGGCAACGCTATTTGCACGTCAATGTGCATCTGAACCACTGGCAACTGGCAGAAGAGACATCGGAGCCGCCTGTAGAGGCTGCGACCGAGCTCTCTGAAGAAACACCCCCCGCTCCGGACGCATCCGGAGCAAGTGACTCCGCCCCAATGTCAGCAGCAACCGGAGAAACAGCCGGTCAGCAACTACCTGTTCTGGCTGAACCCGCGCCCCTGGAATTGTTGACCTGGATTCGGGAAACCCGCCGGATGCGCAGTGAGGAAATCCACTTCCTCGATTCCCCCACGATCGGCGTGCTGGTGTTTTTCAAGAAGATTGAGGCAACGGAGTAAGCACCCCAAGGCCAGCCATCGAGACTTCGAGGATCCGCTTGACCCCGGACATTCCCTGCTCGATGGCCGCCTCAATTTCTTCCATGGTGATGATATGGTCGGATTTTCCAGCCGCCCAGTTCACCACCAAACCCAGACAGACGTAACGCATTCCAAGTTCCGCCGCCAGCGCGGCTTCCGGCATACCGGTCATTCCTACCAGGTCGCAGCCGTCCCGCTCCATCCGGATGATTTCAGCCGCGGTTTCCAGCCTCGGGCCCTGGGTTGCGCCATACACTCCGAAACCGGAAAACGGGACGTTTTCTGCTCCGGCGGCATCAATCAGGATCTGCCGCGCGCTCTCGTCGTAGGGCCAGGTGAAATCAATGTGGGTCACCGAGTCCAGACTGCCCCCGAAAAAGGTGCTGGCACGCCCCCATGTGTAGTCAATAATCTGGTCGGGAATAACCACATGGGCAGGTCCCATATCTGCATGAATACCGCCCACGGCGTTGACACCAACGACCGTTCGCACACCGGCATCGTAAAGGGCCTTGAGGTTCGCCCGGTAATTCACCTGATGGGGTGGAATACGGTGTGGGTTACCATGGCGCGACAGGAACATCACCGGCTGATCACCCAAGCGCCCCTCTACCAAGGGCGCTGAAGGCATGCCCCAGGGCGTTCCGGCTTTATTCTCGCCGGTGATTTCCAGGCCAGACAATGTGGTCAGGCCTGTACCCCCGATAATCCCGACAGGGTGCATTTTCTCCGGTGACGTCATTCTGACTCTCCTGAATCTTCTACATCTCCGGTGGTCTGGCGATTCTGCGATTTCTGCGCACTTTTCCCGGAGGAGGCTTCCCCACGCTTATCTGCCGAGTCGTCCGATTGCGATCCGGACAGCCGAACCCCTTCGGGCAAGTGCAGAGTCCGGGTCGGGAAGGCGACCTCAGCTCCGTAGCCTTCAATAATATCGCTGATCTTCAGCAGCACATCCTGTTTCACTTCGTGGAATGGAACCCACTGGGTTGTCTTGGTAAAGCAATACACCATGATGTCCAGTGACGAGGCATTGAAGGCCAGGAAATTCACAATCAGGGTCTCATCGCTCTCGATATCCTCATGCTGCTGAAGCATGGCTCTGATATCGTCAACGATCGTTGCCATCTGTGCGACATCCGCATAGCGGATGCCAATGGTCTCGTAGATCCGACGATTGCTCATGCGCGAGGGGTTTTCTACCGCAATGGTGGTAAACGCCGCATTCGGCACGTAAAGAGGACGCTTATCGAAGGTACGGATGGTCGTCAGACGCCAGCCGATATGCTCAACCGTACCCTCGATGTTCCGATCGGGCGATCGCACCCAGTCCCCGACCTTGAAGGGTCGATCCAGGTGGATGATAAAACCGCCGAAAAAGTTCGCCAGCAGGTCCTTGGCGGCAAAACCAACCGCAATACCGCCCACGCCGCCGAAGGCCAGTACCCCCGAAATGCTGTAGCCCATGGACTGCATGGCAATGAGCACGGCCGTAATGAGGACAACGGCCCGGGACAGTTTGCTCACCGCGTTGACGGTGGTGTAGTCCATGGGCTGTTTCATTTTCAGAGGAGATACGAGAATCCCCTCCGCTTCTTTGATCAATCGCAGAATCGCCCAGACCAGTACGAAGATGAAACCAATCTGCAGCACCGACTCATTGGCCTTGAAGATCTCCGCTTCCGAGTATTTGTGAGCCACTTCGGCAGCCCAATAGACCCCCTGCAGCCAGACAAAGGCGACCACCGGCTTGCGAGCCGCATGCAGCAAGGCATCGTCGAACAGGTTTTTGGTCTGGCTGAATTTGCGCTCAAGAGCCGCAATTATATGGCTGGCAATGTAGGCGACCGTGGCCGTTCCAAAAACCAGCGCAAAGACAACAATTCCGACACGCCAGGCTTCAGACAGCAGCCCGAAATTCTCGATCCAGCCATTCACCATGGCCATAACATCCCCGATCATCGGATTCCTCTGGTCTAGACAGTTTTATCGAATAGAAACGGCCGTTCCCGGCCTGACGCGATCAAACAGATCAATAATGTCTGCGTTGCGCATCCGCACGCAGCCATGGGACAACGGCACGCCCATGGGCTCGCTGTCCGGTGTGCCGTGAATGTATATGAAGCGGCGGAAAGTATCGACACCCGGGCCCCTGTTTTTGCCCCACTCGCGACCGCATAGCCAGAGAATCCGGCTCAGTATCCAGTCGCGTTCGGGATGAAGCCGGGCGAGATCCACGCTGTAGGTTTCGCCGGTGGGGCGCCGGGCACGGAATACTGCCCCAACAGGAAGACCGGCGCCAATACTGGCCCGGACATAGTGCTCACCACGCGGAGTGCAGCCACTGCCATCGCTCTCTCCCGGCCCGTTCAGGCCGGTGGAAACCGGATAGGTGGCAACAATCTCTCCGCCTTCGCTTTTCAGCTGCAGGCGCTGAAGGGTCAGGTCAATATCGATTCGAACAGATGCGGGGTGCGTCAAAACCGGCCAGGCTCCCTTGGAGGTTAAGAGGGAAGCCTAACCGAGAGAGAGGAATTCAGGCAACCGAGACCTTGCTGCCAGCTGGCGGGATCAGCATGGCGTCTTCGGCCTGCATGCCGGCTGCCAGGAAAGGCACCAGGCGGGCAGCAATTTCCTGGACGGTGGTTTCCACGCCCAACTTGTTCTGAAGAATATCGCGAAGCGCATCGCTGCTGGACATGGTAAACGCCGTTGCCCCCAGCATGAACTGGATACGCCAGTAGCGATCCACCGAGGAAAGCTGAGGCGTTGCTTCCTTGAGCAGGCGCATGAACCGGCTGAAGGGCTCGCTGTACTCTTGCTCAAGGAACTTGCGCAGATGGCCCTGTGACTGGGTATAGGCAAGCCCAAGCAGGCGCATGAAGATCGAGATACCCTTTTCGTTACGCTGGGGCATACGCACCGCACTCTCGGTAAGCGCCCAGAGCGTCTGATTCAAGGTTGGAGGCTTACCGCTGCACCGCTCTTCCAGCTCATCGAACGCGTTTTCCAGTGTGGCGGAAAACGGTGTCAGAAAGCGCGCAAACACCGCATGAATCAGTGCGTTCTTTGAACCAAAGTGGTAATTGACAGCGGCCAGATTTACTTTAGCCTTACTGGTAATCATTCGGAGCGAGGTTTCCGAAAAACCCCGGTCGGCGAACAGCTCTTCGGCTGCATCGAGAATCCGGTCAACGGTATCAGACTGCGCCATTTTGTTATCAATGCCTCTAGCAAACGTCTGTTTGAAACATACGTTTGAAGCGCATCTGTGTCAAGTTCTCGGCTCAGGCTCTGCGGCGACTTCTTCCCACCCCTGATCAATCGCTTCCTGATTACCCTCGAAAAAGGCTTTCTGAACGCGGCTGTACGCCTTCTCTGCCTCCAGCAGGTAAATCAGGTAAAGGCGCACGTGCTCCCGGCGAGTCAACTGGCGTGCCAGGACCCGGTTCTCCGACAGTCGCAACAGGTGGCCAAAACGCGTGTTCTTCAGCGCAGGGTTAAAATCCGACATCCTGGCACATTGCCAGATAAGGCCATCAGAGCCCTCCAGGTGGGCAACGTGCTGCCTTGCCTCGCGGAGCATCCGCTGCCGGGTCATAAGCAGATCAAGATAGGAAGGTTTTGTTGTGTAGATTCGGCGCACCGCCGGAATCCCGAGCAGCAGGATGATCACAAACGCACCGAAACCGCCGCCTGCAATCCAGGCTGGCACAAACCCGGTCAGCCCACTCAGAAAGATGGCTGCCGCAATCAAGGCACTGAATAACCAGAGGTCTCGGCCCCGACGCGCCTCGGCCATCGTAAAGTTGTCCGGCCAACCGTTCATCGCCAGCAGCTCAAAGTCCATCAGCAGCACCCGGTCGCATTGACGAAGCATCAACCGGAGTTTGCGTTGCCGGGATTCCGCCAGAATCCTCTCGGGCTTGCTGCTACCAGCGTCCCGATGCTGATCACCGCCCGAGGCTTCTTCGGACCCGGTTGCGGTATCCGGCGCCTGATCAACGGGCAGCGTTTCCGCGCCTTTTGCGGCATCCGCACCTGCAGCCGGCTCAGAAGGCTGGCTTCCCGCCTCCACGGGTGCGGGCACAGGATCGGCCGCCCGACCAGGGCGCAGCACGGGGGCCTGCGCCGGACTGTTTGCCCGGGTGGCGGCCTTACTCTGATTTTCAGCCATGGCAGATTGTCCGCATTCAGGGGTTATGAAGGGTATCGACCATGATGCAGGATACTTGAATGTTTACCCCGGTATACCGACATCAGTCGGGCCTTGGCATCAGTCAGCCCGCTCGCTATCCTTGGCGCACCTGCCGGAAAGGCGCCCCATACCACATTGAATGAGGTCAGGCTTATGTTCACAGGCATTGTCCAGGGCATTGCAACCATTGAAGACGTCACCGCAGAGCCCGGGCTCAGCACTTTTGCCATTCGCCTCCCCGCAGAAAAGGCAGATGGCGTTTCCATCGGCGCCTCGGTGGCAATCAACGGAACCTGCCTGACCGTCACACGCCAGGAAGACAGCGTGCTCTATTTCGATGCCATGCAGGAAACCCTGAGACTTACCACGCTGGGTGAGCTGACTACCGGGGACCAGGTGAATTTCGAGCGCGCCGCCCGCATTGGGGATGAAATTGGTGGCCACCTGCTTTCTGGCCATATACATACGGCGGCCAACATTGTCGAAATACGGCGTACGGAAAACAACGTCACGCTATGGTTTGAGGTGCCCGAGGAATGGGCCCGCTACATCTTCCCCAAAGGCTACATCGCCATCAATGGCGCCAGCCTGACTATTGGCGAGGTACGGGGCAACCGGTTCAACATCCATCTGATCCCGGAGACGCTGCGGGCCACAACCTTTGGGTCCTGTGAAGAGGGCCAGCGGGTGAATATTGAAATAGACAGCCAGACCCAGACCATCGTGGATACCCTGGCCCGGCTCGGGTATGACCGCCCGGCGCCAACATTGTAATCTGACAGGTTATTCAGCGGTTGCCAGCCCGAAACACCACGAACTTGGGGCTGGCGTCCAGCTGCTGCACTGACGAAAAGTACCGGCGCAGGCTTCGGTGATAGCCAAGGTGTCGATTTCCTACCAGGAGCAGGCGACCGCCCGGCCTCAGGTGTTGCGACGCCTGCTCGAATAACCGAAGTGCGATGTGATCACCGACCACACCACCCTCGTGGAACGGCGGGTTCAGTAGTATCAGATCAAAGGCTCCCAGATCGGACTCAACACCGTCGCGATGGGAAAAAGCGGCTTTGGCATCCGGAAAGGCTTTTTCAACATTACGACGGGCACTGAGCACAGCCTGGCTTGAAACATCGCTGAAAACCAACTGCAGACCCCGTCGCTCCGACAGCGCCGCCAAGCCCAGTACGCCGTTACCGCAGGCCAGATCAAGCGCCGAATCGCCAGCCCTGGCCGTCGACACCTCGTTGACCACATGTGGCAACATCAGGCGGGTGCCGATATCCAGCTTTTCCCGGGCAAACACCGCCGGCAATGCCTCTATGCCCACATCACCTTTTCGGTCGCCCAATCGGTAACCTTTCCAGGTCGCTGACCAATCCGCGAGAGTCGCAGCGCCCCTGTTACATCGAATCACCCGCGCTTTCTTTCGCGCCGGCAGCACCTGCTCTGTCCGTACAGCTTCGGCGAACACATCAACGCTTCTTGCCGGTAGATGCTTGATCATGCCGCCTGCCAGCAACACGCCGGAATCCGCCATCACGCGATTGAGCCAGCGCAGCAACCAGGCCAGATAGTCGGCCTGGCGGGGTATTCTCAATACCACCAGGTCAAACGGGCCCTCGGGCGCATTAATCCAGCTGAAAACAGATTCAGGTGGCGTGACTTCCGGATTCAAAGAAGCATTATGTGCCAGGGCAGCGGGCAACACAGCACTGTCGGCCACCACGGTCGGAGAGAGCGCTGCCAGCCCCAGTGAAAGAGCCCCGAACTGATCATCCACCACCAGAACACGGGGCTCACCCAGGGCTGCCGCCGCGCAAATGGCTTCCTCAAGCAGAAGCTCGTCCGCCGCATCCCATGCCCTCAGCGTCGGATCACCAGTGCCTGGCCGGGCAAGAATCAGTGAGCCTCCGGAGAAATCAAGTTGGGCGGTTGTCATTTCGGGCATGCTGGAGGCCTTTTGTCACAAAAGCGCCATTCTAGGCTGTTTATTCTAGAAATTAACCCTAACGTGGAAGGTGTTCACGCTGAACATCCCTTTTCCGGTTGGCTCCGTTGTTCTGGACGCGAACCTCTTGCCCCTCACCCCAGGGGCTTTTTTCGTTCAGGAACGTCGAAAAGCGCGATAAACGGTAAAACGCTGATTCTCCCGCAATCGTTCAACCGGGCCGATACAGCGCTTCATCAATGGCTCGTAGGGCAGAAAACTGTTCGCCACCAGGCGCACCTCACCACCCGGCGCCAGATGGCGCACTACCTCCCGAAGAAAACGCTCAGTCATCGACAGGTCTGTTCTGACACCAGAGTGAAAGGGTGGATTACTGAGAATAACGGGCCATGAACCCTCGATGCCCGGAAGGCCGTCCGAAGCCATGATCCGCCCGGAAACGCCATTGCGCTCATAGGTGGCCCTTGCACAGATAACGGCCTGGGACTGAACATCAATCCCGTCGATCGTCAGCCGGGGAAGGTCCTGCCGCTCTTGCCAGCGATGGAGCCAGGCACCGAGGACACCCGCACCACAGGCAAAATCCAGAACCGGGCCAGACCGCAGAGGCGCCCTGTCCAGCGTTTCCATCAGCAAGCGGGTACCGTCGTCCAGCTCACCAAGACTGAAAATACCGGGCAGTCCGGCAACATCCAGATGAACCGACTGGCAGTCAATCCCGGTCCAGGTCATCCACTCCCGAAGCGAGAATTCTGGAAGAGGTTCGATATTCTCAGCACACCAGACCTGGCAATGCCGGGCGCTATCGGTCTTGGTAGCCTGCGGCGCCACGGCCTTGAGTTGTTTCACGGCCCCGGCAATGCCTTCTTTCTTCTCACCTACCAGCACCAGTCGAGCGCGGGGTGCTGCCAGCCAGCGTGCCAGGGCAAGACGCAGGTCAAGCTCCGCCCGGGCCTTGGGAAGAAAAACCACGAGTGTGTCAAAGGTATCGGCAGCCAGAGCAGGATCGTCGTAGCCAAAACAGATCTGCCAGCCGTCGCGCCCGCTGAGTGAGGCACACACACCGGCATGCTCACTCATTGCCATACCGCCAGCGGGCAAATCCGTCAGCAGCTCACCAGCGGATACGCCCAAAAGGGCCAGCCTCCCCTGCACAAGGTGGCGGTTTCGCAACAGGACTTCATGGGAATTGGGCAATGACATTGATGGGCTTATCCCGAGTGGGTAGTTCAAAGACGGGATATGCTAACCGGAATGAGCCCTCGCGTCTCCCTTGAAAGACGGAGACCGGAGGGCCTTCAGAGAGGAAATACCATCAAATCTTCAATCACTTGTAACGGGCAACCGTTCCAACCCTCAGGGCGTCCTCCGGTGACATACCCCAGTCCTCAGCCTGACCGGCATCAGACGATTTCCGCCCCCGACCCCGTGACTCCGCGCTGGCCGTGGCATCTTTCCTCTGGTTCAGAACTGTCAGGGCTTTTTGCATCAATTCTTTCATGGTCACACTCCTCGCTTACTGCAGTATCTACTCTAGCAAAGCAGGAGGTGACCAACTGTGATGACGCCGAGGGTCAGGAAGTGACGCCCTTCACGAATTTTTGACGCAATTTTACATTCTTCACTGCATGATTTTCTGGCGTCCAGAGCGTACCGGCCTCTGAACCAGCTCATCGATGCTGTTCTGCCGTACCCGCTCACGATCTTCCTCGCAGGCTACCGACAACCCCATATCCCGCAGAACCCCATCCGAGACATCGTAGACAAAGCCATGAACCGTGAGCGGCTGACCCCGCCGCCAGGCTTCCTGAACAATGCTGTTCTGGCAAACATGCCCCACCTGCTCAACCACGTTGAGTTCGCACAGACGGTCGACCCGATCCTGAACGCCCGGCAGGGCATCGAGTACTTGCTGATGCCGGTCACGGACATCCTGAACGTGTCGAAGCCAGTTGCTGATCAGTCCAAATCCTTCATTGAGCAATGCCGCCCTGACGCCGCCACAGCCATAGTGGCCAACCACCAGGACATGTTTGACCTTCAATACTTCGATGGCGAACTGCAGTACCGACAGACAGTTAAAATCCGTGTGGACAACCACGTTGGCCACGTTCCGGTGAACAAAAAGCTCCCCCGGCAGAAGATCGACGA
The DNA here is from genome assembly GCF_056857715.1 of Marinobacter sp. L-13. NCBI lineage: Bacteria > Pseudomonadati > Pseudomonadota > Gammaproteobacteria > Pseudomonadales > Marinobacteraceae > Marinobacter > Marinobacter sp. L-13. The sequence goes on from NZ_JBSXNQ010000055.1 coordinate 14,601, forward strand.
TCTGGTTGGCGGGCACGCGGCTGTCTGCGCAACCAATCCACAGGTATTCCGGTGCCTGCTGATTCGACAGGCGGGTAAAAAACTGCGGATCCTGGGCCTTGATACCGTCTGCCCAGGCCCGGTTTTTTTCCAGAAGATGGTCAAGCTGACCCATTATCCCACTCCGTTTGATGATTCCCGTCCGGCGATTGAACGGGAATACGCATCCCAAAGCAATACTCAGTTGGTCTGCACTTCCACCTCCGCATGAGGCTGATGCATGGTGCTCTGGGCCAGATCCAGCAACTCACGCAGGGCCACAGAGAACATGGCGTACTCCGGCTCCCGCACACCCTTGAGCTCGGAAAGCATGGATTTCCAGCGGTCGATCATCTGCTGATGGCGGGACAGCCACGCCTCCACGCAGGCCGGCACGTCTTCCGGCTTGTCTGCCAGCTTCAAGACACCGGTGGTTAGCGCCCGCTGCTGCCAGTCGAGATCTTCCCGGAAACTTTCCCGGGCCAGGGCCTGCCAGTGTGAGCCGGGCTGCAGCGATGCAATGGCGCTCGCGAACCAGTTCAGATCCAGGCGGTCACCCAGCTCATAGTAGAGATTGGCCACCGTCTTCAGTGGCATGCCAGAGGCTTCGTGGGCCTCGATGATACCCAGAGACGAGTACAGGTGGCCGGTACCCGAAACCACGGACGCCAGCTCTGATGGCAGCCCGGCATCCACCAGAGCCTGATGCCGTTTCTCCCAGGTGGTTTTCGCCTGATCACCAAGATACTCGGGCAGCCCCGCTGTAATCGCCCAGACGCTGTCGGCAAAGCGCTCCATGTGGTGCTGAATGCTCAGCTCCGCCCGACGGTTGCGTAACAGCCAGCGCACCGAACGGCGCATCAGGCGCATCAGGTCCTGCATCAGCTCCATCTGTAGCTGGGCTGAGACATGGAAATCCAGGGCTTCAATCCTGTCCCACCAGTTATCAATGCGGAACACGTCACGGGCGATAATCCAGGCCAGAGCAATAGAGGCGGCATCGGCCCCCGTAGACTGGTTCAAACGCTCCACAAAGGTAATCCCCATGCGGTTGACCATGTCATTGGCAATCTGTGTCGCGATGATTTCACGCCGCAGCTGATGCTCTCCCAGCTCCTTCGAGAATTTCTGGGTCAGATCCCTGGGAAACACCTTGTACATTTCACCGGCCAGCAGGGGATCGTCAGGCAGGGTGCTGTCGATCAAGGTCTGCTTCAGGTCGCCCTTCACATAGGAAATGAGAACCGACAGTTCCGGCCGGGTCAGCCCTTTCTTGTCCAGCTTGCGCTCGGACAGGGTCTCGTCATCGGGCAGGAACTCCAGGGCACGGTTGAGCTTGCCCTCGCTCTCAAAGGTATTCATCAGCCGGCGATACTCTTCCAGCCGGGTCGCTGCATCCTCGCTGGCAATACTGATGGCCTGGGTCTGCCGGTAGTTGTTCTTGAGCACCAACTCCGCGACGTCATCGGTCATCTCCTCAAGCATGATGTTGCGCTGCTTGTTAGTGAGATCACCCATGGCAACGGCCCGGTTGAGCAGGATCTTCATGTTGACCTCGTGGTCAGAACAATCCACACCGCCGGAGTTGTCGATAAAGTCCGTGTTCAGGCGTCCGCCCTTGAGCGCAAATTCAATGCGACCGAGCTGGGTAAGCCCAAGGTTGCCGCCCTCACCGACCACCTTGCAGCGAAGATCCGAACCGTTGATCCGCAGACCGTCGTTGGCCTTGTCGCCCACATCACTGTGGGATTCACTGGCGGCCTTCACATAGGTGCCAATGCCACCGACCCAGAGCAGGTCGACCTGGGCCTTGAGGATGTGCGAGATCAGCATGTTTGGTGGCACCCGATCCGATTTGATACCCAGCAGTTTCTTCATTTCCGGGCTGACCGGGATAGATTTTGAATTCCGGCTGAAAACCCCGCCTCCCTTGGAAATCAGCTTGCTGTCGTAATCGGTCCAGGCGGATCGCGGAAGTCCGAACAGACGCATCCGTTCCTTGTAGCTCTTCTCCGGATCCGGTGAAGGGTCGACAAAGATATGCACGTGGTTGAAAGCAGCGACCAGCTTGGTCTTCTCTGAGCACAACATGCCATTGCCGAAGACATCACCACCCATGTCGCCAATGCCGATGGCGGTGAACTCGTCCAGCCCGGGGTTGATGCCCATTTCCCGGAAATGCCGCTCTACAGAGACCCAGGCACCCCGGGCCGTGATGCCCATTTTCTTGTGGTCGTAACCATTACTTCCGCCGGAGGCGAAGGCATCGCCCATCCAGAAACCGTATTCCGAGGCCAGACCATTGGCGATGTCCGAGAAGGTTGCCGTACCCTTGTCAGCCGCCACAACCAGGTAATGGTCGTCGTCGTCATGACGGATCACCCGTTCCGGCGGCGCAATGCCGGCATCCACCAGATTGTCGGTGATATCCAGCAACCCCCGGATAAATGTCTTATAGGCTTCGATGCCCTCGGCCTGGAAAGCCTCCCTGTCCGACGGATCCGGCAGGCGCTTGGCCACAAAGCCACCTTTGGCGCCAACCGGCACGATAACCGCATTCTTGACCTGCTGAGCCTTGACCAGCCCAAGAATCTCGGTGCGGTAATCCTCAAACCGGTCTGACCAGCGCAAGCCGCCGCGGGCGACCTTGCCACCCCGCAGGTGTACGCCTTCGACGCGCGGCGAGTACACGAAAATCTCGAACATCGGCATGGGCAATGGCATGTCCGGAATCCGGGATGGATCAAATTTCACGCTGATGTAGGGCTTGGGACCACCGGACTCGCCATGCTGGTAGTAGTTGGTACGCAGTGTCGCCTGGATCAATTCCAGGTAGAGCCGAAGCACCCGGTCTTCACTGAGGTTCTCCACATTTTCGAGGCCGGCATTGAATTCGATTTCCAGTTTCTGCTGGGCCGCCTGGCTCTTCCCGGGGCTCTGGTAAGGCTCCGGATTGAAACGTATTTCGAAAAATTCCAGCAACAGGCGGGTCAGTTCAACGTGGTTCACCAGCGTGTTGGAGATAAAGGTCTGACTGTTGGAAAAGCGTATCTGGCGCATATACCGGGCGTAGGTCCGCAACAGCGCGATTTCCCGCCAGCTCATGTAGGAAGAGAGCAGCATCCGGTTGAAGGCGTCGTTTTCCGCTTCTCCGTACCACACCCGGCGGAACAGCTCCTCAAAGATCGGACGGATACGATGAATATCGACAACAGTCCCCTGGTGAGCCTGGAGCGTGAAGTCGTGAATCCACACCGTTTTGTTGTGCCGGTCGATGACCTCGAAGGGATGTTCGCCGATAACCCGGAAGCCGAGGTTGTCGAAGATCGGCATCACATCGGAAAGCGGCAACGGTTCGTCCGGGTAGAAAAGCTTGAAATGCAGCGTGCTCTCGTCTTCTTCCAGAGCCCGGTAGAAGCTCATGGCAAGGTCATGATTGTTCGCCGATGAAGCGATATGCTCCAGGTCGATCGCCGCTCGCCTGGGCGAGAACATATCGGTGTAGCTGGCCGGAAAACCGCCCGCCCACAAGCGATAGAGCTCATTGCCCTGCTCTTCGCCCCAGGCCTCACTCAGGGCTTCAGACAACCCATCACGCCAGGACTGGGCAAGCTCGATAACCTTTTCCCGGATCTCCGCCGTGGGCAGTTGGCGGTTCTCGACCTGGGGTACCCGGATGGTGAACTGGACCCGCGCAAGGACCGACTCGGAAAAGTGGGTGACAAACTCGACGTCTTCCGCTCCCAACCGGTCAACCAGCACCTGCTCGACTTTCAGCCGTAGTTCGGTGTTGTAGATGTCCCTCGGAAAGAACGCCAGACAGGTAACGAACTGCCCATAAACGTCTTCCCGCAGGAACAATTCGATCCGGCGACGCTCCTGGATGTACAGGATACTTTTGGCCACCTTGAGCAGTTCATCCTGCTCGATCTGGAACAGTTCGTCCCGGGGATAAACTGTCAGGATCTGTTCGAGTTCTTTACCGGCGTAGTCGTCACGCAGAAAACCGGACCGTTTCATCACGCTCTGGAATTTACGGCGCAGCAGGGGAATCTCGTCCGGCCGCTCGTTATAGACGCGGGCAGTGTAAAGGCCCAGGAACCGCCGCTCACCGACTACCTCGCCTTTGCTGTTGAATTTCTTGACTGCGATGTAGTCCGGGTAGGCGGGCCGGTGCACCCGCGAGCGCTGGGCCGATTTGGCGAAGATGAAAATATCATCGCTTCGGGTCATCTCGTGGCGCGTGCGCTGCGGCAGTTCGTTCAGGCGAACCCGGTCCGGGCGCTCGTTATTGACCCGGAGGATACCCAGTTCGGAATTCTCTACCCGACGCACCACCATGCCACTCTTGTCCTTGGCAAAGTCGTACTCATCGTAGCCAAGGAACGTAAAATGGTCCCGGGCGAGCCATTCCAGAAACGCCCTGGCCTCTTCTTTCTGCTCCTCGTTAATGCCCGCCGTAGTGTTGTCCAGCTCACCAAGAATCTCGTTCACTTTCTCGGTAACTACCGGGAAGTCGCTGACAGCGATCCGCACCTCATGGAGCACGTTCTGCAGGGTATCTTCCAGATCACGGAGATCCTCGGGATTACTGTGCCGATCAATCTCGAGAACAATGAACGCCTCGTAGTCCGAACCGGAGGCTTTCTTTTTAGACGTGTGCAGCTTCTCGAGTTTGCCATTCTGGTCGCGGTTCACCTGCAGGATCGAGTGTTGGATAGAATGGGTACCGATCTCCCGGTGGTTGATCGCAATGCGCAGGGAATCGATCAGAAACGGAATGTTCGGATGCAGGATAAAAACAACGGTGTGGGTCGATTGCCAACCGTCACTCTCCAGGTCGGGGTTGAAAACAGCAACCGGAGTTTCCTCGGCAGACCGCTTCTGCAGAAACTGCCAGGCGGCCAGAACGGCGCCATAGGTATCCGCAAATCGTCGACTGACCAGCTCTTCAAGGGGAATATGAGCATAATGCTGCTTGGCAAATTCGCTGATTTTCTTGGCTTCGGTTTTGGAAATCTTCTTAGCGAAAGCGTCAGCCAACTGTTCAAAGAATTGATCCTTGCTGGCCACTGTCAGCGCATTCATGGTCGACCTCAGTTAGTGTGAAATAAACGTAATCGGCGTATCGTCACATAAGCATAGTCAAACCCTTGATTTTTGCCGGCCAGACGCCAAAACTTCGGCAACTACCTACGCACGATACGGGTTTCTCCGGAAAATCCTCAGATACAGAGAGCAGTCATTTCCAATGTCGCTACAGCATACGTTCGGTGAGTTACGGGAACAGTTAGCCAAACGGATAATCGGGCAGGAAAAACTGGTGGATCGTCTGCTGATCGCGCTTCTTGCCGACGGCCACCTGCTTGTAGAAGGCGCCCCGGGGCTGGCAAAAACCACGGCCATCAAGGCGCTTGCCGACCATCTGGAAGGCGACTTTCACAGAATCCAGTTTACGCCAGACCTGCTGCCCTCAGACGTTACGGGCAGTGAAATCTACCGCCCGGAAACCGGGCAGTTCGAATTCCAGCGCGGCCCCATCTTCCACAACCTGGTGCTTGCGGATGAAATCAACCGTGCGCCTGCCAAGGTGCAGTCTGCCCTTCTCGAGGCCATGGGTGAACGCCAGATCAGCGTCGGGATGCGCACGTTTCCGCTGGACCGGCTGTTCCTGGTGATGGCCACCCAGAATCCCATCGAGCAGGAAGGTACCTACCCGCTGCCCGAAGCCCAGCTGGACCGCTTTCTGATGCATGTGGTTATCCACTACCCGTCGGCGGAAGCGGAGAAGGCCATCCTGCAACTGGCCCGTAACGATTATCGTCACGGCCTTCCGAAAACGGACCTTCGCCTGACGCCAGACCAGGTGTTTGATGCCCGCGCGGAAGTCGCGAACATCTACATGGCGGAACCCGTAGAGCAATATTTGTTGGCCCTGGTGCTGGCAACCCGCGACCCGGCGGCACTGGACCCGGAACTGGCCCGCTGGACAGCCTTCGGCGCCAGCCCCCGTGGCACCATCGCCCTGGACCGCTGTGCCCGGGCGTTGGCCTGGCTAGACGGCCGGGATTACGTAACACCCGACGATGTCCGAGCCATGGCCTTCGATGTGCTACGACACCGCATCCTCCTAACGTTCGAAGCAGAGGCCGAAGGCATGACCGCTGACACGGTTATCGAACGGCTGATCGAACGTGTTCCGGTGAGCGCCTGAAGCCATCGACGGAAGCAAGACACGGGAGCCGTCAGGCATGGGCAACACCGACGCAATAACGCACATCGGCCTACCGGATCTGATCCGCCTGCAGGCAGACGCACGGGCACTGAAACTGCCCTCTGCCCGCCCGGTTCGGACGCGTCAGGCCGGCTTGCAGCGCTCGCCGCAACGCGGCCGGGGCATGGCGTTTGCCGAGGTACGGTTGTACCAGCCCGGGGACGACATCCGTAGCATCGACTGGCGGGTAACGGCGCGGCGTCAGGAGCCCCATACCAAGCTTTATGAGGAGGAACGGGAACGGCCCGTTCTTCTTCTTTGCGATCTCGGCCCAAGCCTGTTTTTTGCCAGTACCGGCGCCTTCAAGCAGGTTCGTTGCGCACAGATCGCCTCCATTCTGGCCTGGCTGGCACTCTGGTCGGGCGATCAGGTAGGTGGCATTGTCTTTAACGACGAGGCCCTGAGAGTGCTTCGCCCGGCGCGGCGGAAGAAATCAGTGCTGCGACTGCTGGATACTCTCGATGAACTGCAAAGAAGGGATAATCGAGGGCCGGAACAAAACGAGCCGTCCGGCCAGAGCCGCCTGGACATGGCACTGACCGAGGCTCGCAGGGTGGCCCATACCGGTAGCCGGATTTTCGTGATCAGCGATTTCCTGGATATCTCAGAGGAGACGGGCACCCTGCTCGGCGCGCTCGCCCGCCATAACGGCGTCAGCGCCCTGAGGGTCGTGGATCCATTGGAAAAAGAGCTGCCGAAAAGCGGACGCTTTGCGATAGCCGGCCCGGACGGACCGGTATGGTTCGATGCCGGAAACCTCCGGTTCCAGAAGGCCTGGCACGAGAAAGTCACCAACCATGAACACCGGCTGGCAGAGTGTTTCCGTACCTCCGGCGTTACCATGGCAGAAGTGTCCACGGCGAATGACCCCGCAGCGACCCTCAAATTGCTGCTGGGACCCGGAGGCCGCATAGGATGAACCCGCAGGATCCACTCAGCCAGCTTCGGGACATTCACCTGCCTGAAACAGGGGGCCTCTGGCCTCCGGCGCCAGGTTGGTGGATCCTGGCCGTTTTGCTCATTGCTGTGCTTGCTGCCCTGGTCTGGCTGTTTCTCCGGCGGAGACAAAGAAACCGGTGGTTCCGCTCCGCTCGGGCCGAACTCGCCAGACTGGAACGATCAGCAGCCGCTACCCCCGCGTGGTTCACACAACTGAACACCCTGCTGAAGCAGGCCGCCCGCGAGCGCTACCCGGAACAGCACCCGGAAGCGCTGACCGGCGATGCCTGGGTGGAATTCCTGTTAAAGACCGCCCCGAAGGACCGGGTTGCGTCCAGACCGGTTGCCGAAGCGCTGGTTCACAGTGCCTGGCGACCTGAGGTTTCAACCAAGCCGGCCGACGCCCTGGCGTTCGCCCGTTTGTGGCTGGGAGGTCAGAAATGCTGAATCTCGCCTGGCCCTGGGCTCTGGTTCTGGTGCTCTTGCCCCTGATTCTCAAATGGCGCAAGCCCGGAGCGCAATCGGTCGACGCGCCCGTGTTGCCGGTTGGCCACTGGCTGTCGGACCTGCCCGGTGTCAGTCGTCGTGGCAATGCCGTACCGCTCTGGCAGCAACTGTTGCTGTTCCTGATGTGGACGCTTCTGGTGGTTGCTCTGGCACGGCCGCAGCATGTGGGCGAGCAGGTCCAGATGCCCGTTTCCGGCCGGGATCTCATGCTGGTCGTCGACATCTCCCCCAGCATGGATGAACAGGATATGGTCCTTCAGGGCCGGAGTATTAATCGATTGCAGGCGGTCAAGCGCGTGCTTGATGACTTTATCTCCCGCCGCCAGGGTGACCGGTTAGGTCTGATCCTGTTCGGCACCGAGCCCTACGTACAGGCGCCGCTCACCTTCGATCTGGAGACGGTCAGAACCCTGATGCGTGAGGCGGGCCTTGGCATGGCCGGGCGCGCCACGGCCATTGGCGACGCCGTGGGCCTGGCAACGAAACGCCTGAGAAACCGGCCCCAGGATCAGCGCGTTGTGGTCCTGCTGACTGATGGCGCCAATACTGCGGGCGAAATCACCCCAGACAAAGCTACCGAAATCGCCGCGGCCGCCAGCATTCGCCTGTACACCATTGGTATTGGCGCCGAGTCCATGGTCCAGCGTGGGCTGCTGGGTTCGCGCCGGGTCAACCCATCCAGGGATCTGGACGAAAACCTGCTAACCCGCATGGCCCAGCAGACCGGCGGGGAGTATTTCCGGGCGCGCAGCCTGCCCGAGCTGGAGCTTATCTACGAGAGCATTGATCGACTGGAACCGATCGAGCTTGAAGGCAAGTTCTATCGGCCGGTAACCGAGCTCTATGTCTGGCCTGCCGGGCTCGCGGTCATTCTGTGGCTGGCGCTGTTCCTCGTCCGCCACGGGCGGGAACTTGTTGCTGAAACCCGCCGGAGCAAGGAGGAGGAAACGCATGTGGGCTGACTTCCATTTCCTGCGCCCGCTCTGGCTGCTGTTAATCCTGCTGATACCGATACTGTATCTTGCATTCCGGCAACTCCGCATGGGCGACAGCGGATGGTCCCGGCTTATTCCGGCCCGTCTGCTCTCGCCCCTGATTCGTCACAACGGTAGCTCGGGCCAGTCGAACAAGTCACCTCTGGTTCCGGCCTCTTTGGCCCTGATCATTCTGTCCCTGGCCCTGGCCGGACCGGCCTGGCGGGAGGCACCGACACCGCTGAAACAACCCGGCGACAGCCTCCTGATCGCACTGGACCTTTCACTGTCCATGCTGGCAACGGACGTGGAACCTGATCGGCTGACCCGGGCCAAACGGAAAATCCGGGATATTCTCGAGCTTCGGGAAGGCAGCCTGACCGGCCTGCTCGTCTTTTCCGGCGATGCCCACGTGGTAACACCGCTGACCGATGATGGCAGTACGATTGAGGGCATGCTCAACGTGCTGGACCCGGTGATCATGCCGGCGACAGGCAACCGGGCCGATCTCGCCGTTGCCCGCGCAAAGGCATTGCTGGAACAAGGCGCACCGGGCGAAGGTCGCATCCTGTTAATCACGGACAGCATCAACGACGACTACGAAGGTTCCATCCGGGACACGCTTTCCGGCACCGGATACGCGCTCAATACCCTGGTCGTCGGCACCGAGAACGGAGGCCCCATTCCCCTGGCCCGGCGCGGTTTCATACGGGAGAACGGCGACATTGTCATCAGTCGTGCTGAACCCGAAGCGCTGGCGGCACTCGCCCGCAGCAGCGGCGGCCAGAGCCATGAGCTGACCCTGGACGACACCGATATTGAAGCGCTCGACCTGAGCCCGCGGGACAGTGACGACTGGCAGGATTCCGAGGACGGCCTGACGGTCAATCGCTGGCAGGATGACGGTTACTGGTTGCTCTGGCTCGCGCTGCCGCTGGTTTTGATGGGGTGGCGCCGGGGGGCTCTCAGTGCGCTTGCTTTGATCCTGCTGCCGGTCTGGCCGCAGCCGGCAGCCGCCATAAGCTGGGAAGAGCTCTGGCAGAGGGAAGATCAGCGAGCTCCCGCCTTGATTCAGGACAACCCGGAATCAGCCGCCCGCCAGCTTGAAGACCCGGAATGGCGGGGCTCTGCGCTCTATCGTTCCGGCAAGTTCGACAGCGCCGCCGAAGCGTTTGCGCGCAATCAGGGTCCCCGTGCCAGTTACAACCGGGGCAATGCCCTGGCCCGTGCCGGAAAACTGGAAGAGGCCCTGGCTGCCTATGATGCGGCGCTGAACGCAGCGCCCGACATGGAAGACGCCCTTCACAACCGGAGAATTGTCGAGGAACTTCTGAATCAAAAACAGCAGAACCAGAACGGCAATCAGGATAACAACCAACAGGATTCCCGGGACTCCCAGGGCGACGGCAGTAATCAGCAACAAAACCGTCAGGACCAGAACGGAAACAGTGAAAGCGAGAATCCCGGAAGTCAGGGGAACAGTCAGCAGCAGAACCCGGAAAACAACGAGTCTTCTTCCGACACGGAGAATCAGCAAGGCGGCCAGACGGCTGAACAGAATCAACAGCAGGCGGGCGAGCGCGGAGATCCCGAGCAGGCTTCCGGGGAGCAGGAAACCCCGTCCGGCCAGTCCCCGGCACCCGCCCCTATCTCTGAAACGCCGCTGACCCAGAGCCAGGAGCAGTGGCTCAGGCGCGTCCCTGACAATCCGGGCGGATTATTACAGCGCAAATTTCTGCAGCAGTATCAACAACGCCAGACTCCATCCGATGAGGGCGATACACCATGGTAAAACGGCTGATGATTCCCGCCGTCTGTCTGTTTCTTCTGACGGCACTCTGGCTGCCGGCCCAGGCACAACCCCATACGCAGGCCCGGCAACTGACAGTCGAGCCGGACCGGACCCGCCTCTATGAGGGTGAGGTTCTGACCCTGACCGTAAAAGGCAGCATGGAGATAGACATCAATCTCGGCAACCTGTTCGACTTCGACATGTCGAGCCTGCCCAAGCCTGATATAGAGAAAGTGGAACCAGATTTTGAGATCCTGGCCCAGAACCAGCAGTACAGTATCCGCACCGTAAACAGTCAGATGGTGGGTGAAATCACCTGGACCTACCAGTTGGCACCGAAAACCACCGGCGAACTGACCATTCCTGCACTCACCTTCAAGGATGCTGTTTCGGAGCCGGTTACCGTGGAAGTCGTCGACGGCTCGCCGCCAGACCAGGCCGCGCCTGGAAGGGACAGCTTTATCGAGCTGTCCGCCGATAAGGATGAAGTCTATGTGCAGGAGCAACTGATCCTGACAGTACGGCTTTTCTTCAGGGGCAACCTCATTCGCGGCGAGCTGTCTGAGCCGACCCATCCCCATGTGATTATCGAATCCCTGGGCAGGCAGCAGGAATTTTCACGCTATCGCGACGGTGTGCGATACCGCGTGGTGGAGCGGCGCTACGCGATCTTCCCCCAACGACCGGGAACCTTGAAGCTGCCCCCCGTACGCTTCGAGGGACAGGCCAGAGATGCCTCTGGCAGCCTCCGTTTCCTGAGGGACAGTGAGGAGCTTTTTGAGGTGCCGGTCAAGGATGTCCCGGCCCAGTTCAGTGGCGATACCTGGCTGCCGGCAACAGGCTTGTCGCTTGAGGAGTCCGGGCTTCCTCCGTCACTGGAAGTCGCGACCGGCGAAAACATTACCCGAGAGATCAGGCTGACGGCGGCGGGCTTGCCCGGGGAGGCACTGCCACCCTTACCCGATACGGTCCCGGACGGACTGAGAAGTTACCCGGAAGAGCCAGAGAGGCAGACCGAAACAACGCCGGCAGGCCTGACCTCTTCGCTGAAGCAATCCGTGGCTCTGGTACCGGTTGAGGCGGGACAGATGACGTTGCCAGCCATTCGCATTTACTGGTGGGATACCGAAGCGGATCGGGAACGCGTTGCCGTCATCCCGGAAAAAACCCTGACGGTGACGGACCCGAATACCGTCGCCGCCGAACCGCCGCAACCCGCGAATGGAGAACCGGCCCCTGAACCGGACACGATTAGCCCGGAATCATCGACTGACCGGACAGCACCGGAGGCCGGGCCGTGGCAGTGGCTCACCCTGGCGTTCGGCATACTCTGGGCCGGAACCTTGATGGCATGGTGGTGGTCGCGCAAAGGCGCCAAGAACGCCCCCGCCTTTACTCAGCACAATGACGATGAAGATGTCGCCTTCGAGCACCTGATCACGGCCGTGAGAAGCGGTTCAGCCCAGACACCGGAGCTGCTGGTAGCATGGGCCAATCGGCACAGACCCGGCGAACACTTCCGTTCCGCGTCTGACGTTGTGCACCACTTCCAGAACGAGACCATGGCAACAGAGCTCGGCAAGCTCCAGGCCCGGTTTTTTGCGCCAGACCATGACAACGAAAACTGGGATGGACGGCCACTGGCCCGGACTCTTGAGGCCATTCGAAAGCGAAAACAGACGCGGGCAAACGCCGATCTGCCTCCGCTTTATCCCGAGGGCCTCTCCTGAGGATCAGTCAATCAGTTGCTGATCGATCACAACCGCTACCGGCGCTTCCTGGCTCTCGTTAACGGCTACAGGAACGTCGGTGCTGCCCTGCCAGTCTCCTGCCTGGGCGGCCACATTGCCGGAACGGCTGAGACGGGCGGTTACAACCACCTCGTCAACACTGGAAATGGTAGCCTGCGGTGACATGGCGTACCGGTCGTCCAGCCAGATCTCCACCGGCAACTGATCTGCCGTCAGCCGGGCTACTGCCAGAGGCGGGCCCTGCTGGACATTGGGCTGGCGAGCAAACAGGAACAGAGTGGTATCTGCAGGCACCTGATTCTGGAAATCCTCGGAAAGCGTTACCCGAACGGTAACCCCAGCACCGGAGGTTTCGGCTGCGGCCACCTGTGCCGGTGGCTCCTCGCCGAGACGGGTGTAGGCTTCACGAATACCTTCCCGAATGGAGCCAATCTGGGGGTGGTCGGGTGCTACGGTTTCGATCCGCTCCCAGTACTCGATGGCTTCCCGATAGTTCTGCTGGCTGAAGGCATTGATCCCCAGCAAACCGAGGGCATTCACTTCATCCGGATTCAGCTCACGGGCCTGCTCAATGGCCGCCGTAACCTCTTTCGTCATGGCGCCCTGGCTCCCGAAGAACAACGCCTGGGCCGACAGACCATAAGCAACGGCTCGCGCCCGACTATCGTCATTAACACTGTCGGCCAGTTGCCGGAAAGCCCAGGCTGCATCGTCGAAGCGTTCCAGACGCATGTAGGTGCGTCCCAGCATTGCCCAGCCGTCCGGATTATCCGGGCTGGCTTCCAGACGTTCCCGGAGCTGCCCTGAAAGCTCGGTCATCTGGGCCTGCCTCGATCCTTCGGTGGTTCCCATTTCCTGCATGGTAATGAACTGTTCAACCCGATCCATCGCGCCCCAGCGCTCATACAGATAAACCGTGGCAGCCGGGATCAGTAGAATCGAGACCAGGGCCACTGCCATGGCACTCCTGCGACCACTGATCACGGGCCTCACCTGGTCCTGCTCTGGAACGTCATCGAGCATGCTCCCTGCAAGCTCCTCCTTGAGTTGCCGGTAATTTTCGTCGTCCAGAATACCGGCCTCGTATTCGTTGTCGAGCTCCTTCATCCTGGAGCGATAGGCCATCAGATTCTGGTTTTTCAGGTCCGTCTGCTTCCTCGTGCCGAGCCGATGGAAAAAGACGGGGTACAAGACAAACAACAGGGCAAGAACAATCAGTACCGTTGCGGCAATCCAGAAAGTGTCAGTCATGGAGTTTCAGTCACAGGTTCAGAATTAAGAATGAGGTTGCGGCCAGGACATGCCGGAAAGTGCCGGCTTCAGGAGGATCTTTCCTGCTCTGCCAGCATTTTGTCGACACGGGCTTTCTCTTCAGTGCTCAACGCCGGGCCTGACGGCCCCGCTCGCCGGGAACGAATCACCACACCAGCAACCACCAGAAACCCGCCGAACACCGCAATCGCAGGTGTCGCCCAGAGCAAGATTGTCCGGCTGTCCAGCTCGGGTTTGTAGCGAACAAACTCACCAAACCTGCCAACGAGAGACTCAACGATTTCCTCGTTGCTGGCCCCGTTTTTCATCATCCGGTAAACAACATCCCGCATATCCTTCGAGATAGGCGCGTTGGAATCGGCAATGTTCTGGTTCTGGCATTTCGGGCAGCGTAATTCCGCGATCAGGTTTTGGTAACGCTGCTCCTGAGCCCGATCCGAAAAATCGTATACGTCGGCCACCTCGGCTGCAGCGGCACCGGAAAGCAGAAGCACCAACATCAAATAAACGATCCGGACCATCAGCCATTCCCCTGAGCGTCATTGAACACAGGCAGCAGCGTTTGTTCCCAGACCGCCTTATTGACCACACCCACATGGCGATAGCGAACCACGCCTTCGGCATCAATCACGAAGGTTTCCGGCGCGCCGTATACCCCCAGATCAAACCCGAGTGTGCCCCTGGGGTCATAGATGATTTTCCGGTAAGGGTCGCCCAAACGGTCAAGCCACAACAGCGCATCCTCGCGGTTGTCCTTGTAGTTGAGACCAATGATGTTGACGCCTTTCTCTTCGGCCAGCCACATCAGGTCGTCGTGCTCGTCCTTGCAGGCGGGGCACCAAGTGCCCCAGACATTCAGCAGAGTGACCTGGCCACGAAACAGGCTCTGATCGAGCACGACATCAGCGTTGTGCAAATCTTTCAGACTGAACTCTGGCACCGGTTTGCCAACCAGAGCCGATTCCAGTTTGGTCGGATCCTTGCCGATACCCGCGAACAGCACGACACCAACAACAAGGGCAATCAGCAGTGGCAGAAAGAGCAGGAACCGCTTCATGAGGTAACTCCAGCGGACGTCGCAGAACCTGGCTCAGGCGCGACAGTATCGGTCTGCACCTTCGTGTCAGCTCCCTCCCGGATGCGGTAGCGGCGATCAGCGATAGCCAGGAAGCCGCCGGCTGCCATAAACAGCGAGCCCAGCCAGAGCCAGCGAACAAGCGGCTTGTATTGCAGCCGGATGGCCCAAGCCTCGTCGGTGATGCGCTCACCAATGGCCACGAAGATGTCCCGGAACAGACCGGCGTCGATATCGGCCTCGGTCATGACGCTCATCCCCACGGAGTATTGGCGCTTCTCGGGATGAAGCACGGAAACACGCTCGCCATCCAACATGACATCGAAGGTGCCATATTGAGCCGTAAAGTTAGCGCCCTGGCGCGCGCCGATATCCCTGAATACAAAATGATAATCGCCGACGGTCGCGACATCGCCCGGCACCATGCGAACATCACGCTCAATGCCGTAGTTGGAAACCACCGTAGCCCCCGCCATGGTAATGGCCAGGCCCAGATGCCCGAGCACCATGCCGTAATAGCTGCGGGACTGCCGCTTGAGGCCGTGCAGACGGCCTTTTCGGGACGATGATTTTTCCCAGAGATCCCAGAAAGTAGCAACGGTTACCCACATGGCAGAAAACACGCCGAGGAAAGCCCAGGGCTTGAATCCACCATAGCCGATCAGGACCGCCGTGGTGGCAACGATGCTGATTGCCAAGGGCCACAGCAGTTTGCGCGCCAGCCAGCCACCATCGGTTTTCTTCCAGCGGGAGAAGATACCAGCGCCCAGCAACAGGCCCGTTGCGACGGCCAGTGGGCTGAACGTCAGATTGAAGAACGGTTCACCGATCGACAGTTTGCCCAGTTCCAGATAATCAAGAACCAGCGGATACAGTGTGCCGACCGCCACCAGAATCGTGGCGGAAACCAACAGTACGTTGTTAAGAAGCAGGAAAACCTCTCGGGAAAACGAGCCGTAGCGCGACCGGACGTGAACCACCGGCGCCCGGAACGCATAGAGCGCCAGGCTTGCGATCACCGTTACTGCCAGCAGGCCCAGCAGGAAGGTGCCCCGCTCCGGGTCCGCCGCAAAAGAATGCACAGAGGTGAGCACGCCGGAACGGACCAGGAAAGCGCCCAGCAGACTTAGTGAAAAGGTGACAATGGCAAGCAGTACGGTCCAGCTCTTGAACACGCCGCGCTTCTCGGTAACGGCCAGCGAGTGCATGAGTGCAGTCCCCGACAACCAGGGCAGCAACGATGCATTTTCGACCGGATCCCAGAACCACCAGCCGCCCCAGCCCAGCTCGTAGTAGGCCCACCAGCTCCCGAGGGCGATACCCAGAGAGAGAAAGGCCCAGGCAACCGTGGTCCAGGGGCGCGACCAACGGGCCCAGGCGGCATCGAGGCGGCCATTGATCAGCGCAGCAATGGCAAAAGCGAAAGCAACGGCAAAGCCGACATAGCCCATGTAGAGCATCGGCGGATGCACGATCAGCCCGAAATCCTGGAGCAAGGGGTTCAGATCTGCGCCATCGGCGGGCACATTGGGCAACAAACGGTCGAACGGATTGGAGGTAATCACGATAAACAGTAGGAAGCCGACGCAGACCATGCCCAGCACCGAGAGCACCTGGGAGATCATCACCGCCGGCAGGCGACGGCTGAAAATAGCGACCGCCAACGTCCAGCCCGCCAGCATCAGTATCCAGAGTAGCAGCGAGCCCTCGTGACCGCCCCAAACAGCGCTGAACTTGTAATACCAGGGCAACAGGCTGTTACTGTTATTGGCCACATAGGCCACCGAAAAGTCGTCAGTCACGAAGGCATGGGTCAAGACGGCAAAAGCAAGCCCCACGAAGACAAACACGCCGGACGCCAGCGGCCTGGCGAACGCCTGAAGATTGTTTCTGCCGGTCAAAGAACCGGCCAAAGGGACTACGGATAGAAGCACTGCCAACAACAGTGCGAGAATCAGTGCAAGCTGTCCGAGTTCGGGATACATTAAAGGCCTCCAGAAACCAGGCTGTTAGATAAATCGGTTAGTAGGACACGGTTTCCGCACTGCCACTGGCTGCATGCCGACCCTTCGAGGCCTTCTCCAGCGCATCCGCGACTTCCGGCGGCATATAGTTTTCATCGTGCTTGGCCAGCACTTGATCGGCCACAAAGCGGCCACTTTCATTCAGCCTGCCCATGGCAACCACACCCTGCCCCTCGGCAAACAGATCCGGAAGGATACCGGTGTACTGAACCGGCACAGACGCGTTGAAGTCGGTCACCTTGAACTCAACCATCAGGCTGTCCGGATCACGCAGAACCGAGCCCTCCTCGACCATACCACCGGCCCGGATTCTGACATCCACCGGCGCTTCGCCGGCGGAAATCTGGGTGGGGTCGTAGAACAGATTGATGTTCTGTCGCAGCGCATAGGTGGTCAGACCCACAGCGATGGCCAGCCCCACCAGCAGGAACAGGACAATAGTCAGTCGCTTTTTTCGGATTGGATGCATCAGATATCTGCCTTTCAGTCTTGGGAAACCTTGACGCGGGTGAAGGACGCTGCCGAAGCTGACGCAGCCTGCGGGTCCTGCCGGCCTGCCTGAAACTCATAACCGCGACGGCAGGCCTCAATAGCGGCGTTGCGGCGACGCAGAGACCATACCATAAGGCCGATCATCAGCAGGAAAAATACGGCGTAACAGGCCCAGACATAGGGCCCGTGACCTTCCATCACCATAAATGCCGAAAAGGATTCAAATGCCATGCTTCAGCCCCTCCCGGCCAACACATAATCTTTAACCCAGCGCGTTCTCTGCTCGCGCAGAAGAATCTCGGTCTGCATACGCAAACAGGCCAGCCAGCCGAACAGCAGGTACAGCCCGAGTACCGAAAGGAGCAGCGGTACCCACATTTCCGCCGGCATGGACGGCTTTTCAGTCAGTTTGAACGTCGACGGCTGATGTAACGTATTCCACCATTCAACGGAGTACTGGATAATCGGTATATTCACCACCCCGACCAGAACCAGCACCGATACAGCCCGCGCCGCGGATTTTTCGTCGTTGATTGCCCTGTCCAGAGCAATGACACCACCGTACAGGAACAGAAGAATCAGCATCGAGGTCAGCCGGGCATCCCAGACCCACCAGGTACCCCAGGTGGGCTTACCCCAGACCGCTCCGGTAAACAGGGACAGAAAGGTCAGTACCAGCCCCACCGGTGCGACCGACTTGACGAATACATCCGCCAGCTTCATGCGCCAGACCAGAGTGACGACAGCCGCCACCGCCATCATCACGTAGACCGACTGGGCGAGAAAGGCCGTAGGGACGTGGATGAAAATAATGCGGTAGCTGTTGCCTTGCAGGTAATCCTTGGGAGCATAGGCCAGCCCCCAGACAATGCCTGCCATCAACAGCAGGATGCCACCTGCCAGTAGCCAGGGCATCAGCCGGGCTGCAATCCCGAAGAACCATTTGGGAGAACCCAGCTTGTGAAAAAATTGCCACATCAGATGGTTACCGTCCTACCGTTACCTTGTTTTACCCGTTGAACAGGCTGATACGCAGCGCCGCTGCCGATGCAAAGGGTGCCAGGGTCAGTGCCAGCACCAGAAACGCGCCCATCAGGGCCAGATAGGCTCCCGCGGGAGCGCCCTCTGCGGCCGAAGCCACCGTACCTGTTCCGAAAATCAGGACGGGAATGTACAGCGGAATGATCAACAGGGACAAGAGCACCCCTGCCGACCGTAATCCAAGCGTCAGCGCCGCGCCGATTGACCCGATCAGACTCAGCACCGGTGTACCGATCAGCAGCGTTAGACACAAAACTCCGATGGAGTTCCCGTCAAGATGGACCATTACGCCCAAAACCGGCGTTAGTACCACCAGCGGCAAGCCTGTTAACACCCAGTGCGCCGCTGTTTTCGCCAGTACCAGCAGAAACAGGGGCTGGGGCTGAAGCACAAGTTGCTCGAGCGTGCCGTCGTCAAAATCATGGCGAAACAGGTGGTCCAGCGACAACAACACCGATAGCAACGCCGCTACCCACAGGATACCGGCCCCGGCCTCCCGCAGAAATGACACTTCCGGGCTAACCCCCAGGGGAAAAAGGGTTACGACCATGACAAAAAACAACAGCGGATTGAGCAGATCCTGGCGCTGCCGGAAGGCCACCTTCATATCCCGGGCAAACACGGTCTGCATTGCCGCCAGCGCACCGACGGTGTCTTGCCGCAAAGTCAGTGCCGGCCTGCAATCAGCATTCATCGGTCGACCCTCCGCCCAACACAATGCGTTGCATACCGGGCAATCTGAGATCGTGATGGGTCGTCACTACCACCGCACCTCCCTCGGCAGCCCGTTGTTGAAGCAGCTGTTCAATGGCGCTGACACCGCTGGCATCAATGGCGGTAAAAACTTCATCCAGCAGCCAGAGCGGCTCGTCGGCAATCAACAGGCGCGCCAGGGCAACCCGTCTTTGCTGCCCCGCCGAAAGATTGCGACAGGGCACATCCTGGAACCCGGTCAATCCGGTGCCATCAAGCGCCTGACGCAGAACGGGATCTGGCAGCGGCCGCCGCCCGGCCGTCAGTGCCCGGAGATTCTCCATCGGTGTCAGCAACGGCTTTATGCCAGGCCGGTGGCCAAGATACAGGGTATTGCGGAGGAATTCTTCCCGCTGGGCAGACCTGGACTTGCCGCACCAGAGCAGATTGCCGGACCAGGCGTCGTTCAGGCCGGCCAGCATTCGCAGCAGCGTGGTCTTGCCGGAGCCGTTCGGCCCCTCGACACGGGCGACCGTACCGGGCAGTATGGAGAACGACAGGTCACGGAACAGGATCCGTTCATCCCGCTCGCACTGCAGATCGACAGCCTGTAATAACGGCTCAGACATCAGGACCCCGTAACCAGGACGATGCGCGTGAAGACGGCATCGGGTGCATTCGTGACAGCGGCGACCATGAACATTGTTCTCGCATGACCTGCCGGCGCGGACTATTATAACAAAAGCGCCGGCGGATTACTCTTGTCCAACATCAAATCAGTGACGATGAAACTACCCAACGGACAACAGCCCCCGACACCTCCAGCCCAGCCTGCAACACAGACGTCCCGGCCTTCAGTCTCAACCGAAGCGGCCCGGGAGCCCGTGGCCGCATCAGCGCGGCAACTGCTCGATCAGCTGCAGCTGACGAACCGGGAAACCACCCTGGCCCGGGTGGCCGAGATCATCAACCGTCAGGGCGGTAACAGCGCGGACCTGTTACTGGACATTCGCGGCAAGTCTCTTCTGGTTCAGGCGGCCGTCGGCAAGACTGAACTGGCAACCGGTGACTGGGTAAAAGTGATGCGGGCCGGCAATGAGCTGCAGCTGATGGGCAAACTGGCACCCGCACCCGAAGCCGGTATCGCCCGAGCGCTGGCCCAGCGACTGCCCTGGCAGCAAACCCTGGATGGTGGACTGGCAAGGCTGCTGGGCACTCTCACACAAGGCCTCCGGCAAGACCCGCTACCGGGCCAACTGCCCTCATCGCGAGGCCCCCAACCTCTGCCGGAGGCCGCCAGACAGGCTATTGAACAAATGATGGCGAGGCTGCCTTCGGGGAACAGTCTGACTCCCGGTTCTGGCAGCCAGGACACGACATCGCAACAGGTCCGGCAATGGCTTTCAGAAAGTGGCCTGTTCGCCGAGTCGCGACTGGCCCAGGCACCCTCTGCCCAGTTGCCCGATCTCAAGCTGGCGCTCGGTAGAGTGATCACCGCCTTGCTTGCCCAACAGGGCAGTACACCAGAACACTTCAACCGGCTGACACCTATCTCGACGCCAGAGCTCATGCAGGCGCCGCTGCAATTTCCCCAACCGCTGGCCACACCCCAGGCCCCCGGCAGTGGCGAAGCGCCCAGCGTCGGGCAGATGCTCCGCCTGCTGGCCGGAATGCTCAACCGGATCACCGTCAACCAGTTGCACAGCCAGGTACTCACGGCCAGGGGGGGCGGCGAAGCTCCGGGCCCGGCGCCCGCGTCGACTCTGGTACTTGATCTGCCGTGGCTGACACCACAAAACGAACCGAGACTGGCACAGGTCCGGATCGAACAGTACCCCGAGAACAGCGAGTCAGAAACCAGGTCCGCGAAAACCACCACGGCTGAATGGCGGCTATCACTGACCATGGATCTGGATGAGGCAGGCCCCCTGCACTTTGATGTTTCCCTCCGCCAGCAGGCGGTCAGTGCAAGGGTCTGGGCCGAAAAGCAGTCAACCCTGCGCCAGGTGAACCAGGAGCTTCCCGCCTTGCGGCAGAGCCTGAGCGATCTGGGCCTGGAAGTCACTGACCTGGACTGCCGCCGCGGCACGCCCCAGAGCAGCGTAACCCGACTCGAACACAGACTGGTGGATACCCGGGCATGACCTCAGAGACAGAGCATCACAGCAGAGCCGCCGTTGCGCTCAAGTACGATGGCGAGAAAGCGCCAACCATCA
Source organism: Marinobacter sp. L-13 (assembly GCF_056857715.1). Taxonomy (NCBI): domain Bacteria; kingdom Pseudomonadati; phylum Pseudomonadota; class Gammaproteobacteria; order Pseudomonadales; family Marinobacteraceae; genus Marinobacter; species Marinobacter sp. L-13. The sequence continues at coordinate 35,669 of NZ_JBSXNQ010000055.1, forward strand.
GCGCCACCGGCACCCATGAGCTGGCGGAAGAGATCATCCGCATCGCCCGGGAGCACAATGTTCCCCTTTATGAAAATGCGGAGCTGGCCAGCATTCTGGCGCGCCTGTCACTGAACGAAGAAATTCCCGAGTCGCTGTACCGGGTGATTGCGGAAATCCTGGCGTTTGCCTTCCATATTCGCGGGCTAACCCCAGACGATCGCAGACCCGGCGAGTCGGATGATTCAGTGAATCAGTGATCGGAGCGCCCAGGCCTGCTGCCAGTTGTCGCCACGCCTTGGCGCCACGGTGGTTTCAAAGTAATGACGCAGCCGGCGCCGGTCCTCGGGCTGGTCCTTGAGGGCTGAACCGATGATGTGGTGCATTAGCTGCTCCACCGTGATACTGCCCCCGCCGTAATACCAGGCGTTCAGGCTGGCCGCGTGAGCCACCGAAACCGCTTCCGCCGTCGACAGCGCCGAACCGGCGAGTCGGTCGGTACTGCGTCCATCAAGTGTCTGACCATTGCGCAGCTCGTGGAACATGGTCACCAGTACCTCGATGACCGATTCTTCAAGTGCCACCTCTATCCCGGCCCGACTGTTGGCCCTGCCAACCTCCCGGAGAACCACATCCATCTCGTCGGCCAGATTGCGGATCGGGCGTATTTCCTCGAAGTCCATGCGCCGCTTCAGGGCGGCGCTCATCCGGTGTACACCCTCATCAATACTGTTGGACGTGGCGATGACGTTGAAGCCTTCCCGCGCAAGCACCACCCCGTCGTCGCCCGCCAGCTCCGGAATCACCACAACCCTGTCGGACAAGACCGAGAGCAACGCATCCTGCAGCGCCTGCGGACAGCGGGCGATCTCTTCAAACCGCACCATTCGACCCTCCATCATGCCCCGCAGCAACGGGCTCGGAACCAGCGCTTTCAGACACGGCCCCTCGGTGTGCAGGACCGCCTCGTTCCAGCTGTACAACAGTTGCCCTACGTCGCTCACCGCCCCGCCCTGCAAGGTCAGGGTAGAGCCACCCGAAATGGCGGCAGCCAGCAATTCCGACAACCAGGATTTGGCCGTTCCCGGCTCGCCAACCAGCAGGCACCCGCGACTGGTGCACAGGGAAATGATGATCCGGACCACCATGGCACGCTCCGCCACGAACTTCCGTTCAATGCCGAGCTTCTCATCCCCCATCACGAACTTTTCCACCGCTCGCGGGGACATCTGCCAGCCGGGTGGCACCGGGCCATGATCCATCCCTCTCAGCTTGTCCAGCTCAGCGGCATAGACCACTTCTGCCGGTTCCCGCTGGGCTGCCTTTGTAACCGATTGCTTGTTGCTCATTCCTGACTCCTGCGGCCGCCGCGAACTTCCGGTGCCATGCGCTCTCTCGGGAGAATACGGGGCAGTTCGGACAGCGGAATTATGCCTTCAATAACATGGTCCAGAGCACTGTCCCGCATGGTCACCAGTCCGGCATCGAGAGCGCGCCAGCGAAGCTCACCGATGGGCGGTTGGCTGGAAATGGCATTCCGGATGTCCGAATCAACTTCCATATACTCGACGATCGCCACTCGCCCCTGGGTGCCGCGGCCGTTGCATTTGTCACAACCGGCGCCCTGAAAACACCGGAAATCCGCGGGCGGGCCGTCGGGAAACACCTCGGACAGAATCACCGGGTCCGGCTCTGCAGGCTGGCAACAATGCTTGCAGATGCGCTTGGCCAGCCGCTGGGCGATCACAGCCAGCAGCTCACCGGCAATGGAATTCGGGTGGATACCCAGATCATACAAGCGCTGCAGTGAATCCACCGCGTCGTTGCAGTGCAGCGTGGACAGAACCACGTGGCCGGTCTGGGAGGCCCGTATCGCCTCCAGAGCGGTTTCCTGGTCACGGATCTCGCCCACCAGAATGACATCCGGATCTTCCCGGACAAACGCCCTCATGGCATCGGCGAAACCAAAGCCAATTTCTGATCTGACCCGGGTTTGTTGAATGTTGTCGATGGAGTACTCGATGGGGTCTTCCACCGTGATAACTTTCCGGCGGCCGTCATCGGCAAGGGTCTGCAGCCCCGCATACAGCGTGGTGGACTTGCCTGACCCGGTCGGACCGACCACCAGCACCAGTCCCGCCGGGTTATCCAGCAAGCGCTGATAACGGGCACCGATCATGGATGACATGCCAAGTTCGGCAATGGTCATGGCGCGGCCGGTCTGCGGCAGCAGACGTATAACGGCATGTTCGCCATGGAGCGAAGGCTGGGTCTGTATCCGCAGATCGTAGGCCATATCGCCGAGCTGCAGCCGGGACCGCCCACCCTGGGGCAGCCGGTGCTCGGCGATGTTCAGTTCTGCCCGCAGCTTGATGACGTTAATCACCCCTTTCATCTCCCGGGCCGACAGCTGGTACTGGGGCAGGTCATGGAGATCGCCATCCACCCGAAGGCGAATGCGAATCCGGTCACCGTACTGCTCTATATGGATGTCGCTGGCTTTTTCACTTACAGCGTCCATCAGAATGGCTTCGTAGACAGACACCAGATAGGGGCTGACGTGCTTGTTTTTCGGATCCTTGCCCAGAAGCTGATCCTTACTGCCAGTCGGGCCCGCCGTCTGGTTCGGGGTTGGTTCCTGATCCGCTGCAAAGCGGCGCCCTTTGGCAGTCAGATCAAGAGCTGACCAGAGCCGACGAAAGTCCGTCGGTGTAACCAGCAGGCAGTCAACCACCTGGTTAGGACTCAACCGCTCGAGCTGATCAGTGCGCGCATCGGGATCGTCGGTCACAACCGTGATCCGACCATCTTCCTCGGCGATGGGTATCAGTCGTGAGAGATCCAGAAACGTTCGGGAAAATCGCCGGAACAGCGCCGGATGGAGATCCGGCAGAAGCTCGTCCGCGTCGGTGAAGGTCATGCCCCGCTGGCGGGCAAGAGAACGGTAGAGATCAATCTCTTCAAGATTCAGTTTCCGCCGGAGCACGTCCAGCAGCCGGCAATTCTGCTTCGCTGCCTCCGCCTTTGCCTCGGCCAGGACCGCTTCGTCCACGACACCCTGATCAATGAGGATCTGCTCGACGTTACGGTTGAAGTCGACCCAGCCCAGGGTGCGCACACGCTTGAGCTTGGCACCTTGTTTTTCGAACATGGCCAGGCTCGGGACGGGTCCCGCTCGCCCTTCAAGACACACCAGGCGCCCCCCCCTCACGAACCAGGTGCGCCAGGGCAGTCTGGTCCCTGACAAACGAGGTACACAACACGAGATCACAGAGTGGATCAGGCTCGGGCGCCTCTTCCGCACGGGCAACAACGACATCCACATTGTGCATACCCAGGCGGACAAACCGCTCTCTGGCAGCCTCTGCGACAACGGCATTCCGCTCCACGTACAGGACCCGATGGGCGAGCCCGGACAGCACAGCGGCAAAATAGCCTGAGCCACCGCCCACGTGCATCACCATCTGATCCGGTTCTATTTCCGGGAGCAGGGAGAGAATGTGGCTGACAGTTTCTTCGCGGGGAATAGAGTGGCCGGTTATCGAGGCAACCAGGTCAGAACCGGAAACAAAATCATGGCGGGATACAGATCGAAGGGCCTCAAGGGCCCTCGGATAGACTCTCTTCATTCAACAACGTCCGTAACGGCTTGGTATCAGGCCGCCTGACGTTTTCTGAGTGCTGACACCAGCTCGGCCTCGGGACGGGAAATTCCGCACGTGTTCATAAGATCGTCGATATCGGCGCCGAGATCAACCAGTCGAGAGGCTTCATCGTAAGAGATTCGCAGCGGATCGTTCTGGCGCATTTCGTCGAGCGTGGTCCTCAGCTCGTGCAACTGACGCTCACAGCTAACCAACCGCTGCCCTACCCCCATGCTGCCACTGGTGGTGGCATGCAGTTCCCGGCCAAGGGTATCACAGCGCTCTTTCAGCGTTGCTCTGAGGCTACGTACCTGGCGCCCGAGAAACAGGCCCTGAACGAAAACCAGAGACAGGGCCGCAACAGTCAGCGCCCAGGGAAGGTATGAAGGAATTTCTGCAAACATGACGGATGTCTCCCGTTAATTGCCACGGAAGGCATCCATCGTGAGGCCTGTAGCGGGTTGCCCCGGATCACAGTGCCGCGATTTCAGCCCACTCGTGGTCTGACAGCATCTTGTCGAACTCAACCAGAATGATCAGTTCGCCATCCTTGTTGCACACGCCCTGGATAAATTTGGCACTTTCCTCGTTACCCACGTTCGGTGCAGTTTCAATTTCGCTGGCTTTCAGGTACACCACCTCGGCGACGGAATCCACCAGAATGCCCATAACCTGGTTGGCAGATTCCATAACCACAATCCGGGTGGCATCGGTTACTTCGGCATCGGCCAGGCCAAAGCGCCGGCGGGTGTCGATAACGGTAACCACGTTACCCCGAAGGTTGATGATGCCGAGCACATAATCCGGGGCCCCCGGAACCGGAGCAATCTCCGTGTATCTCAGCACTTCCTGAATCTGCATGACGTTCAGACCGTAGGTCTCATCATCCAGCCGGAAGGTAACGTACTGCAGTACCTGATCGTCCTGGGCCTGATTGGTTTGTCCGCTCGGGGATGCCATAGCGATGTTTCTCCTCTTGGGCTGCCCGGCGGGCAACCTGATCGTCAAAAAAATATCATCAGTGCCCAATACTATAGTTAAGGGCACAAACCGTGCCAGCACGGCTCGGTTTCATTCAGTAACCATTGTTTGCGTCAGCTCAGATCCAGATGGTGCTCTCTTTCCGCCCTCACCAGCAAGTCTGCCATGGTGCGCACATCAATCAGCGCACACATGTGGTCAATCACAGTGCCGGCCAGCCACGGACGCTTGCTTCGGGCTGTGCGCCAACGCACTTCGTCCGGCCGGAGGGTAAAGGACTGGGCGACGTCATCACAGGCGAGCCCCCAGTCGCTGTTATCCAGCCGGATCACGAACCGGTAGTTGTCCCGGGCATCGGGCGGCACCCGCCCTGCCATGATCCATTCGGCGGTATCCACCACCCTCAGGTTCTGATCCCGGTCCGGGCGGATTCCCATGTACCAGCGTGGACTTCCCGGGATGGGCCGGATCTCTTCTTCAATGCGGTGAATGGCACCGAGCAGAATCAGAGGCACCGCCAGCTGCAGACCGGCCACCGTGAAAATGAGGCACTCAAAGGGCTGTTCTGACCACTCCGGGCGGGACGGCGGCGCGGCCGGCTCCGGCGCAGGCTGAGCTTCAATCCTTGCCTTCGGCACCGGCGCTTCCGGCACCTGTCGCACCACTGGCCTCTCAGATTCCGCCGGCGTTTCCCGGACCCGTTTGGGTGGTTCAGGTCTTGCCGGCGGTTTTTCGACGGTTGGCACAGATGCCGGTTTCGTGCGGGTTGCCACCCGCGGTTCCGGAGGTGCAGGTTTCACCGGTTCCGGCGCTTCGATTTCCTCCCGAAGCGCCGTATCAGTGGCCGTGTGCAGCAGTTCGTCAAGATAACTGGCAATGGCGGTTTCCGGATCCGCCAGCCGTGTCAATTTATCGTCAGCCATGCTGACGCTCCTTCACCCTGCCCACCCGGGCCATGAGATCATCCAGCAGATGGCTGTAGGCGCGGACACCATGGGTTTCGGCATCCAGCGCGGACGGTGTTATTCCGCCCTGGCTGGCATCCCGGAACTTGGTGTCCACCGGAATCGCAAACTGCCAGAGGGACTCGCGGTAGGTCTTCCGCAACAGGTTCAGGCTTTTCACCGACGCCTGTGTCCGCCGGTCATACAAGGTGGGCACAATGGTGTAAGAAAGTTCGTTTTTCTGGGAACGCATGATCATCTTCAGGGTATGGAGCATGCGCTCCAGGCCCTTGATGGCCAGAAATTCGGTTTGCACGGGAATGATCAGATGCTGGGCTGCCGCGAGGGCGTTAACCATCAGAACCCCCAGAGAGGGGGTATTGTCGAGCAGGACATAATCAAAGTCGTCCCAAAGCTGAGTCAGAGCCCGGGAAATGATCAGCCCCATGCCTTCCACGCCAATCATTCGTCGCTCAAGAGTAGCCAGGGCTGCACTCGCCGGCAAAAGGGACAGGCCCTTGCAGCTGGTCTCCGTAATCAGTTGGGCAGGTAGCCCTTCCGGAACCTTGCCTTGGTGCTGGAACAGGTCGAAAACACTGTGCGCGATTGTATCCGGATCGTACCCGAACCAGCTGGTGAGTGAGCCATGCGGGTCCAGATCCACAACGAGAACACGCTTGCCGCGTTCGGCAAGCAAGCCGCCCAGGGCGACCACACTCGTGGTTTTACCGACACCACCTTTTTGATTGGCTACTGCCCAGATTCGCACGCTTTGATTCTCCAGAGAATACATCGGTGTGGCCGGCAATTGACCGTTGCCACAGTCCCGTTTATCGGCCATTCCCGGGGCAACTTGAACCAGTCCTCGGAAAATCCGGCAAGCTGTTGCCGGCGCCTTATTGTTAACGAGGAGTAATACAGGAACCATGCCAATGGCTCTATACGCATCTGCCGACGATCGGGTCAGCGCATGGCACCGCGAATACTGGCGTCACGGGAGATCAGCAATACCACCCGGCGGTTTCTGCGGCGCCCTTCCTCAGTGTCATTCCGGGCAACCGGCTGATACTGGCCATAGCCGACAGCCGCCAGACGTTCCGGCTCAATGCCCTCCATCACCAGCATCCGGACCATGGCAGCCGCCCGGGCGGCTGACAATTCCCAGTTTGACGGAAAACGGGAGGTACTGATCGGCTGATTATCGGTGAAGCCTTCCACTTTGACAGCGTTGTCCCGGTTGTTCAGAACCGTGGCGATTTTCTCGACCACCTCGAACGCATCGTAATGGGGCTCGGCATCGCCGCTGCCAAACAAAAGACTGTTGGGCAGATTCAGCTCCAGCCACTGGTCGCTGGTCTCAAGCGACACCACGCCCTGGTTGATCAGCTCATCAAACTCCATGGAAAGCTGGTCAGCCATGGCTCGCAGCGCTTCGGTCCGCGCCTGCGCGTCCATCTCCGGATTTCGGGGCGCTTCGGTCACCGCCGGCGGGATTACGTTCTCGGCAGGCGCATTCAGCGATCTCTGGGGCTGGTCGCCAATCTCGATTGGCTGGAAGGAGCGCTGGGGTGCATTGAACACGCCGGTCAGGGTTTCAGAAAGGACTTTGTATTTGCCTTCGTTAACGGACGATACCGAGTACATCACGACGAAAAAGGCGAACAGCAGGGTGATGAAATCCGCGTAGGAAATCAGCCACCGCTCCTTGTTGTGCAGATCATCCTGGGGTTGCCTACGGCGCCGCATAAGTTGGCCTGCGCATGCTTACTGCAGGAAGCCCCGCAGCCGCAATTCGATGGATTTCGGGTTTTCACCCTCGGCGATGGCAATCAGGCCATCGATCATCATGTCCTCATAGCGGGTGCGCTCCCGCACGATACCGCGCATCTTGTTAGCGACCGGGAAGAACAGGAGGTTGGCCAGCGCCACACCGTAGATGGTGGCTACAAAGGCGGTTGCGATCCCGCTACCCAGGGATTGGGGATCCTCAAGGTTGGTCATCACCTGGATCAGGCCCATGACAGCCCCGATAATGCCGATGGTTGGCGAGTAACCACCCATGGCCTCGAACACCTTGGCCGACTCCAGATCCCTCTGCTCACGGGATTCCAGATCAACTTCCATGATGCCCCTGATGGTCTCGGTTTCGGCACCGTCGACCAGCAACTGCAACCCCTTGCGGGCAAAGGGCTCCGGCTCGCGCTCGGCAAGCCCTTCAAGGCCTAGCAAGCCCTGCTTGCGAGCTTTTACACTCCAGTCAATGACTTTTCCGATACCGTCTTCAAGGTTGATAAACGGCGGGAAAAAGACCCAGCGCACCTGAGTGAAAGCCCGCTTCAGCATGGGCCACGAGGTCTGCAGGATAGTCGCGGCCAGAGTGCCACCGATGACGATGATGGCCGCCGGCCCATTAAACAGTGAGCCAACCGCTCCGCCTTCCAGCAGGTTACCGCCAAGAATTGCGGCAAAGGCCAGTATGACCCCGAGCAGGCTCAGGATATCCATCAGCACACACCTTCCGCGAGGCGTGGCCCGATCTCGTCCAGGGACAATACATCATCCGTCAGCCCTGCCTTGGCGACGGCCATCGGCATGCCGTAGATCACAGACGATTTTTCATCCTGGGACCATATATCGGAACCGCTCTGCTTCATCATCCGACAGCCTTCTTTGCCGTCCGAGCCCATCCCGGTAAGAATGACGCCCAGCGTCTTGCCCGGAAAGCTGCGGGCAAGAGAACCGAAGGTAACGTCCACGCAGGGTTTGTAATTGAGCCGCTCGTCTCCGGGCAGAATACGGATCCTGGGCTGTCCGCCCCGATTCTCGACCATCATCTGTTTGCCGCCGGGCGCCAGCAAAGCCAGGCCGGGCCGCAACACATCACCATCCTCAGCCTGCCGGACTTCAATCCGGCAGAGCTTGTTAAGGCGTTCGGCGAAGGCAGGCGTAAAACTCGCCGGCATATGCTGCACCAGAACAATCGGTGCCGGGAAGGTCGCGGGCAACACCGTCAGTACCCGCTGCAGGGCAACCGGGCCGCCGGTTGAAGTACCAATGCCAACAACGGCGTAATGCTTGGCCGGCCCACGGCGGCCATGGCGCCTGGGGGCCTCGGTTTCGCCCGGAGAACCTGCCGACGCTGCCGGAGCCCGGGTGTCAGGACGCTGACGCGGTGCTGGTTCCGGACGCGGGCGCCCTGCAGGCTCCGGCGCCCGGGAGGCCGGAGCTGAAGGTTCCGCGCGGGAAGGCGCAGGAGAACGGTTGCCGGGACGACTGCGGGCTACATCCAGAATCCGCTCAATCAAGATTTTCTGAAGCTGACTGTTGTCCCGGGCAATTTCTTCGAAATTCTTGGGCAGAAAATCAACGGCGCCGGCCTCGAGCGCATCCAGTGTGACCCGGGCGCCCTCATAGGTGAGCGATGAGAACATGAGCACCGGTATCGGATGTTTGCGCATGATTTCGCGCACGGCAGAGATGCCATCCATCACGGGCATCTCATAATCCATGGTAATCACGTCGGGACGCAGTTTCTCGGCCAGCTCAACGCCTTCCCGACCATTGGTCGCAGCACCTACCACTTTGATCTGGCCGGAGCTGGTCAGGATTTCCGTCAGCCGCTTGCGAAAAAACCCTGAATCGTCAACGACCAGGACAGAAACTGTCATCCACTTCTCCTACCCAATCCATCGTTCTTCGGCCTTCTCTGGCAAAAAGCGCCGGAAGGCCCGGCTCAACCGTAATGTTGCAACAGGCTTGGCACATCAATAATGAGTGCAATCCGGCCATCGCCGGTAATAGTGGCACCGGCCATGCCTGGCGTACCCTGGAGCGCTCGCCCAAGGGGCTTGATAACCACTTCTTCCTGACCAACCAGCTGGTCGACCACGAACCCGACCTGCTTGGTACCCATGGCCACAATGACAACATGGGCGTTATCGGGCACCTCCTGGCCAGCACCGCCACGAACCAGCCAGCGCTTGATATGGAATAGCGGGAAGACTTTATCCCGAACCACAATGCACTCGCGCCCATCGACGATGTTGGTCTTGGTCAGGTCCAGATGGAAAATCTCGACCACGTTGACCAGCGGCAACGCAAAGGATTGATCGCCCAGCATGATCATCAGGGTGGGCATGATGGCGAGCGTCAGCGGAACCTTGATGACAATGCGAGAGCCCTTGCCCAGCTCGGATTCGATGCTCAACTGGCCATTGAGCTGGCCAATCTTGGTTTTCACCACATCCATGCCGACGCCACGTCCGGACACATCCGAAATCTGCTCCTTGGTGGAGAATCCGGCGGCAAAAATAAGGTTGTAACACTCCGAATTGGTCAGCCGGTCCGCGGCGTCCTGGTCGTAGATACCCTTTTCGACTGCTTTGCGGCGCAGGACTTCCGGATCCATGCCCGCGCCGTCATCCTCGATAAACAGCAGAATATGGTCTCCCTCCTGCTCGGCAGAGAGGGTAACCGTGCCCTGGCGTGGCTTCCCGGCCTTCTCGCGGACTTCCGGAGCCTCGATCCCGTGGTCCACCGAATTCCGCACCAGGTGAACCAGCGGATCAGACAGCGCTTCAACCAGGTTCTTGTCCAGATCGGTTTCCTCGCCATGCATCACCAGGTTCACCTCTTTCTTGAGGTTTCTGGCGAGATCGCGCACAACGCGGGGGAACCTGCCGAACACCTTTTTGATCGGCTGCATGCGGGTCTGCATGACGGCGGACTGGAGATCAGTCGTAACCACATCCAGGTTGGATACCGCCTTGTGCATGTGTTCGTCTTCACTTTCAGCACCCAGACGCTGCAAGCGGTTACGCACCAGCACCAGCTCACCCACCATATTCATGATGTCATCGAGCCGCTTGGTGTCGACACGAACCGTCGTTTCCGCGGCCGGGGCATTCTCGCGAGCAGGCATCGCCGGTGCGGCAGCGCCTTTGGCCTCCGGCTTCTCGGCCGGCTTCGACTTTTCGGGTTTTGACGCGTTTGCTTTCGCTGAAGCTGGTTCTTTTGAAGATGCAGGCTGTTTCGGCGCTGAGGGCTGTTTTGGAGCTGCAGGCTCTTTCGAGGCTGAAGGCTCTCCGCCCGCGGTCGGGCTTCCGCCCTTGCCGTGAAGATCGTCCAGCAGTTTCTCGAATTCGTCGTCGGTGATCAGGTCATCGCCGCCAGCAGATCCGGCCTTGGCAGCCGGCTTTTCTTCTTTACCAGAAGCCTCTTCCTCGCCAGCTGGCGCACCGGCAAACTGACCTTTTCCGTGCAGTTGGTCCAGTAGCGCTTCGAATTCGTCGTCGGTTATTTCGTCGTCTCCAGAACTTTCCTGGTCACCGCCGGCCGATCCGGCGCTCGAAGCCGAGGAAACCTCCGCTGATTTCTCGTCCTGCAGTGCGTCCAGAAGCTGTTCGAACTCGTCGTCGGTGATGTCGCCACCGTCTTCTGCCGGTTCGCTCTCTTCCTGCTCAGGTTGAGCGGCAGCGGTCGGTGCCCCCTCGCCTTCAGGCTGGGCCAGGGCATCCAGACGGGCAATCAGTTCGTCCGGCGCCGGTGTCAGCTCCTCATGATTGCGGACCTGCTCAAACATGGCATTGACGTAGTCGAGTGCTTCTAGAACCACGTCCATCAGTTCGGAATCCACCTTGCGCTTGTGATTACGCAAGATGTCGAAAACGTTTTCCGCGGAATGGCAGCAGTTCACCAGCGCTTCAAGCTGAAGGAAGCCGGCTCCGCCTTTCACGGTATGGAAACCACGGAAGATGGCGTTGAGCAGATCACTGTCGTCAGGATGTCGCTCAAGATCTACCAACTGCTCTGACAGCTTTTCGAGGATCTCGCCGGCTTCTACCAGGAAGTCCTGCAAAATCTCTTCATCAGCATCAAACGCCATGCGTTACCCTCATTATTCAGAAACCGAGACTGGACAACAGGTCGTCTACGTCGTCCTGCCCCGAAACTACATCTTCACGCTCATCGGCCTTGATCTGGGGCCCGACGCCCTTCTCTGCAGACTCTTCTTTTTCTTCAATCTGGTGCACCGTGCCCGTGAGCTGGTCCACATGACTGGCCATCACCACCAGGCTGAGCATCTGCTCCTCAACCTCTTTCACAAGGGCGGTGACCTTCTGGATGACCTGACCTGTCAGATCCTGATAATCCTGAGCCAGCAGGATTTCCGACAGGTTGCTGTACATGGTGTCGGCATCGGTTGCCATGCTGACAAAAAAGCGATCAATCCGGCCGTACAGCTCGCGAAACTCAGCCGGCTGCATTTCCCGGCGACGCAGGCGCTGCCACTCATCACGCAACGCGGCGGCCTCGTCTCTGAGGGCATTGGCCACCGGCATGGTTTCCTCAACCAGGTCCATGGTCCGGTTGGCTGCTTCACCGGTCATCTGCACAACGTATTCGAGACGATCAGAGGCATCTGTCATTTTTGACAGTGCTTCCTGCTGCTCGGCGTTACGGGGATCAATCTGGAAGTTCCGGATTGCTTCGTGCAGGCTCCGCGTCAGCCGCCCTACCTCACGGTACAGACTCTGATCCCTGACCTCGCTGAGTTCATTGATCAGGGTCATGGCTTTGGCATAATCACCCGCATCAACACTCTCGGCCAGTTCCGCTGCCTGCCGCTGGAGCTTTTCCGTCACCTCCGGTTCAAGGCCCCGATGGTTCTTTTTGCTATCGCTCATGAGAGCCATCCGACCTCTGGTTACTGGATTCTTTCAAAGATTTTCTCAATCTTTTCCTTGAGCACGGCAGCGGTGAACGGCTTGACCACATACCCGTTTACGCCTGCCTGGGCAGCGGCAACGATCTGGTCGCGCTTGGCCTCAGCAGTTACCATCAATACCGGCAGGGTTTTCAGATTCTCGTCCGCCCGAACGGCCTTGAGCAGGTCGAAGCCCGACATACCCGGCATGTTCCAGTCGGTCACCAGAAAATCGTATTTGCCGCTTTTGAGCATTGGCAGTGCCGTGTTGCCGTCATCAGCTTCATCGGTGTTGGTGAAGCCAAGATCACGCAGCAGGTTCTTGATGATCCGTCGCATTGTGGAGAAGTCGTCCACAATGAGGATTTTCATGTTTTTGTCCAATGGGACCTCCAGTTAGTAACACCCGGAATTCGTTTGACCTTTGCGTTCAAAGTCTAGCAGGCCGCTGTTTTAACCGCTTATTGTCGGACCTTTGCTTCGGTTGTAAAGCATCGGTTACCAAAAACTACAGACTACCTCGTTGGCGACACAGACTGAACGCGGTCAGTTGTCCGATTCCTGACGCCAATCCGAGAGCCGTCCCCGAAGGCGCAGGGCTGCCTGGCTGTGAATCTGGCTTACCCTGCTCTCACTGACGCCGAGCACCGCGCCAATCTCCTTGAGGTTCAGTTCTTCCTGGTAGTAAAGGCTCAACACCAGCTTTTCCCGCTCCGGCAGGTCTTCAATCGCCTCAGCGAGGCTCCGCCGGAAGGCATCGGAGGACAACCCATCAAGGGGATTATCCTGCGTCTCTGTCTGTTCTATCGGCAGCTCTCCGGATTCATTGAGCTCGTCGAGGCTAAAAAGTCGACCGCTGTTGGAATCGGAAAGGTAGGAGTGGTATTCGGGTAGCCCCATACCCAGCTCTTCGGCCACTTCCTGGTCGTGGGCTTCGCGGCCAAGTCTATCTTCAACGGCCTTGATGGCCTGGGAAATGCGACGGGCGTTGCGATGAACAGAACGTGGCACCCAGTCACCCTTGCGGATTTCGTCCACCATGGCGCCGCGAATACGGATACCGGCGTAAGTCTCGAAGGTAGCACCTTTGGTGGAACTGTAACGCTGGGCGGCCTCGAGCAGACCGATCATGCCGGCCTGCATCAGGTCTTCAAGCTGGACGGACGCCGGCAGGCGAGCCATCAGGTGAAGGGCAATTTTCTTGACCAGCGGCGCGTGCTGCTCAATAAGCTGAGCCGGCTTCTGCGCACTTGACTGGTTATAGATTCCGAGGTTTTTCGCCAATGTCATGTATCCGGTTTTTTGTTTGACTGGATCCGATTCAGACTTCGACGAGCCGCTCCACAAAAAATTCCAGATGCCCGCGGGGAGAGGACGGCAACGGCCAGCTATCTACCTTGTCCGCCAGCGCCTTGATGGCCAGTGAAGCTTTCGCCCTGGGATAGGCGTCCAGCACCGCACGCTGCCGCTGAACTGCTTTCTTCACGGCCTCATCGTAGGGGACTATTCCTACGTATTGTAGTGCCACATCGAGGAAGCGCTCGGTGACCCGGGTCAGTTTTTCAAACAGATGCCGGCCTTCCTGCTCATTCCGGACCTGATTGGCAAGAATACGGAAGCGGTTGGTTCCATAATCACGGTTCATCAGCTTGATCAGGGCATAGGCATCGGTGATCGAGGTCGGCTCGTCGCAGACAACCAGCAGCAGCTCCTGCGACGCTCTCAGAAAACTGACCACTGACTCGGAAATACCGGCGGCGGTATCAACGATCAGGACATCGATCTGATCACCCAGTTCGCTGAACGCATTAATCAGCCCGGCATGTTCCATGGGGCTGAGCTGGGTCATTCGTTGGGTACCGGAAGAGGCGGGGACAATCTTGATGCCACCGGGACCATTCACCAGAACGTCCTTCAGATCACAATCGCCCGCCAGAACATCCTGGAGGTTGCGATTGGCAGCGATGCCCAGCAAGACGTCGATATTGGCGAGCCCCAGATCGGCGTCGAGCAGCACCACTCTCCGGCCTTTCTGCGCCAGGGCAATTCCGAGGTTCACCGACACGTTACTCTTGCCGACACCACCCTTTCCGCCGGAAACTGCAATCACCTGTACCGGATGTGCTCTGCTCATACTGTTTTTGGTCTCTCGCCACGTTTCGCCGGCTTTGTCTCCGACGCCTGCTGTCAATCTGTCCGGTCTCAGGCGTGTTCTTTCAGGCCCTCTGCGACCGCTTGCTGTTGCTGGAGTGTTTTCAGCCGATCCACGGCCAACCGCACCAGCGGAACGGCTTCTGCGTGGTGCAGGTCTTCAGGAATCTTCTGGCCGTCTGTGTAATAGGCTACCGGCAGACCGGTTTCCATCACAAACCCGAGAGACTCGCCCAGCGTCAGGGCCTCGTCGATTTTGGTCATCACACAGCCCGCAAGATTTGCCATCTTATAGCAATGCCACACGGATTTCATGATGCGAGGCTGACTGGTTGCCGAGACCACCAGATGGGTTTTGATATTGTGATGGCTGCGAGCCAGTTCGGCCAGCTGTTCCTGATAGCCTTTGTCCGCACTGGTCAGTCCGGCGGTATCAATCAGCACCAGATGACGGTCTGACAGCTCGTCCAGAATATCGTCCAGACTGTGGCTCTCATCCACGACCCGAACCGGCACATTCAGGATCCGACCGAACACGAATAACTGCTCGTGCGCCGCCACCCGATAGCGATCCGTGGTAACCAGGGCCACGGAATCGGAACCATGCTTGAGCACGTAGCGAGCGGCGAGTTTTCCGATGGTGGTGGTTTTCCCGGACCCTGTCGGCCCCACCAACGCGTAGGCGCCGCCCTCATCCAGCCACTCCATGCGGGAGGTCCGGACCCCGGTACACAGCATTTTCAGGGACTGCTTCCAACCGTCTTCCAGACGCCCCGCCTTGTGACGACGGGAAATTGACCCCGCCAGATCACTGCCGAGGCCGAACTCCTGCAAGCGCTCGGCAAGCCTCTGCTGCACGGCGGTGGTCGCAGAAACCTCCGGCTCCGGTTGCGGCCGACGGCCCTGCATCATGTCTCTGAGCGAGCTGATCTCGGCCCGCATCTGCGCCAGCTCATCGGAATAGGCTTCCCTCGGCGCCTGTGGCAGAGGTTCAATATCACCAAAACCACCGCTCACCCCTTCCTGAATGGCAGCGAACGAACCGGCGTAGCTCGCGCCCTGCGATGCCCGCTTTTCCCGTACTTCACGGATGCGGTCCCGGGACCGGCTCAGCTCGTCCTCAAGACGCCTGTGCTGGTCGGCCTGCATCTCGGCCAAGCGGGACCCGTTGGTGGCTTCTTCTGCCTGGTTGCCCAGTCGCTGGCGCGCCATATTCTCGTCATAGTCCAGCGCCGTCACAATTTCGACACCGCCGTCGACCCGACGATTGGAAAGGATCACGGCGTCCGGCCCCATCTGTTCACTGACCTGCTTGAGCGCCTCGGCCATGGTCTGAGCAAAAAACCGTTTTACTTTCATGATGCCTCTTCCTCCACCGGCAACGCCGTGCCGGCGCTGTCCGCTCTGTCATCCGCGCCGTTACTGGCCAACGGACGCCACGATCGTAATCTGTTTGTTATCCGGAATTTCCTGGTACGAGAGCACATGGAGCCGCTCTACCCCGTAGCTGGCGAACTTCGCCAGCACCGGCCTCAGGGGCCCGGACACCAGCAGAATGGCTGGCTTGCCGAGCATCTCCTGACGCTGGACGCTCTCCTGAAGCGAGCGCTGGAGTTTTTCAACCATATTCGGCTCCAGGACCAGGCCAATATCTTCCTGTCCGCCGGATTGTTGACTCTGCTGAACAGACTTTAGCAATAACTGTTCCAGATCCGGATCCAGGGTGATCACCGGTATCTCTGATTCGTTGCCGCAGATACTCTGGACAATCATCCGGCGCAGGGACTGCCGCGCAACGGTGGTCAACAGCTTCGGATCCTGACTCTTCGGATGCACGTTCACGATGGCCTCGGCAATGGACCGCATGTCTCGGATCGGCACTTCTTCCTTCAGGAGGTTCTGCAGCACTTTCAGCAGCAGACTGATGGATACGGTGGTGGGTACCAGTTCCTCGGCCAGCTTCGGAGAAATCTTTTCAAGCTGATCCAGCCATTTCTGGACTTCCTCATGGCCCAGCAGCTCGTGGGCGTGTTTCTGCAGTACCTGGTTAAGGTGGGTCGCGACCACCGTACTGGCATCGACCACGGTATAGCCGAGCGTCTGGGCCTGGTCTTTCTTGTCTGGCTCAATCCAGCTGGCGTCCAGACCGAACGCCGGATCCTTGCCTTCAATGCCTTCTATCTTTCCGAATACCTGACCGGGGTCGATGGCCAGTTCGCGGTCCGGATGGATTTCCGCTTCGGCAATGGTCACGCCCATCAGGGTGATGCGGTAGACATTGGGCATCAGATCGAGGTTGTCTCGAATGTGGACCGAGGGCATCAGGAAGCCGAGATCCTGGGACAGCTTTTTACGAACGCCCTTGATACGACTGAGCAACTGGCCACCCTGTGACTTGTCCACCAGCGGGATCAACCGGTAACCCACTTCCAGACCGACAATATCGACAGTGGACACATCGTCCCAACCCAGCTCCTTGGTCTCTCCGGGGGCCGGTAGTTGACGCCCCTGATCGCCGCCAGCATCACCGCCTGGAGGCAGATCACGACCCGCCGGCCGTGGAGCCGCCCCGCCCGCGCCCCTAGCCGGGAATGCGCCATCTTCTTCGACGGTCTGTCTCTGGTGCTTCCAGATATACCAGGCAGCGCCGGCGGCCAGTGCACCCAGACCCAGGAAGGCCACGTGGGGCATTCCGGGAATCAGACCGAGAATGATCAGGATAGCGGCGGCAATGGACAGCGCCTTGGGCGCACTGAACATTTGCTGGAGGATCTGGCCGCCCATGTCCTGGCTGGAGGTAACCCGCGTTACCATGATTGCAGCAGACGTGGACAGCAGCAGCGAGGGAATCTGTGCCACCAGGCCGTCGCCAATGGTCAGCAGCGCATATCGCTCCATGGCCAGCCCGAAATCCAGGCCGTGCTGCAGCATACCAATGGCAATACCGCCAATGATGTTGATCGCAAGAATCAGCAGGCCGGCAATGGCGTCGCCCTTCACAAACTTGGACGCACCGTCCATGGAGCCGTAGAAATCCGCTTCCTGGGCGATTTCGGCACGTCGATGCTTGGCCTCATCCTGATTGATCAGGCCGGCGTTCAGGTCCGCATCAATCGCCATCTGCTTGCCTGGCATGGCATCCAGCGTGAAACGGGCGCTCACCTCGGAGACCCGGCCGGCACCCTTGGTCACGACCAGGAAGTTGATGATCATCAGGATCGCAAACACCACCAGACCCACGGCGTAATTGCCGCCGATCAGAACGGCGCCGAAGGATTCGATCACTTTACCGGCGGCATCGCCGCCTTCGTGGCCGTTCAGCAGAACAATCCGGGTGGACGCCACGTTCAGGGCGAGACGCAAAAGTGTGGCTACCAGCAGGACTGTCGGGAAGGACGCAAACTCCATCGGCCGCAGGGCGTAGACACACACCAGCAGAATGACAATGGACAGGGTGATGTTGAAAGTAAAGAACACGTCCAGGAGGAACGCCGGCATGGGCAGAATCATCATGCCCAGCAAGCCCATCAGCATGATGGGTATGCCCAGGTTGCCCCGCGTCAGGGTTTTGACGTTATTGAGGACTAAAGCTCTGTCCATGCCGGATACTTCTCCGATTGGCCGTGCCTGCAGGCGTTTTGAAGGTCGAAAATCTGACACCGGAGCGTCGTTTGGAAGGGTTATCGCAAGATCCGTACCACCCCTTAGGGGATTTCCGTTAAGCAGCCATTTGCGGCCTGACTCGCCTTGCCAGATGCGGTATCCTTGCGCCATTTGATCGCGACGCCAAAATTCCAACCAGACACACAGGTGACCCCATGCCAATCCACGAGGTAAAACACCCTCTGATCCGCCACAAGCTCGGCATCATGCGCCGTGCGGATATCAGCACCAAGAATTTCCGGGAGCTGGCACAGGAAGTCGGTGCACTCCTGACCTACGAGGCCACCAAAGACTTCAATCTGCAGGAAAAGACCATCGAAGGCTGGGCAGGGCCGGTTAACGTGGAACAGATTCACGGCAAGAAAGTCACCATCGTGCCGATCCTGCGGGCCGGCCTTGGCATGCTTGACGGTGTCCTCAGCCTGATTCCGGTGGCCCGGGTCAGTGTTGTCGGCCAGATCCGCAATGAGGAAACTCTCGAGGCCAGCACCTACCTTGAAAAGCTGGTGGGCGAACTGGACCAGCGCATGGCCATGATTGTCGATCCAATGCTCGCCACCGGCGGCTCAATGATCTCCACCATTGACCTGCTCAAGAAGGCTGGCAGCACCGAGATCCGGGCCCTGGTTCTGGTCGCCGCGCCCGAAGGCGTTGAAAAGGTTCTGGAGAAACATCCGGACGTATCTATCTACACCGCCTCCGTTGATGAGCGCCTCAACGACAAAGGCTACATCCTTCCGGGTCTCGGCGATGCCGGCGACAAAATCTTCGGCACCAAGCAAAAGGACGTTTAAGAATGCAGGACCATACCAACGACCCAGTCTGGAAACAGGCCATTGCTGGCTCCCAGATGCTGCTGGTGGCGTTCGGCGCGCTGGTTCTGATGCCACTGATTACCGGGCTGGATCCCAACGTGGCCCTGTTCACCGCCGGCCTGGGCACCCTGATCTTTCACGTGGTGACCGGCGGTCAGATCCCGATTTTCCTCGCGTCGTCCTTCGCCTTTATTGCCCCCGTGATTGCCTCCAAAGGCAAGTTCGGCATGGAAGAGACACTCGGCGGCCTGATGGCAGCGGGTATTCTCTATATTTTCCTCAGTGGACTGGTGCGGCTGCGGGGCACCGGCTTTGTCCGCCGCCTGCTGCCGCCAGTGGTTATCGGCCCGGTGATCATGACTATCGGTCTCGGCCTGGCGCCGGTTGCCGTTCACATGGCCTCCGGCCGCACCGGTGATGGCGCGAACCAGCTGATTCCCTACGACACGGCGATCTGGATCGCCATGATCTCGCTGGCCGTAACCATCATCATGTCGGTCTGGTCGAAAGGCATTTTCCGGCTGATTCCGATCATGTTCGGCGTTATCACCGGCTACATCCTCTCCGCGTTTGCCGGTATCGTGGATACCACGCCAATCCGGGACGCCGCCTGGTTCGCCGTTCCCAACTTTGTTGCGCCGGAATTCAGCTGGGGCGCCGTGCTGTTCATGATCCCCGTCGCCATTGCGCCGGCCATTGAACACATCGGTGACGTGCTGGCCATCGGCAACGTGACCCGAAAGAACTACCTGGAAAAGCCGGGCCTGCACCGCACCCTGCTGGGTGACGGTCTGGCCACCAGCGCCGCCTCCATGCTTGGAGGACCGCCCAACACCACCTACTCGGAAGTCACCGGCGCCGTTATGCTCACCAAGAACTTCAACCCCAAGGTCATGTGGTGGGCTGCCTGCATCGCCATTGTTCTGGCTTTCGTTGGCAAATTCGGCGCAGCACTGCAAACCATCCCGGTGCCCGTCATGGGCGGCATCCTCTGCCTGCTGTTCGGTTCCATTGCCGTCGTTGGCCTGAACACACTGATCCGCCACCAGGTAGATCTGTCGCAGTCTCGCAACCTGGTTATCGTAGGCGTTACCCTGGTGTTCGGTATTGGCGGCATGGTGCTCGGGCACCTCGAAGGCATCGCGCTCTGTGCGGTGGCTGCCATCATCCTGAACCTGATACTGCCCGGCAGCCGCGAGGCATGGGGTAAAGCCGTCTATGAGCAGAAAGCCGACTGACAGCTCCGGCATGGCCGCCCGCAAGGCCCTCCGCCTGATGGCCACCGGCCGACTGGCCGCCGCCATGGCCAAACGCCCGGGCTCGGTTTACCTCTCCGAAAGCTACTACCAACCCCGCCAGCCGGTGCTGAACACTACCCTCAAAGTGCTCGGTGGCGTCCTCGGGGCCGTTACCCGTAGCGAGGTACCGTTCCACTTCCAGACCGACGAGCAGGCCCGCAAGCACTTCCTGTCCTGCGGCTTTACCTCGACCACGGTCCATGACCCGCTGGCCTCGTATGGGATACTGCCGATTCCGGAAAGCCGCGGGGAGCCGATGGTTCGGGTTATCGAGGCTGGTTGCTGATCTCGCCTTCCACTCCTGCCCCAGCCTGATGATTTAGCGGGAAGAGGTTTGTGGGGCTGCCTCCCAAAAACCGCTACGAGCACATCCATGTGCGCTTGGCGTCGGCCATCCATGGCCGCCGACATTTTTGGGAGGCAGCCCCACAAACCTCGCAAACCTGACGGGAATCCGCCAAAAGATCGTGAGTTGGATGAGTATTTTTCAGCGATATCGAGGGGGGGGTTGATAAGTGGTTGTGGGTGGCCTTTTAAGGACTGTCTGTGGCCATGGATGGCCACAGTCAAGCGCACATGGATGTGCTCGTAGCGTGTCCTGAAAAGGCCACCCACAACCGCGCTAACTCCCAAACCCGCAGGCTACCAAAAGGAACCCAACTCCAAACTAGACGTCGCGCCGCAAGTCCGAGGGAATCGGGAAATCAGGCATACCGGGCTTAGGCCCACGCCCCTTGCGGAACTGCCGAAGCTGGAACACATAGGCGAGCACCTGGGCAATGGCCATGTACAGGCCATCGGGAATCTCCTCGCCGATGTCGGTGTTGTGGTACACCGCCCGGGTCAGCGGCGGCGTTCTCAGAATCTCGACTTTGTTTTCACGGGCAATCTCCATGATCTTGAAGGCCACCTCATCGGCCCCCTTGGCCACCACAATCGGCGCAGCCATCGCCTTCTGATCGTACTTCATGGCAACCGCATAGTGGGTCGGGTTGGTGATCACCACGTCGGCGGTGGGCACGTCCTGCATCATCCGGCGCTGGGCCATTTCGCGCTGGAGCTGCCGGATCTTGCCTTTTACCTCCGGCTTGCCCTCAGTGTCCTTGTACTCGTCTTTCACCTCCTGCTTGGTCATGCGCAGTTTTTTCTGGTGATCGTAGATCTGGAAGGGTACGTCGATCGCCGCGATGATGATGGTGGCGCAGGAAAGCAGGAAAAAGCTCCAGGCGATGGTCCAGAGTACATGTTCCATGGCCGGCACCACCGGCTCCTCGGCAATGGCCAACAAGTCTTCCGTGCGCAGATCGAGGATCAGAATGGCCAAGGCCATTACCAGACCGACCTTGGCAATGGCCTTTACCAGCTCGATAAGGGAGCGCATTGAGAACATGCGCCCGAGGCCCTTGATGGGGTCCATGCGATTGAGTTTCGGGGCCACGGCTTTGCCGCTGATCAGCAGGCCGCCGATGCCGATGGAGCCGAAGATAGCGGCGATCAGCAGTAATACCAGAATGGGAGAGAGAGCCCAGGCCGCTTCCTTGGAGGATTCAATGAGCTGCACGCTCATGTGGCGCATGTCGAAGATGGCGGAGCGTTCGATAACGAAGCTATCTCGCATGATCGCCTCCAACGAGGCTCCCAGGCTGGCGCCGAACATCAGCATGCCGCCGGCGCCTGCCAGGAGGACGGCCATGGTGGCCAGCTCTTTTGAGCGCGCAGTCTGGCCCTCCTCCTTGGCCTTTTCGAGCCTTCGGGGGGTGGCCTCTTCCGTTTTTTCCTGACTGTTGTCGTCTTCTTCGGCCATAAATCTCTACGGCTGCCCCTGCAATCCCCGCATGAAATCAAAGGTTTCCCGGGCGTACTGATCGAAGTGCGGCAGAAAATTGGCGTGCAGCACCCATATGGCAAACAATCCAAAAATCAGGCCAATCGGGAAACCCAACGCGAAGATGTTCATCTGGGGAGCGGCGCGCGTCATGACACCAAAGGAGATGTTGACGATCAGCACGGCGGTAACCGCCGGCAACGCCAGGAGCATGGCGGAGGCGAACATCCAGCTGATCCGGTGGGCCAATTCCCAGACTCCGGTCTGGCCTAGGCCTTCCATCCCAATAGGTAGGGTCCGGAAGCTTTCTATAAACACTTCAAAGGCAACCAGGTGGCCGTTCATGGCCAGGAACAACAGGGTGATGGTGATGGTGTAAATCTGGGACAGTACGGGCACGTTCACACCGTTGGCCGGATCGACCATTGAGGCAAAGCCCAGCCCCATCTGCATGGCGATCATCTGGCCGGCAATCACGAACAACTGCCAGAGTGCGGTCAGCGCAAAGCCCATGCCGACGCCGATGAGTATCTGCTGCAGGGTAATGACCACGGCATCGGCGCTCAGGGCTTCCACCTGAGGAACGGGCGGTATCATGGGCGCGATGAGTATGGTCATCAGCAAGGCCAGCCCGAGACGGATCCGGGCCGGCACCAGCTGGGCACCGAAAATGGGGATCACCATCAGGAAGCTGGCCAGGCGGAACAGCGGCCAGAGGTGCTGGCCGACCCATTGGCCGATCACATCCGCGCTGATCTCCGCCGGTATCATCCGTCAGCCAATCAGGTAGGGTATGTTGCCGAACAACCGGTTGGCATGATCCAGCAACTGCGTGAGCATCCAGGGGCCCCAGACGATGATGACAATCAACGTAACCAGCAGGCGCGGCAGGAAGCTCAGGGTCTGTTCGTTAATCTGGGTGGCAGCCTGGAAGGTACTGACCACAAGACCAATCACCAGCCCCGGGCCGATGATGATCGAGGCAAGAAGCACGATCATCCACAGGGCTTCGCGCAGAATGTCGATAACGGTTTCCGGAGTCATGATGCCTCCTATATTCCGTAACTGGCGGCGAGTGTGCCCATGATCAGGGCCCAGCCATCCACCAGAACAAAGAGCATAATCTTGAACGGCAGGGAGATGATGATCGGCGACAGCATCATCATACCCATGGCCATGAGAACACTGGCCACCACCATGTCGATAATCAGAAACGGTATAAACAGGATAAACCCGATCTGGAATGCGGTCTTGAGTTCACTGGTCACGAATGCCGGCATCAGGATCCAGAAAGACACGTCCTGCGGCGTCTCGTACTGCGTGTCAGAGATTCGCATGAACAATGCCAGATCGCTCTCACGGGTCTGTTCCAGCATGAATTTCCGGAACGGTTGGCTTGCCAGCTCGACCGCCTCCAGGGAGGTTACTTCCTCCTGCATGTAGGGTTGCAGCGCCACCCGGTTGGCCTCTTCCAGCACCGGTTTCATGATGAAGATGCTGAGAAACAGGGCCAGGCCGAGAAGAATCTGGTTCGACGGTGTGGATTGCAGGCCAATTGCCTGGCGCAGGATCGCAAACACAACGATGATGCGGGTAAAAGACGTCATCATCATGAGCATGGCCGGCAGGAACGTCAGCGCTGTCATCAGCGCCAGGATCTGCAGGGTTACCGAGTATTCCTGGGCGCCCTCGCCTTCTCCGGGCGTCACTGTGAAAGCCGGTATACCAGGGATGCCGGAAGGCTCCTGAGCCAGCGCCAGTGGCGCCCAGACAAAGCCCGCCAAGACAATCAGGGATGGAAGCAGTCGCTTGATGGTTGCCGCAAGCATGGGGCTAGTCGTTCCTTGTCGGGGAAGTCCAGGATTTGCCGATCATGCCCTGCAGACGCCGGGCAAAATCACTGGAGCCGGCGCTGCCAGCCTCGACAACCGGCTCGTCAAACACATGCAGGGTCCGGATCGCCGATGGGGTAATACCCAACAGGATCTGCTGGCCGCCCACCTCAATCAGCGCGATACGCTCGCGAGCACCAATGGCCATCACCGACACCACCTTGATGGCGTTGTTGTTCATGCCGGTCATGCCATTCATACGGCGGATAATCCAGGCGCAGCCATAGATCACGGCAATCACTGCCACCAGCCCCAACCCCAGGCTGACAATGGTGCCAACGGTATCCGGGGCACGCACGGGTGAATCAGGGGCAACCGTCTTGGCAGTTTCCTGGGCAAAGGCCGGGTTGATCAGCAGCAGCGCCAGTACCGCAATGGATTTGGACCACATTTTACTTCTGCAACCGCTTGATACGTTCGCCCGGGCTGATCACATCGGTGAGACGGATGCCGAACTTTTCATTCACCATGACCACCTCGCCATGGGCGATCAGGGTACCGTTTACCAGCACGTCCAGCGGTTCGCCCGCAAGCCTGTCCAGTTCGATAACCGAGCCCTGGTTCAGTTGCAGCAGGTTCCGTATCGGGATCTGGGTGTTGCCCACTTCCATGGAAATGGTGACCGGTATATCGAGAATGACGTCGATATCCGGAGCAGGACCACCACCCATGGAGGGTTCGCTTCCGGTCTCGAATTCCTCCATGGGCGCAGCCTGAACATCGTCTTCGGCCTCTCCGGTCTCGCCGGCCTCTGCCATCGCAGCGGCCCACTCGTCCTCGCGTTCGCCCTCATCACCGGACTCTTCCATGGCGGCTTCCCACTCGGCAGCCAGCTTTTCGTCTTCGCTGAGCTCCTGCTCGTCTTTCTTGTCGTCGTCAGCCATTGCGTCCCACCTTCAATTGTTTCTTTACCTTGGGCCTTGATGCCCGCTCATGAATCCGCAGTGCCAGTTTCCCGTCACGGGTCCCCAGAGTTGCCTTGTAAACGGGGATGCCGTTGGCGGTGACCGTCAAATGCTCGGGCACCTCCACCGGGATAATGTCACCGGCTTTCATCTTGGCGATGTCCCGCAACGAGATCCGACGGCGACAGACCGTCGTGTTGATCGGAACGTTGACCTCTTTGATGTCTTCCTGGAGCGCGTTCACCCAGCGCTCATCAACATCGTCAATATCACTCTGAACCCCGGCATCGAGCACGTCGCGGATGGGCTCGATCATGGAATAGGGCAAGGCAAAATGCAGCTCACCGCCGCCGCCGTCGAGTTCAATGTGGAAGGTGCTGACCACGACCACCTCACTGGGGCTGACGATGTTGGCCATGGCCGGGTTCACTTCTGAGCTCAGGTACTCGAAATCCACCTTGAGGACCGCGTGCCAGGCTTCCTTCATATCGTGGAACACCTGATCCAGAACCATCTGCACGATGCGGGTCTCGGTCGGGGTGAACTCGCGACCCTCGATCTTGGCGTGCCGCCCCTCCCCACCGAAGAAGTTGTCCACCAGTTTGAAGACCAGCTTGGCATCCAGCACGAACAGCGAAGTGCCGCGCAACGGGCGGACTTTGCACAGGTTCAGGCTGGTGGGCACGTACAGGGTGTGGATATACTCGCCGAATTTCATGATCTGGACGCCTCCGGTGGAGACATCGGCGTTGCGACGCATCAGGTTGAACAGGCTGATCCGGGTGTAACGGGCAAAGCGCTCGTTGATCATCTCCAGGGTCGGCATCCGGCCCCGAACGATGCGGTCCTGACTGGCAAGGTCGTAGTTCTTTATGCCGGTATCGTCAGTCTCTTCATAGGTATCAATGTCACCGTCATCCACCCCGTGGAGGAGGGCATCGATTTCATCCTGTGACAACAAGTCCTGCATACGTAGTCCTGCCCGTGAAGTACCTTGGCCCGTGCGCTATTGCACGACAAAATTTCTGAATAACACCCGTTTGATGGCGGGCTCGCCTTCCTGCTCCAGAACCTGATTCACCGTGGTTAGCATCCGCTCGGCCAGGCCACTGCGGCCCTCGGGCGTCTGCAGCTCGTTGAAGTTACTGCTACCAAGGACTGTCACCAGCTGGCTTCGAATGAGAGGCATGTGCAGCTTGGCAGCTTCAAGCGCCTGTGGATCGGTGGACTCCAGCGCCAGATAAGCCTGGGCGTAGCGTTGGCGACCCTCAGCCTGAACCGTGGTAACGATGGCTTTTTCCATCTGGTAGTAGCTGCTGGGAATAAAGGTTTCCTCTGCAACCTCGGTTGCGTCACCCTCTTCCTCCCCCATGCCCGGAAGACCGCCGCCCAGGAACCACAGGGTACCCACCACAGACAGCACAATGGCCAGGATCACCACCACAACCAGCATGATGATCAGTTTCAGTTTTCCCTTCTTGGCAGGAGCCGCTTCAGATTCGTTATTTTCAGCCATAATGTTCGCTTTGCCAGAAATCCGTCACGGGGAGCAATTTTCCGCGACTTTTCAGGATTGGATGCAAAGGGCGGGCCAGAACACCCAACCTTCCCGTTCAGAACAGCAGTTTAGCGTTGCCGGGAAGGATGGGCAAAGGAGATTGGAAGAGAATATCGAAGGGTATCAGGCGAAGATGTCTACTTCGCCTTTCCAGCTGAGATCAAGGCTGCCGGAGCTGATGCCTTCATCGTCCTGATCGCCAGCGACCAGCGATGCCGAACCGCCACCGGAGCCATTATCGTTTCCGGTGCCCTGCTCGCCGGTCTGCTGGCGAGGCGAATCGGAAACATCGAAGCCTGCCAACGACATTCCCTGCTCACCCAGCATATCCCTGAGCCGGTGGGAATGCAGTTCAAGCTGGTCACGGACCACGGGATTGGCCGAATGGACCGTAATACTCGCCTGCTCGTTCTGCACCCGGACCTTGACCTCCATGGGGCCCATGTCCGGTGGTGTCAGGTGGATTTCGGCAACCGACATGTTACGGGCAGTCAGCCAGCTGAGCTTGCCCACCAGTTTGTCGCCCCACTCTGCATGGCCTACCGGCACATCAATGGACGTAGCATAACCTCGTAATGGCGCAGCGTTCTCGGCCGTCAGTTTTGCTGCCCCATTGGCATTATTGGCCGCTTGCTGGGACACCAGATCCATGGCGGACTGGAAGCGGCCAGAATTGATCAACGAGCCGGAATCCGCATTGCGGCCGGAGTCGGTGAGCACTGAGGCCTTCATGACATCTGTCAGTGTCGCATCGCCGGAAACACCGCCGGATCCGGACTGAGCTTTCTGACCCGAGGCCCCTGTGAGAAGGCCACTGAACAATCCGGCAACGGAATTCGCTTGGCCCGAAACACCGTTGGCAGCATTGACGCCGACTCCCGGCATTGTAGCTGACATGGCGGACTCACCGGCACCTCCGGCTTTTGGATTCAGCCAGGACTGCAACTCGACAAAGGTAAGGGGAAGCGCCGTCGGCTCTGATTTGCCATCACCTGCTACAGCGGCCCAGTCCGCGTCCTGTGATTCAGCATCCGTGGCAGCGTTGGCTTTTTCGCCACCCTTTGGATCAGCGTTCGCGTTTGCTTCCGTTTTCGTCTCTGAAGGTGTGTCCCGGGCCGCCCGGGATTCATCGGCAGATCTGGCCTCAGCGGCCCGATCCGCCTTCTGGCGATCG
Organism: Marinobacter sp. L-13; assembly: GCF_056857715.1. NCBI lineage: Bacteria > Pseudomonadati > Pseudomonadota > Gammaproteobacteria > Pseudomonadales > Marinobacteraceae > Marinobacter > Marinobacter sp. L-13. Next base: position 63,204 of record NZ_JBSXNQ010000055.1, read on the forward strand.
AGCCGCTTTTGCTCAGCCTGGGAGACAGAGTCGAAATCGCTTTTCCTGTCAGCCGGATCTCGGCTGGCTCCGGATTTTGACGGGCCGGGATCTTGTTGCGTCCCGGGCGCGGGGGTTTGGGGAAGAACCATCTGGGCCATGGCAACCTCTTGCCGCTTTTATCGCATTGTCGCCCTCACCTTGCCGGACTTGGCCGGTGCATGGGCGGTTAATCCACTCAATGCGAAGGACAAAGCAATTGTGATGCCAGCGCACACCTGCTTCGCCTGACAAACGGCCTGAATAGACCTGATTCACCCCACCATCAAGCCATCCAGGCCTGCGATTACCTGTTCGAATTCCCGGGCGATGTCATCCAGTAATCCCGAGGCATCGTCCAGCCGGGATTCCTTTCCTGCGATTTCCGCCCTCAGGCAGAGATCGCCAAGTCGTGGGGCGCCAATATTGATACAACTGCCCTTGAAGCTATGGGCCGTCTTGGCAAAGGCGTCACTATCGTCAGCCCTCAGGGCTTCTTGCAATCCCCGAATCCTGTCGCGGGAATCTGCAACATAGGTCTGTATCAGCACTTCGAATTCGTCCTCCATGACGTCTCGAAGCTCAGCCAGTGCCTCCTCGTCCAGGTGTGGTTTATCAGTCATCTCGATTCTCCGCTGTACGGGCGAACTGCCAATCGTAGACAATTTCAACATGATTGCCCTGTTCATGAAACCTGATGGTCTCCGCCAGACGTTTCAACAGCAGCAGGCCCCGCCCTGCATAGCGCCCGCTCATGGTTGGGGAATTACCGGGGGCCACGCTGGGATGATTGTGAAAATCAAACCCTTGGCCGCTGTCCTCACAGATAACACGAAGCCGACCTCCATCCGGTTTCAGGGAATGGTGCAGTGTGAACCGGATGTAGTGACCCTCCACGTTGGCCAGGCGCCGATTGCGCTCCGCGTAGTAGCGGCCAAAGCCCTCCGGTGAGTGCTTCCATTCTGACGGGAGTTCCAGAACACCGTGCTCCAGCGCGTTGTTGTAGAGTTCCGCCAGCAGGGTATAGATTTCGCCGCTCTTCCGTCGAAGACCCGGCACCTCCATACAGATATGAAGCAACAGAGGCAGGGGACTGAACTCTCCGAGGGTCCTTTCCCGGATTTCATAGCTGCAGCGCCATTCCGCCGGCCCGGCAAGAGCAGACGGTGCGGCACGATCTGGCAGGGTAGCCAGCCCCGCCTCGTCCATCATTTCCAGACAACAGAGCGTCAGGTCATCGCCATCCTCAAAGTTGCCGGTGAACCGGTGAACCGCGGACATCATGGCATCGAACGGATGGTCCCCATCGTCCAGCCGGTCAAGCGTGCCGGTAACGCCCTGCTCACCGAACACGTTGCCGGCGCTGTCGGCAGATTCCAGAAAGCCGTCGGTCATCATCAGCACTCTGTCGCCAGGGGCGGCACCAACCCTCTCGAAATCGGCATTGAACTGATCTGGTGCAAGGATACCGAGGGGAAGATGCCGCGATGGCAATGCCAGGAGTTCTCCGGTGGTCCGGATCAGCCAGCCATCCGGCAGACCGCCGTTCCAGATCTGCAACTGATTAAGTTTGAAATCCGCCTCAATCATGGCGCCACAGCAGAACATGCCCGTCGGCAGAATCCGTTTGAGTTTCTGGTTGATCTCGCGCAACACGTCCTGGCCGTTAAAACCCTTATTGGCCATGCCGTAGAAGATCTCGGCTACAGGCATGGCGCCGATGGCAGCCGGCAGACCATGGCCGGTGAAATCCCCCATGAAGATCAGCATCCCGCCCGCCGGCCGGGGCGAGGCAAACAACACATCACCATTGAAAATGGACAGGGGCGAAGCGTGATAACGAATATTGGAGGCATCCAGGCAGCCGGAATGAGCCACGTTATCGAAGACCCGTTTGGCGATTTCCTGCTCTTCGGTAAGTTGTCGGTTGCGCTCACGAATGAGATCCCGCTGATCCGAGAGGGTCCGGTGCATCAATCGCATTCGGTTGAAAGCCTTGATCTTGGCTTCAATGATGATCCGGTTATAGGGCTTTCCCAGGAAGTCATCGCCACCGGCCTCCAGACATCGGGCCAGGGCACCGGCTTCAGACAGGGAGGTCAGGAAAATCAGGGGGACCAGCCGTTCGCCAGCCAGGAGCTTGATCTGACGGGCCGCTTCCATGCCATCCATGACAGGCATCAGGGCGTCCAGCAGCACCAGATCCGGCGCCTCCCGCTGGAAAACAGAGACCGCGTCCAGTCCGTTTGCAACATCAAGGACTTCGTGCCCCAGTCGCTTCAGCAGTGTTTTGAGGATCAGGCGATCGCTGTCTGAATCGTCAGCGATCAGTATTCTCAGGGGACGGCTATGTTCTGCAACGGAATCATCCATGAGTACTCCGGCAGTCCGCGAGCATCAGCGGATATTGAAAAGTTGCTCGAAATTGGAGATTGAAAGGATACGACGGACATCGTTATTGCAGTTTTCGATGACGATTCCGGCACTGTCACCTCCGGCATAATCACGGAGCAACAACAGCATTCCCAGCGCCGAGCTATCGAGGTAGGTGGTGTCAGACAGATCCACAATGTAATTCCGGATGTGCGGATCACCGTGCTCGTAAGCATCACGGAACGCCTGATGGGTGCTGAAGTCGAAACGCCCCTCTATCCTGATAACAAGAGTCTGACCGTCATCATCGCGGCGCGTCTGGATCGGCATTCCAAAACCTCCCGGGCTATCAAGAGCAGCATTTGACCGGCGTGTACTACCAGCCCTACATCCGGTAAGGATAGCTGAGTGGTCTGATTTTGCATCTGTATTTGCTTGATGCGGAGCAAGATTCAGCGTCGACGTTGGTTAAAAGCCCGCCCCGCGGCCTCATCCGAAAGCTTCTGTTCCCGGAGATCCTGCTCCCTCTGCTCCTGCTGGCGGCAGGTTTCTATGTATTTTTCCATGCCACGCCGGCGCTCCCAGGCGTGCTGCCATTCCTTTTTGCGCGCCTCGAAGACCTTTTCCGCCTGCTCCAGCTGCGTCTGTTGCTGCCGGATTACCTGATCCAGTTGCGCAATAAAGGCCTGCCACGCCTGGAGCCTGGACACCTGCACAATCCCCTGTTGGCTGTTGCGAATCTGATCCCGGTACTCCTGCTGGTAGCGATTCAGGTTCTGGACCTGTTCGCGCTGCTGCTCCGCCAGCTTCCTGGCCTCTCCCATTCGCTCCAGGGCTTCCTGCTCCTTGCGCTCCTCCAGGGAAAGAACCACTTCCAGACGCCGGGAACGCAGCATCAGGCATCACCTCCGCCGCCAGCTGCCGGATTCGGCACGGCCGACTTACGCCGATCGGGGGATCGACGCTCTGGCACCACCGCCAGCAACTGGTCAACACTTTCCTTCAGTGGTGCACTCTCATTCAGGCCCTGCTGCAGGAACTGGCGCATATTACCGATGTGAGTGATGGCAAAATCGGTCTCGGGATCGGAACCCTTCACGTAAGCGCCGACAGAGATCAGATCCCGGGCCTGCTGGTACCGTGAGTACACCTGCTTGAATCGCTGGGCCCTGGAAAAATGTTCGGTCTCGGTTACCTGCGGCATCACCCGGCTGATCGACGCTTCCACATCAATGGCGGGGTAGTGTCCCTCTTCGGCAAGCCGGCGGGAGAGTACGATGTGGCCATCCAGAATCGCCCGGGCAGCGTCTGCAATCGGATCCTGCTGGTCATCGCCTTCGGTCAGTACGGTGTAGAACGCCGTGATAGAACCACCTCCGGGGCGACCATTGCCGGTTCGCTCCACCAACTGGGGCAGTTTGGCAAATACCGAGGGCGGGTAGCCTTTGGTCGCCGGCGGCTCACCCACGGCCAGCGCAATTTCCCGCTGGGCCTGGGCGTAACGGGTAAGAGAATCCATCAACAGGAGCACGCGTTTGCCCTGATCCCGGTAATACTCGGCAATCCGGGTGGTCAGCATGGCGGCGCGCAACCGCATCAGTGGCGAATCGTCCGCGGGCGCGGCCACCACCACCGAGCGGGAAAGGCCCTCTTCGCCCAGGATGTCTTCGATAAACTCCTTTACCTCGCGGCCCCGCTCACCAATCAGGCCCACCACGGTGATGTCGGCATCGGTAAAGCGGGTCATCATGCCCAGCAACATACTCTTGCCCACGCCGCTGCCGGCAAACAGACCCAGGCGCTGCCCCTGGCCGACGGTCATCAACGCATTGATCGCCCGAATACCCACATCCATCGACTGCCGCACCGGGGCGCGGTTCAGCGGGTTGATAATATCGCCGGTGAGCGCCACGCGGGCTTCGGCCTGCAAGGGGCCTTTTCCGTCCAGGGGCTCGCCACTGCCATCGACCACCCGGCCAAGCAGCTGGGGGCCAACCGGCACCCGGCTTGCGGCAGACAGAGGCACAACCCTGGCACCGGGCTTGAGCCCCTCGATTGCTGTCAGGGGCATCAGATACACCCGGTCGTCCTCAAAGCCCACCACTTCCGCCTCAACATTACCGGTGTTCTGGCCAAAAATGACACAGCGGTCACCGACCACCATGGGGCAGCCGACACATTCGAGGGTAAGGCCCACCATGCGGGTCAGTCGGCCGGAAAGTTCAGGCTCGGGCTCGCTTCCCAGAAACTCCTGAAAGCGGTTGAGGCGATCAGCGAGGCTCGAGGTCATCACCGTCACCTGTATTTTGCGCCGGCTTCGGATCGTCTGAGGAATCCCCGGTCTCCGGGGAATCCAGCACGTCCCGATGGAAACCGGTCAAGTCTTCCATCATGGAGTCCAGTTCCTCGGTTTCTCCGCCCTCACTGTCGCTCATCTGCTGGTCCAGCATGCTCTGCACGGCCCGCTGGAAACGTTTCTCAACCGTGAAATCCACCAGGCTGTGACGGGTTTCCACCTTACAGCCACCGGGCAGAATACTGGCGTCTTCAATGACGGAAGCGGACGCTTCGAGGCGGGCGGTCACCTCGCGAACCATTTCACAGTCTTCCGGGTTTATATGGATGCGGATGTTTTCCGCGGTGGAGGGTAGCGCCTCCATGGCGCGGCGAACCACGTGACGGATCTGGGAGGAGTCGATGGTCAGTTCACGATAGACCACCGCCCGGGCCAGAACCGTGGTCAGGTTGACCAGAGAGGTTTCAAGTTCGTCCTCGTGGCGCTTGATCGGCAGCAGTAACTCACCGAGTAGATGTTCGAGACGGTCAAGCTTGGTGTCGATTTCCTTGCGGGTATCGTCGTAGCCCTGACTTTTGCCTTGCTCCCTGCCCTCTGCCAGGCCGGTTTCCAGCCCATCCTGGTGGCCTTCCTCTTTGCCGGCCTTCAGGCCATCCTGGTAACCCTGTTCCCGGCCCTCGTTATAGCCGTCTTCCCGGGCCGCCTCGCGAATCTCGTCAATGTCGGCGGCGGTGAGGGGCTTGACCTCGCGCTCCTCTTCCCGCGCTACTTCATTGCCACGGGCATCCAGCAGGGGCAGCTCCCACCGTTCATAGGCGGTCAGCTGTTCCTTGGGAATGCGATTGACGTCACGGGTGGAATCTTTCATCACATCATTTCTTCGCCGGCACCGCCGAGGGAGATTTCACCGGCCTCGGCCATACGGCGTGCAATGGTGATAATGTCTTTCTGGGCGGATTCAACTTCGCTGACCTTGACCGGCCCCTTGGCCTCAAGATCATCCTGCAGCAATTCCGCAGCGCGTTTGGACATGTTCTTGAAGATCTTGTTCTGAACCTCCTCGTCGGCGCCCTTGAGGGCCACCACCAGCACTTCCGAGGACACTTCCCGCAACAGCGCCTGGATTCCGCGGTCGTCCACTTCCTTTAGGTTATCGAACACGAACATCAGGTCTTCGATGGTGCTGGCAAGGTCCGGATCCATATCCTTTATGGAATCCATCAGATTGCCTTCGATGCTCCGATCCATGAAGTTCATGATGTCCGCTGCGCGCTTGACCCCGCCAATGCGGCTGGTCTGGGAGGCGGCGCCACCCGAGAACTGCTTCTCCAGGATATCGTTGAGTTCCTGCAAGGCCTGGGGCTGGATACTCTCCAGTGACGCAACACGCATCATCACATCAAGGCGGACCTTCTCATCCAGGGTGCCAAGAATTTCAGCGGCCTGATCCGGATCCAGGTAGGAAATAACAATGGCCTGGATTTGCGGGTGTTCATAGCGAATGATGTCGCCAACGGCCCGGGGCTCCATCCACTTGAGAGTATCGAGGCCGGTGGTATTGCCGCCAATCAGGATGCGATCGATCAGGCTGGATGCCTTGTCGTCGCCGAGCGCCTGGGTGAGCATCGTCCGGATGTACTCGTCATTGCCTACGCCAAGCCCGGTCTGCCCGCCTACGGCATCAACAAACTGGTTCATCACGTAGGTCACTTCGTCCTTGCTGACATCCTTCATCTGAGCCATGGCCACGCCCACACGCTGGACCTCTTTGGGGCCCATGTGCTTGAGGATTTCTGCGGCATCCGCTTCGCCCAGTGACATGAGCAGAATCGCAGCCTGCTCCACACGCGGAATTTTCCGCTGCGGCTTTGATGGCTCACCGCCACCCTGTTGATTGGCTTGCTCAGTCATCGACGTTCACCCACTGGCGCATTACCTGTGCGACCCGCGCCGGGTCTTCGGCAATCAGCCCTTTCAATGCGTTCAGCTGCCTATCATAACCGTCTGTGGCACCCGGCAAAAGCAGATCATCCTGGGCGGACATGGCCTTGCGGAGCTCATCTCCACCCTCGATGTCATCAAGGCCCCCGTAACCACCGCCACTGCCGGAGCCGGAATCCAGGCCGCGTTCCCGCTGGCCTCCGCTGGACAGGCTTTTAAGCGTTGGGCGCAGCAGCCCCAGCACGAGCACCAGAATCACCAGGCCTGCGAGCACTTGCTTCATCAGATCCCAGAACCAGGGCTGTTCCCAGAACGCCGGAGCCTCGAATTCAACGGATTCTTCCTGCGCAAATGCGGTATTCATCACCGTAACACTGTCACCCCGGGCAGCTGAATAGCCCACGGCGTCCCGAACCAGCATGCTGAGCCGCTGCAGCTCCTGCTCCGGCCAGGGCTCGTAGCTGACTTCGCCCGTTTGTGGATCCACTACTTTCATGTCGTCCACCGCCAGAGCCACGGTCACCCGCTTGACTCTGCCCAGCTCCTGACGTCGGTAGCTGACAGTACGATCCATTTCATAATTCCGCGTGGATTCACTTCGCACGTTGACCGGTGCTGGCGCCGCCTGCTCACCATCACCACCGGCAGCCTGCTCTGGCACCGTAGCATCAGCCGGCGGCTGGTTTGCCAGCGCACCGGGAATGCCGCCCTGTGCGCCGGCAGTGCGCCGTTCGGTCAGCTCACGCTCACTGCGCACCGCCTGCTGTTCGGGGTTGAACAATTCCTGTGCCTGCTCCACCGAGGAGAAATCGAGATCCGCCGACACTTCGGCACGATAGCGGCCATCACCCACGATGGGTCCGATGAGAGAGGCAACCCGACGTGTCAGACGCTCCTCGACTTTGGCGGTGTATTCGTATTGGTCCGCCATCTGATCCGCACCGCTCTGACTTTGCTTGCCCGTCAACAGATTGCCGTTTTGATCGACAACGGTTACGTGTTCCTTGCTCATCATGGGAACACTGCCGGCAACCAGATTCACAATAGCGTTAATCTGTTCCTGTTCTGGCCGGCGACCAGCGAAAACTTCAAGAAACACCGAGGCAGAGGGATCACGGGCATCGCGAACAAAGACAGAGCGCTCCGGGATAGCCAGGTGCACACGGGCATTCCGAACGCCACGCATGCTGGCAACGGTGCGGGCAAGCTCACCCTCAAGCCCGCGCCGGTATGAGATGGTTTCCATAAACTGGGACGTGCCGAGACCACGTTCCTGGTCCAGCAGTTCGTAGCCCATGGTTTGACGATCGGTGACACCTTCGGCCGCCAGCTTCAAACGGGCGTTGTAGACCTGATCCGAGGGAACCAGTAATGCGCCGGTGCGCGGATCCATCTTGTAGTCGATACCGTTGCTTTCGAGGATGGTGGTCACATCCTGGGGATTGTAGGATGAAAGATCACCCACCACCGGCTGATAGTTCGGCTCCTGAGCCCAGAGCACGACCGCCAGCCCCAGCGCCACGCTGGCGGCAAGCCCCACCATAAGCCCGATCTGGCGCAGCAGGTTGAGCCGGTTGAACCCCATGAACAGGTCGCTACGGCTCTCTGGCGCGTCTCCCTCCCGGGCTGCGGGCATGTTGGAGGCATTGGTTTCTGCAGGTACGCTGGCCATGACTCTGCTCCGTTATCAGATCGGCATGTTCATAATGTCTTCGTAGGCCCGAACCACCCGGTTACGTACCTGGGTCAGCGCTTCGAAGGAGACAGAGGATTTCTGGGCGGCAATCATCACGCGGGTGATGTCTACGTTCGGATCGCCCATGTCGTAGGCGGTTCGCAGATCCCCAGCCGTTTTCTGGAGATCGTTCACGTTGTTCACCGCGTTGCTAAGCATGTCATTGAAGCTGGGCGTCTCCTGGGTTTCCTGAACCTGGCGAGGGCCGTCTATGCGACCACGAACCGATTGATCCTGCTCGACCCGCTGGTTCTGCATCATCTGTGAACGCAGGGACCTTATATCGGACAAAACACTGTTGATGTCGGCACGCTGAACCATAACTCTCTCCTGGCTCCGCCCTCCCAGGGACGGAATTGCTCTTGGGATAATCTCAACTCCGGTGAAGCAATTGGCAGGCCAAGTAGTTTTTAGATATAAATATCAGAAGGTTACGAATACAAGGACGGAGTCGTGAAAGTTCCATGACGGACTTTTGACGACGGGCAGGGTGCCCCCACCGGCATGGGGAATCGAAGATAAAAAAACGGCACCCCGAGGGGTGCCAATGAAGGAGTTCGTCTTGCAGGGGGTCAGACCAAGGCCATTTCGGCGTCCAGATCGATTCCGGCGTCGCGCATCTGGGCCAGCTTGTACCTGAGCGTGCGGGGGCTGATCCCCAATTGCTCCGCGGCCCTGTTGCGACGCCCACGCTCTTTCCGGAGTGTCTGAATAATAATACGGAATTCCTGCTGCCTCAGATCATCTCCCAGCGAAACCGCGCCCTCCGGCTCGTCACTGCGCAAATGAGAAGGTTCGTCTAGGGGGGAAAAGCCAGAGTCTGAAATATCCGGCTCGCCCGCTGCTATGTTGGCAACGGTTTCGGTCATCGAAACCGGCGCCGCGCTGCGAAGGTCCGGCCGGCCGGTGATGCCCAGCTCCAGACACAGATCTCCAGATTGAATGACATTTCCCTGGTGCAGCACCAGCGCTCGCTGGATGGCATTGTCCAGCTCCCGCACATTCCCCGGCCATTGATGATTCATAAGCGCACTTTTTGCGTCCTGGGCAAAGGTAATCCCGGTCAGCTTCATTTTGCGGCAATGCTTTTTAAGCAGCGAAGTAGCCAGTGGCATGATATCCAGCGGCCGCTCCCGGAGCGGCTGCCAGTGCATCGGGAACACTGTCAGACGGTAATAAAGGTCTTCCCGGAACTTGCCTTCGCGAACGTAATCCGCCAGATCCCGGTTGGTGGTCGCTACAACACGGACATCCAGGCTGATGGTTTTGCGACCACCAACCCGCTCCACTTCCCGCTCCTGCAATACCCGCAAGAGCTTGGACTGAAGCCCCAGATCCATCTCCGAAATCTCGTCCAGCAGAATGGTGCCGCCGTTGGCCTGCTCGAATTTGCCGGGCGAGGAGGCGACGGCACCGGTAAAGGCACCTTTCTCGTGACCGAACAGGATAGCCTCCAGCATGTTTTCCGGTATTGCAGCACAGTTGATCGCTACGAACGGCTGCTCTGACCGTGGGGACTGCTGGTGAATGAACCGGGCAAGGACTTCCTTCCCAGTTCCGCTTTCCCCCGAGATCATGACGGTGGAATCGCTGCCGGCCACTTTGGTCGCCAGCTGGAACATCCGCTTGCTGATCGGGTCTTCTGCCACCGGTTCATCACTGGCTTTCTCACGCCCGCCGCCAACAACCTTGCTGACGGCATCCACCAGGAAACGCGGTTCGAATGGCTTCACCAGATAATCGATAGCACCGGCCTGCATGGCGGATACCGCATCGCTGATCTGGCCATAGGCCGTGATCAGCATCATCGGCAGGCCCGGGTACAACCGCTGCACCTCTGCCAGAAGCTGGTGCCCTGACAGACCCGGCATGTTGACATCACTGACCACCATATCCACCGGAGCCTCGGCCAGTCGCTCAAGGGCTTCGCTGGCATTGCATGCTTCCCGAACCCGGAATTTTGCCAGTTCGAGGGTGGTTACCAGCGCTTCACGCAGGTCATGGTCGTCCTCAACAATCAGAATCTGGGCCTTGGCCATGGTTGCCTCCGATCAGTGTCTGTTACGTAATTGCGGCAAACGCAGGGTGGCTACAGCACCGCCCTGCTCCGGCGATTCAATGGAAAACCGTCCCTGATGCGCCTTGATAACGGCCTGCACCACCGCAAGGCCGAGACCCGTGCCATGGGACTTGGTTGTATAAAAAGCTTCGGTCAGCCGGGCAGCGTCCGAGGGCTCAAAACCTGGGCCGTTGTCCACAACCCGGATGACCAGTTCCCCGGTTTCCTCGGTTACCCGAACCGCCACATGGCGAGCGCCGGCCTCCAGGCTGTTATTCACCAGATTGGTACAGGCGCCAACTAGGGCATCCCGATTACACATCAGCCGGCAGTCGCTGGAGATTTTGTTCTCGAGATTCACTGTCGCGCCCGGAGCCGGCTTCAGCCCCTCGACTGCCGATGCCAGTGCAGAGACCAGTTTGTCGGCAGATAACTCCTCGGCCAGCCGGGTTTCGCCCCGGGCGAAAATGAGCATATCCCGCACCTGCTGTTCCAGGTGGGTCAGGCGCGACATCAGGCGGGAAGCACAGCGCTGACGCATTTCTTCGTCCAGATCCTCCTGGCTCAGATGGCCACCGTAAAGAATGGCCGCGGACAGCGGGGTACGGATCTGGTGAGCGAGAGACGCAACCATCTTGCCCATGGCAGACAGACGCTGGGCGTGAGCCAGCTGCGCCTGAAGGTACCGGGTTTCGGTTAGGTCTGTCAGCAGGATTAACTGGCCGGGCTGGTTTTCCATGGTCCGGATCTCGATGCTGACCCTGCGACCATCCTTCAGAGATACTTCGTGGCCATCGTCCCGCCGGGGCGCAAAACAGCGATGGATGACATCAACCCAGCGGGCACCGTCAAGGGGCTCCCCCAGAAGCGCAATAGCTGCCGGGTTGGTCTGCGTTACCACGCCCTGGCTATCCAGAACGACAACGCCGGCAGGCAGTGCGTTCAGCAAGGTGGACAGACGATCTGCCAGCTGCTCTTTTTCTTCAAGCTCCTGCTGACGCTGGAGCGATTCCTGGTTCAGCTCGCCGGAAAGCTGGTTGACCCGGGATTCGAGGGTCCGGTAGGAGTCAGTGATCTGCCGCGACATCCGGTTAAACAATTCCAGGGCGGTATCCACCGCCTCATCGTCCTGTTCCGGAAACAGGGCGGTAACCTTGTCATTGACGTCCGCCGCAGCGTTGGTCTTTGTGCCGCCCGCGCCGGACTGAAGAACAAATTGTGCCTGACTCATAACCTGACTCCCCGATCGGCCCGTCGGTTCGGACCTCATAGTTCGGATACTTCGTTTGCAGGTTTGTAAGCCAGCAACGTGCCAACTTGATTTTTTCTATATATTTCAAAGGCAAGGAGATTCTTGAAAGAGTAGAATGACAATTTTACGTCGGTCAGAAACGGAAACGGCGCCTCAGGTTACGAACCTTTGACGCCGTTCAGGGAGCTCTAAATTCCGGGCGATCCTGCTCAGGACTCCTCAGATTCCTCTTCCCGCAGCCCGTACTTTCGAACCTTCTCTACCAGAGTAGTGCGTCGGATCCGCAGCTTCTCGGCAGCCCTGGCCACAACGCCGCCGGCCTCGTCGAGCGCCTGCTGGATCAGCTGTTTCTCGAGGTTGGAGAGGTAATCCTTCAGGTCGATACCGTTCACCGGCAGCAATGCCGGGGCATCCAGGCCCACCAGGCCAGGAATACCGGAAGGCATACCCGTGTCCTCCACCGGGCGATTCTCATCATAGTCGTCAACGTAGCGGAACTTCTTGGGCAGCTCCTGCACGCCGATTACACCATAGGGATGCATGATCGACAGGCGTTCAACAAGATTCGCCAGTTCGCGCACATTGCCCGGCCAGTCGTGCCTGCACAGACTCATGATGGCCGCGGAATTCATCCGCAGCGATCCACGCTTCTCTTTTTCCATCCGCGAAATGAGTTCATTAATCAGAAGGGGAATGTCTTCCACCCGGTCACGCAGGGCCGGCATCTCGATGGGGAACACATTCAGGCGATAATAAAGGTCTTCCCTGAAATCCCCGGATTCAATCATGTCTTCCAGGTGCTTATGGGTGGCCGCGATTACCCGCACATCTGCAGACTGGGTGCGATTGCTTCCCACCCGCTCGAACGTTCGCTCCTGCAGAACCCGGAGAATCTTGACCTGCATGTTGAGCGGCATGTCTCCGATCTCATCGAGAAACAGAGTGCCCCCCTCGGCCATCTCGAAGCGCCCTACCCGGGCCGTGATGGCTCCGGTAAAGGCCCCTTTTTCATGGCCGAACAGCTCGCTTTCCAGCAGCTCCGCCGGAATGGCGCCACAGTTGACCGGAACAAATGGTTTATCACGACGGGAAGAATGGTAATGCAGGTTGCGGGCGACCACCTCCTTGCCGGTACCGGACTCACCGGTAATGAGAACGCTGACGTCCTTATCCGCCACCTGCTCCATCAGCTGGCGTACCTGCTGGACTTTTCGGCTGGTTCCCACAAGGCTCCGGAAGAGCTGCAAACCGCGCTGCTGGCCACGCTCCCGGGAGCGGGTGAACTGATCCCGATAGATCTGGGCCCGGTAGAGCGAATCGACGAACTTGGTGTAATTGAGCGGCCATTCCATGCGAGCAATGATGCGACCGCTGGTCTCGTCGGACAGCCCCTTGAGCTCAGGGTGACCAACAACCAGAAACGGTACGCCCTGAACGGCATCACACACAGCGGTGATCGCCTCGGTGGCTCCTGCATCCTCGCCATTCACCACCGCGACCGCGATATCTGAAAGGCTTTCCTCATCACCACTGCTCAAAAGTGCCCTGGCTTCATCGCCGGCAAGGACCTGCTCCTCGCCAATGAACTCAAGAATGGTGACTATGTCCCGCAATCTTGAATCATCCTCGCTCAGCACCAGCACTTTGTTATTTTTAGACATTCAACCGAATCTCTTGGGGGATTTGTGCGGTATTTAAGACTGTAAGAACCCCAGAGTCAATTTTATGACGCTATTTTGGTCGGTTTGAAGAAACGTTCTGGTAGGCCTTCGCCGCACTCCGGTTCCTGTTTACACCCTTCAGGCCATCCTCCGCCTCCTTGCGGGCCATTCGGGCCGATTCATCGGCGGCGTCAATAAACTGCTGTAGTTCCTGCAAGCGGAGCCTCACCGGCTCCGCATCAACCTCTCCCGCTTCCAGGGCAGCCATCAGCGGCTCGACTGCCGGCTTCACCTGCTCGTTCAGCCCCGCCATCGCGTCCCAGTCCTTTTCGGCCAAGGCGCGACCGAGATCCGCCATCAGTCGATCCAGGTGGTCCAGATGGGCTTGCGGGTCTGCCATGTCAGTCTCCTTGGAAATCAGCGGCGAGCGGCACGACGGGCGGCGGAGGCAGTAAATTCGTTGCCACGGAACCCCGGGGCGAAATCGTACGCCGGGAATCCATTATCCAGCCCATCAACGTAATAACGCTCCGCCTTCAGGTCGTAAGTCATTTCCATGGTAGTCCAGAATACCGGCTCACTGTAATAGCTGATGTTGTGAGCTTCCGACACACGCCACAGATTCCCCTCTGCATCGTATTCCTCGGACGCGAGGATCTGCCAGCTGTCTTCATCCACGTAAAACACGCGGCGATCGTAAATGTGACTGATACCGGTACGGCGTTTCGCTTCGACGACCCAAACCCGATGCAGTTCATAGCGGGTAAGCTCCTGATTGATATGGCCCGGACGAATCACGTCGTCGGCTTCTATTTCCGGCCCGTGAAGCTTGTAGGCATTGTAGGGCACGAACAGCTCGCGCTTACCTTTCAGCTCCCAGTCGTATTGGTTAGGCGCACCGTTGTACATGTCTTTCTGGTCGACGGACCGCAGCGAGGATGAATTCGGCAGGTCGGTTTCGTAGGCCAGGTTGGGCGACCGACGAAGACGACGGGAACCGGAATCATACCGCCACGCAAGACGCGGCGACCGCACCTGGTCAAGCGTTTCATGCACGAGCGTGATGGTGCCGGCCAGTGACGACGGCGAGACAGTGTCCGTCTTCAGGTAAAAAATCTTGTTATCGATTTCCGCCAGCTCCGCACCCCTCTGGCTGTATGCGAAGAAGTAGTCGTAATCATTGACCACCGGGTTGTAGGAGCCATCCCTCTGGGGCGTTGCAGAGGCACTACGCAGGGAAATTTCTTCGCCCCGATAGCTCAGGATATGGTTCCAGATAACCTCCAGACCATTTTTTGGAATCGGGAAGGGACTGGTCATGATGGTGTCGCGAACGCCGTTACCGTTGTCCAGCAACTGCGCTGTCAGCGCGTTCTCACGAAATTTGTCGTAGACGTGCTCGGGAAACGCGGCAGTCCGTCGGGTCTGGTAAACCGGCATGAAGAAGTCGGGCCCATACTTCTCCAGCATGGCAATGTGGCCGTCTGAAAGCTTGTCCCTGTATAGCTCCAGATTGTTGGAGGTAATAACGAAAAGAGCCTCATCTTCGGGAAACGGGTTAATTTCCACTTGCCCCTCACGCCAGCCGTCCGGCGGCGTGGCCAAACCTCCGGTCCATTCGGGTATGCTGCCTGAGCGGTTGCCCGCCTTTTCGGCTCCGACCGGGGTCAGTTCACCACCCAGCCGCTCGGCCTCGGCGGCCGTGACCTTGGACAGGGCCTGTCCGGAAAACCCGAGAAAAACCAGTGCGACACCTGCAACGAGTTGGCTTCGCATCCCTTACACCTCCAGAAATTCATGCTGTTGGGTAGCCGCCACGAGCAGAACTCGCACAGCCGGGCGCCTTTTTGCCAAATTCAAACGGTCGTTTCAAGTGAATGTTTGTGTTTTATTGTGAAACCTCACCGCACAGAGAATGGAAGAAATTTGATAGCGAAAATGATATAGTGACGAATTAATTTTTCGGGGTTACACCCGCGCTGGGGGATTGAAGGTATTCCATGGCCTCGCAATGGCACTCACTGGTTTCTCAAAAGCTCTTTCTCGCCCGCACGCTGCTTCAGCCACTCGACCGGCCCACAGACGAAGCTCAGGAACAACGTCCCAACGAGGCGGAACAGGCGCTGCGCCGGGAAGCCGCTATTCAGGGGGCGATCGAGCTGCTTCTGCGGTCTCGAAAACTGTTGCTGGTCATGGTTGCGAGGCTATACCAGAGAAAATCAGAGGAACCTTCAACCCTTGATGAGCTGGTCGCTCTTATCGGGCCAGAACCGAGTGAAGTTGGCCGCCTGAAGGAGCTAGAACAGCGATCCGGGAGTTGGTGGAACCATCTTGAGCAACTCGAGCGCGCTCAAAGCAGACCTCCGGCGACCAAAAAAACCGTGAGCGAGGAAAACATTATTGCGGTATCGGCCGATTCCGGCCCGGATCGATCGTCGGCTGCTTTGATGAAAACGCTGACCGCCGTCAAACATTTTGCCGACGATCTGGAAGAGCAGCACAGCGAGTGGTAAGCCACTCCCAGCTCCGGCTATTCAAATCGTATTAACTTGAAGGTTTATTGAATGTCACCATCGTTTTTTGAAATCGTGCAATTGACCAATGGCGATTACGCTCTGCGCCGCATTGATGATGACAGTGCGCCACTGGTAAAAATCTCTTTTTCGGAAGAAGCCCGGGAAATGATGGAAGATCGGGATATGTCGGTTGCCAAAGCCATGATTGCAGCTGGCATTGAGGCTGTAGGCAATGTTGCCCACGATATCGACTGGGAAGATGACGAACTGGACGCCTCAGACGCCCAGCCCTCCTACACTCTGCATTGATCGGTTAACGCTGCCTGAGAACGACGCCGTGGCTATTGCCCTCGGCCGAGGCTCTTTGCAGGGATTCGAAGGCAACTCGCCCCAGTTTACGGGTCCACATGACCACAGCGTGACAGGTGCCGGCACTGAGGGCTCGCTCTGCCAGGTCCTGGGCAGGATAGTCCGGTGTTGAACGCAGCACCAGCAATTCGCCGGCGACAATCCCGTGCATTTTTTGCCACTTGCTAACCAGCGCCTGGGGCGGGTCGATCCAGGCCAGCCAGCGCTTCTCTTGATTCAGCTGGGTCAGCATTGGCAACAGCAGCTGGAAATTTTCTACCTGGCCTTCCGGCAGAATGATCTCCGTCACATTGCCACAGACTTTGGGTTCGGTGGTTTCCGGAGCGCGTCGGGCGCGAATGACGGAACGTCGCTCGCGGGCGGCGGTTGCCGACACTGAACAGGACAGAGCATTGGGGTTGTAGGCCAGATTCTGATTAAAGCTCATTTGTTCCATAATTCACCCGTTATTCAAACTATCTGAGGCTATCCGAACCGCTCAGTGCAGGTCAGAGCGGCGGATAACACCAACACCCAGACCCTCGATGAACAGCTCCTGTTCGGTCAGGTCCACTTCGATCGGTGCGAATTCTTCGTTTTCGGCAATCAGGTAGACTTTCGAGCCTTCCTTGCGGAAACGCTTTACCGTGACCTCATCGCCAACCCGGGCAACAACCACCTGGCCGTTGTGAACATCCTGGGTACTGTGAACTGCCAGCAGGTCGCCATCAAGAATACCGATGTCTTTCATGCTCATGCCCCGGACCCGCAGAAGATAATCTGCAGACGGCGAAAAGAATTCTGGCTGCAGTGTGCAGTGGTCCTCGATGTGCTCCTGAGCAAGGATCGGACTACCGGCAGCGACCTGACCAATGACCGGGAGGCCCAGATCCTCTTCCGCCTCAGGCAGACGGATGCCGCGGCTCGCTCCCGGCACCATCTCGATGGCACCTTTCCTTGCCAATGCCCGGAGATGTTCTTCCGCGGCGTTGGCCGAACGGAAGCCCAGTTCTGCTGCGATTTCAGCACGGGTTGGCGGATAGCCGGTCTCGTCGACGTATCGGCGAATAATATCCAGTACCTGGGACTGCCTTGCTGTAAGCTTCATCAAGCTACTCCGCTATATCGGGATCGGGCCGCTGCAAACATCAGCCTCTCGTAAGAGTGGCTCCGGAGGCCCTGTTTTTTTATACAGTAAACTGACTATATACAGTGTTTTATCCAGTGTAAAGTCGGCTCCCTGATTTTCTTGCATCCGCTTAATAATGAGGATCAACGGCGGTGTGATATGGTTAGGGCACTATTCCTCACGAACCAGGGAGCACCATGACTCAAGTCAGTGCCTGCAGGATGCCTGACATCCTAGAGACGAACGAAGGGAAGGAACGCCGGGTTGGCGTCGAGATCGAACTGTCTGGTCTGGGCTATGATGAGCTGGTTACATTGGCGGCGAAGATGCTGGAGGGCACACCTGAGCTCAAGTCACGCTATGTGACAACCTTGCAGACAGCTCTTGGCGACTTCACAGTTGAGCTTGATTCCGATCCGATCAAGGATCTAGATCTGGCGGACGAGCGCCTCCCCGAGTCCATTCGTGAACTCGGTGGACAGGCGATGGATGTGATCGACGCCGCGGCTGAACGCGTGGTACCCCTCGAGATCATAAGCCCACCCCTGAAGTTTTCCAGCGTCGAGGTGATTGAAACGCTCATCGACAAACTCAGGAACGCCGGGGCACTGGGCAGCCGGGACGCCATCTATTTTGCGTTTGGCCTGCAGCTTAATCCTGAGTTGCCCGACCTCAGCCCGGAGACCCTGGTTCGTTATTTCCAAGCGTTCGCGGCCCTGTATGAATGGCTCAAGCACCGGCATCAACTGGACGTCAGCCGCAAATTCACCACCTACATCGAACCCTGGCACGGCAGCTACACAGAGCTCCTGATGGAAGACAACTATCATCCAAACCTCGGGGAGCTCATGGAGGATTACCTGGAGTTCAATCCTACCCGCAATCGCGCGCTTGACCTGCTTCCACTGTTTGCCCACCTGGACAAGGAACGGCTGGAACGCCATGTTCAGGATCCCAGGATAAAAAGCAGGCCAACCCTGCATTACCGGTTGCCGGATTGCGACATCGACAATCCCGGCTGGCATTTCTCAACCGTTTGGAACGACTGGGTCGTTCTGGAGCAACTGGCCAACAATCCCGACGACCTGGCCGACATGCGGCAACTGTTCCGGGAGCGGCGCAAACTGAATCTTCACAACCTGACCCACAGCTGGCGGGAAACCACTGACGACTGGCTGGCCAAAAACGGGTATGTCTGAAGAGTCCAAAGAACAGGAACTTGAGGTTCCGGGCCTGACGATCGGCATCAGTGGTCCCGCTCGAAAAAGCCTTGCCCATCGCCTGATCAGCCTGGGTCTGCGCCTCCACGGTGCCCGGACCCACTATATTCGCCCCGGTTCACGGGTTGCCGTACCGATGCTTGATGGCCTGGTGCTGTCAGGCGGCACCCACGTCCATCCTGAACGTTATGGGCAGGAGCCACAGGTTACCGCCAACTATGACCGCAAGCGGGATAAAACCGATCAGTCACTGCTTGAGCAGGCTGAAGCCATTGGCATTCCCGTGCTCGGGATTTGCCGCGGCGCCCAGTTCATCAACGTTTTCCACGGCGGGTCCCTGTGCCAGAACGTGACACCGCTGAGGGTCAATACCCGGCATCGCCCACTGCTCTTGCCCCTGCAAACCGTGCGACTGGTAACGCACAGCCGGCTTGAGCAAGCCATGCGCTCCCCGGTGATCGGCGCCAACCGGATTCACAGCCAGGCCATCAAGCGCCTGGGCCGCAACCTGCGCGTGACCGCCGTGGACAATGATCTGTTTGTACAGGCTATTGAAAGCACCGGACGCCAATGGCTAACCGGCATCCAATGGCACCCGGAATACCTGCTCTACCATGGCGGACACCGACGCATCTTTGGCCAGTTCGTGGATGCTGCCCGCCGATACAAACTGGCGCGCCTGGAACCGGATTCCGACGACGCCTGATCCATCAACGGTTTCCAAAGGAGGCACTACCATGAACGGACGGAACCGAAAGCTCCGTTTAAACCTGAAGTCCGGTTTTATTCTCCCTCTCGCGCTCACAGTACCTGCTCTGACAATGGCAGGTGAGGTTACGCTCACTGGCGAGGGCAGTGTCCGATACGAGCCCGACAGCGCCAGACTCCAGTTCACAGCCAGTGCCGAGCACGAGCTTCCCCAGAAGGCCACCGAACGGGTAGCGGCCCTGATGGCGCAGTGGCGCGAGGGTATTACCGAGTACCAGGATCAGCTCAATGATTACTCAGACGCGTCGGTAAACCTTTACACCCGAACTCTGCCCGCATCTGAAAGGGAGGAGCAGCCCCGCAAGCAGGCCGTCGCCTCCCAGACCGTCAGCTTCAGCATCAGTGATCTTACTCTGCTCAACCCCCTGCTCCAGCAGGCCCAGGCTGTGGGCCTGGATTACCACCTGGGCCCTCACCAGTTCTTCCACTCGGATGAGACCGGTATGGAACAGGAAGCACTGGCCAGAGCCATCGCAGACGCCCAGGCCCGCTGCCGATTCGTGGCCAGTCAGCTCGACCAGAGCTGTGGTGATGTGGTCACCATCAACATCAATGGCGGGCACCGCCCGGTACCAATGATGATGGCGGAGGCCAAATCCATGTCGGATACGGTCTCGAGCGTGGGTGAGCGGGAAATCCGGGCCTCAGTGAGCGCCACCTTCGAGCTGGACTGAACTCAGAAATCCCGGGTGTAGAAGATATCCAGGGAGGCCGCCAGCCCGCTGGCAGCCTCCAGATAGAAGTAGCGGCCCAGATCGTAGCGCAGAGCGACCGTGGTGATCGGCTCGAAGATGCCGACACCGTAGCGGACACTCAGTTCATCCGTCAGATACCCGCTCGCCACCACCGAGGTCTGATCGCCGGAACCCTCCGCTTCCAGGGTGAGCTGGCGAATACCGAACTCTTCGCCAATTTGCCCCGTCACCTTGTTGGCCTGGGTCAGTCCCAGGGACAGCGCCGCCCGGCTCATCTGGCCCTCATCACCCTGGCTCTGGGGCGCCCGGCCAAGAATGACATAGGAAAGCGCCTCCGTCTGAGGCATGTCGGGGTTGGAGAATACTTCCGTCTGGGGCGACTGCACAGGGCCGGTCAGACGAATACCGGCCACGACGGTATCCACGGTGCGGACGGCCTCGATGTCCAGATAGGGCTGGGTAAGGTTGCCCACGAACAACAGTCTTGCCCGCCTGAGCTTGAGCTCCTGACCATAGGCTTCATACTGGCCATTGACCAGTTGGAGCGTGCCACGGGTATCCATGTCATTGCCAATGCGAAGAGATCCCTCCAGATCACCGGTCACGCCGAAGGCGGCAAAAGTCACCTGATCTTCTCCAACAACCACGGTCACATCCATATTCAGCGATCGGACAACGGGCTCTTCCCGTTCCACGCCGACAATGACCTCATCCTCCGAGACCGACACGGCCTGGTCCGGCAAACCCTGTATCTCGATGTCGCCTCTTGGCACTCCGACCTGTCCGGATACCTCCAGGGCCCCCTCACTGAAAACGATGGTCAGATCCGGCTCCACCTCAAGCTGCGCATAAGGCTCCAGGTTGAATGGCACACGGCTGCCGGAAATCGTGATTTCCCCCCGGGGAGACTGTTGCCAGTCGATTTCCCCATCCACAATGGTCTGGCTTCGCGCATTGCTCCGGATCCTGCCACTGATCTCGGCCGAGTAACCGCCAAACTGAACGCTGGCGATCACCTCCTCGATCGGTACCGGCAAGCGGGGATCGGAAACCCGTCCATTCACCAGGTGCAGTTCGCCGGTCACCGCCGGCTTCATCAGCGGGCCGGAGAGCTGGCCCTGGCCGTTCACCCGACCGGCAACTTCGTCCAGCCCGGAAAGCAGTCCTGCAAGGGCAATATCCAGACCCTCGAGACTGAAGGAACCCTCAACGTTGCGGTCGTCCGAGTTCGGATCCAGGTTCATGTCCAGCGTGAAATCGCCAAGCTCCGGTCCGGAAAGACGGACTGCAAGGTCGGCCTGTTTCGGCTTCAGGGCGACCTCGCTTGTCAGGGTATTGTAGGCGAGCGACTCCCACTCGCCGTCCACCAGCAACTGGAATTGTCCTTCACCGGCGTCCAGGAAAAGGCGTCCGTCCGGACCGTCGCCGGTGGTGGTGAAATCGACCTCTCCGTTGATCCAACCGTCCCAACGTAATGTCTCTGGCAGCAAGGGAGCGAGGGCCCCGGTTGGGAAGCGGTCGATACGATAGACAATGCGGGGAACCGGAAGCAGTGTCTGGTCCTCGGCACAAACCGTACTCTCCTCCCAGCGCCAGCAATGATTGCCAAATGTGAGCTCACCATCGGCTTTGTATGCCAGGGTCGCCGGGGCCTGCAGCCGCCATTGTTGGGACTGTTCCGGAAGGTCAATCACGCCCCGGGACAGCTCTCCCTGCCAGGTTCTCCAGTCAGCGCCGGCCCCTCCTGCGAAATCCAGCTCAAGGTCAGCCTCGGCATGACGTGCTCCGATGCTCACGGTGTGCTTTCCCTGGGTGCCATTGGCTTCCAGAGTGAGCGTTTCAAGCCCTTGCCCGAACCCGTTGAGATTTTCCGCCTGCAAACGGCTGACAAGACGCATGCCGTCCTGCAGATCGGCCTCAAGACTGAGGGTTTCAATGGCGAGCTCATCCTGCCAGCCCAGGTTTTTGCCACTTGCACTCAGCTCGCCCTTCGGGCGCTCTGGTGTTCCCTCCGCCTTCAGAGTGGCTTGCAGATTCCCCGTCAGGCCAGGCAGGACAATTTCCGGCGCGGGCAGGTTCAGAGCCAGATCACCACGCAGAACCTCGCCCCAGGTACCGCTACCCTCAATACGGTTGTCACCCACCAACAACTGCAGGTCGGATAGTTCCCAACTGCCTGATGAGGTATCTAGCCGTCCCTGCAGAGACGCGGGATTGGAACGCCAGTCGCCCTCAAGATCCCATCCGGCATTCATGGCAGGTACCGGTCCATCCCCGAGTTGTCCCTCGGTCGTCACATCACCGCTGAGACTGGCTTCCAGTACAGGTACCCAATAACCGGGATTGAAGTCTTTCAGGCGCAAGGCCGCCTGCCAGGAAAGCGGCCCGGAAAAGTTCACCGAGCCGTTGCCGGTAAGAGACCCGGCGCCTGTGCTGACGGCCAGGTTGGTCAGTGTGGTCTGCTCGGCATCGCCATCCACCGTGGTGGTCAGTTCAGCGCTGCCCTGAGGACCCTCGACACCGGCTTGAAGCTCTGCATGGTAGTTCCCCTCACGCCAGGACACGGTGCCATCCAGGGAACGAAGGGTTACCACTGGCGGCTCAAAGCCCGGGATCAGCGTATACCAGGGAAATCCGCGCAAACGGATGTCGGCACTGGCTTCGAGGCCCTCGCTCCAGGAGACATTGCCATTGGCCACCACAGTGTCTTGCCCTGCACCATTCTCCCGGTCCGCGGCCAACTCGATCCGGATGCTCTCGGCCGCGCGAGTCGTCGCCAGGCCCTCCAGGGTCAGCCGTACCAGGCCTGTCGTGCCCGGAAGCGTAGCCTGCCCCCGGGTGCGAAAACCCTGCTGAAGGCTACCCCTGGCGTCCACAGACCAATCATTGAGCACAAGGGTCTCCGGCAGCGCCTGCGCTGCGCGGAACTGATCCGAGGTTAGCCTCAACTGTGCCGGCAGGGCCGGATCGAGCGGCTCGACTTCCCCCGAGAGTTCAGCATCCAGGTAGCCACGGCTGGATGCAGCGACCATCAGGTCCCGAACGCTGCCGGAGAGCCGGGCGTCGAGAAGCCACTCGTCTCCATAAGGCGGCGGGATGTCCGCTTTGACTTCCAGATTGACAGGCCAGTCCCGGCGGGTTTCTATCCGGCCAGCGGCGGACACCGTGTACTCACCCAGCTGATACCAGGCGCGCTTTATGTTCCAGG
The DNA here is from genome assembly GCF_056857715.1 of Marinobacter sp. L-13. Classification (NCBI taxonomy): domain Bacteria; kingdom Pseudomonadati; phylum Pseudomonadota; class Gammaproteobacteria; order Pseudomonadales; family Marinobacteraceae; genus Marinobacter; species Marinobacter sp. L-13. The sequence goes on from NZ_JBSXNQ010000055.1 coordinate 86,423, forward strand.
CGGCGCCCGACCCTCCGGCGTCCAGCTCAAACCGGTCCCAGACTTTGTTGCCGTTGAAGGTAAAAGGCCCGAGCCGGACGCCACTGATATTCAGCGCCAGCGGCAGGTCCACGCCCGGCAGTGTAATGGGGCTCCCGCCTTCGGCTTTGTCCGTCGGAGGCAATTGCGAGACTTCGAGCGTCTCTGCTTCCAGATTCTCTATACAGAGCTGTTTTCGGAACAGACAGGAAGGGGACCAGTCCACGAGTGGCGACTCAACGACCACTTCGACCCCGTAACCACGCCATTTCAGGTGGTCGGCTTGCCACCGACCAAACAGAGATCCCCGGTCATTTTCCACCTGAAGCCCTGGCACCTGTTCTATAACCCAGGCGGTTCCCGTCTCAGAGCGCAGGGCCAGCAAAACAGCGGCCACCACAAGGACAGGCACGAGAATCAATACCGCCAGCCCTACCAACAGCCAAAACCGGAGGCGGCGCGGGCGTGCCGATGGCTTGTGCGGCCTGTCGTCCGAAGTTTCCGGTGTCCTCGTCACAGCTCAGGGCCCATGGAAAAGTGAATGCGCCAATCCCCGCCAAATTCACGATCCAACCCTTTGGCGATGTCCAGCCTCAACGGCCCGACCGGGCTGATCCAGCGTATGCCGACACCAGCGCCGGTGGCCAGCGGGTCGCTCGGATTGTTGATCGCGTTGCCGTGGTCGACGAACATGGCGGCACGCCATTTGTCCGCAAACTGATACTGATACTCGGCACTGCCAACCATCAGGAAGCGTCCGCCCACCGGCACGCCGTTATCATTCTCTGGCGACAGGGTTTCATAGCCATACCCTCGCACACTCTGGTCACCGCCAGCGAAGAAACGCAGGGATGGAGGTACATCTTCAAACCGGTTGGTTGCCACAGCCCCCGCCTGCAGACGGCCCAGAAACCGGTGCTTGTCCGCCAGCGTAAACAGCCCCTTGACCAGTGCGTTTACATGAAGGATATCCACATCGGACAGCGCCGCCCGATGCGAACCGGTAACATCGAACTGCAGGCGATAGCCCCGGGATGGGTCCAGTGGCGAGTCCGTGTGTATTTTCGAGTATCCCGCACCGGGCAGCAGGAGTGTGCTTGTGCCTTTCTCGTCATTGCCGATGTTAAAGCGCTCACCTTCCCAACGCAGCGACAATATCTGTAGCCAGCCGTTATCCAACTGATGCTGCCACTGCTGCCCCAGGCTCAGAAGTTCCGATTCCACATTCTCGATGTCCTCGCGCTGGTAACCGGCGCTCAGGCGGATCAGGTCGGTCATGGGCGGATCCAGGGGCAGCTCGTACCAGGTACTCAGGTTCTGCCTGGGTACCGAGAGTTCTGTCTCGGCGCCCCGCTTGTGCCCCATGGGATTGATCCAGTGTTCCCGCCAGTTTCCACGGAACCTGGGTCCGACATCGGTCGAAAACCCCACGCCCGCCGCCACAGAGCGGGCCTCGCGCCGGGTGAGATCAACGCGGACCGGAATCACGCCGTCCTCGGCACTACCCGGTGAGGCATCGATATCAACACTGCTGAAATAGCCGCTGTTCAGGAGATCCCGGTTGAGCCTTGCTACTTCATCAGCATGGAAGGGTATACCTGGCTCGAAAGAAACGAACTGCTCCAGTAGACCGATCTCGAACCAGTGTCCCTCGGCAAAGGTTACCTCTCCGAGCCGGTGCCTTTCGCCGCTATCATAGATAAGCGTAACCGCAGCGCTTCGGGTTGCCGGATCCACTTCCAGGGTACGGGTAACAAATGTGCCGTCGAAATAGCCACGCCGTCGGGCACGGGTCTGGATGGTGTCTCGCAGGCTGGCATATTGACCGTGGTTGAGAATGTCGCCTTCCGCCGGGTGCTCTGGCAGATCGGCGTTAAACCGTTCATCTGACGCAGCTGCCCCCCTGATCTCCACGGTCCGGGACGTAACTCGCACCGGCTCCCCCGGTGTAATGGACAGAACGAGCGTTGCCGTTGTGTCGGAACCACCCTCTTCAATCCGCCAATCAATCAACGGGCTGTAATACCCGAGCGCCCGCAATGCCTCCTCGGCCTGACCAACGGCCGTGGGGGCATAACGCCTGAGATTACTGGCACTGCGGCCTTCAACCTCCCCGATAAACGCCTGGGCATTTGATTTCAGATCCGGGTAGTCTCCCTCCATGTTCACGACGACCTGTTGCGCGCAAACCCACGACGGCAGCCAGCAGAGCAACAAGATCAAAAGCCGGACCCGGCCCGAATTCACGACTTGATAGATTGATAGCATCCGGCTATTTCAGTGTTGGTGGTAACAAGAAGGATTTCCGTTCAAGCGTGGGAGTTTAATGGCAGACGGTCAAGTTAATCCATGGTTGGCCTTTCGGACTGCCCTGAGCGGCTCAAGGGCGAGTCGTTTGTGGCGTTGAAATAAGCTAACCTGTCAGATACTTAGCAACAGACCGGACCCTGGCGAATGCTGAAGATAAATCGAGAAAACCTGAAATCCAGCCACCAGCTTGTCTGGTTCATCATTGATTTCCTGATGCTGGGCCTGCTGATCATCAACCTGGCGTTCATCATCTGGGACTCGATCTATAACTTTGTAGCCGTTCAGAATCTGCTGAAAGAGCATGCTCCGGCCATACAGTCGGCCTACCACCCCATCCATGAACGCTTCATCTTTTACGATCTGATCTTCGTCAGCATATTCCTGACCGAGTTCTTCGTCCGCTGGGGTTACGCCATCAAGGCAAAAATCTACGACCGCTGGTACTTCTACCCGTTTATTCACTGGTATGACCTGGTGGGCTGTATTCCGGTGGGAAGCCTGCGTTTCCTCCGTATCCTCCGTGTGATCTCCATCATCTATCGACTGCACCAGTACAAGATCATTGACGTTACGAACACCAAGATCTACCGCTTCGTAAATTTCTATTACGAAGCCTTTATGGAAGAGCTCTCTGATCGCATTGTGCTGAAGGTGCTGAGCGGCGTGCAGCAGGAGGTCAAACTGGGCTCTCCGCTGTTTGACAAGATCCAGAAGGACATTCTCTATCCCCGACGGGACATGCTCTCCGACTGGATTTCCAAACGGGTTGCCGAGGCGGCCCAGGAAGGCTACGTACCCAATCGCGGAGCCCTCAGGAGCTACCTGGAAGACACAGTGGATAATGCCCTCAAACAGAACCTGGAACTGTCACGACTGAAATATCTTCCGGTGGTGGGCCCCACCATTCAGGAAACCCTGGAAGAAGCGGTCGGCGACATCGTTGCCCATGTCATCCACCAGATCCTCGAAGACCTGGCTTCAGCCTCCAATCACGCCTTCATTGAAGACATCGTGAATGTTTTCCTGCCGACACCCGGTGAAGTGAAAGCCGACGAAGCCCAGAACGAGGCCTTGATTAACCTGATTATCGAAATCATCGACGCAGTCAAGGACCAGGTGAACGTAAAACACTGGCGATCAGAGCTGCCGTGACTCGCTGGCGACAGGCCTTAAGACCAACAAAAAAAGAGAACATCCATGGATGTACAAGACACCCCGACTCATTATCAGCCGGCCCATGAGCTCCTGAAACAACTGGAGGCCGGCACCCTGACCAGCGAGGCACTGATTACCGCCTTACTGGAAAGAATCCGGGACCAGAACCCTGCCATCAACGCGATTGTGGCGCTGGATGAACACAGCGCACTGGCCAGCGCCCGCGAAGCGGATAAGCAACGCGCGCTCGCTGGTTTCCTTCCGCGGCCACATCCCCGGCCCGCCCGGCACCCAGTCCCGACCGGATCTGGTCGAGGGCGGCCCCATGGCCCGCAATGCCCGGGTCGGTTTATGGCTGGAGGATCCGCTGTGCCCGGTGGAGCATGAGCTCACCGGGGGTTATCGCACCCTGGGCAACTCCCTGGCCGACAGGGGCGCCCTGGTGAACCTGGATATCGATCCGGGCCGAAGTAAGCCAAGATCATCCGGAAATACAGGAGTACGTCCGGATGGCCGGAAAAGACTTCCATAGTTCCGGTAACTCCTGCAAGCGTCCCAGTTTCCGATAAGGTTTGACGAACAGCAGTTGCCTAATAAATGATAGTCCACCTACTTTTTAACCCACTGAAACTTGCTGGGAACAGCGTAAGGATGGAAAGGCATGAGCAGGGAATCCTTGCCGGAAGGCGGGCACCTGGGGTCCCGGGAAAAGCCAACGGGAAAGACGAGCGCAATTCACCGTAATCTTTTCCTGCAGGCGCTGAAATCTCTTCAGTTCGGTTCGTTATCGCTTACATGGCCGGATGGAAAGACGACCCGCCATGAAGGAAAACAAGACGGTGTGCATGCGGAAATGGCATTGCTGCAGTGGGATGTCATCGATCACCTGATCACCCACGGTGACGTGGGATTGGGCGAAGACTACATGGCAGGCAAATGGTCCACACCCGACTTGCTTGCCCTGATGCGCCTCGCCGCAGGCAATATCGTTGTTTTTGATCGGGTTTTGCACACCAGCGTATGGCTCAGGTTATGGCACTGGTGCAGGCACCGGTTGTCTTCCAATACACTGAAACGCAGCCGTAAGAACGTCCAGGAGCACTATGATTTAGGCAACGACTTTTATCAGCTCTGGCTGGACCGGAGCATGACATACTCCTGCGCCCTGTTTGACGGCAATACGTCCCTCTCGCTTTACGAGGCCCAGAAAGCGAAATATGAACGCATCCTTCAGCGACTGGCACCGGAACCGGGAAGCCGCATTCTGGAAATAGGCTGTGGCTGGGGTGGTTTCATGGAAATCGCAGCCACACACGGATGCCATGTGACCGGTGCGACCCTGTCCGGCGAACAGGCGGATTATGCCCGCCAGCGACTCGAGTCCGCCGGACTGGCGGAAAATGCCGAGGTTCGTTTACAGGACTACCGGGAGCTGTCCGGCCCCTTTGATTACCTGGTATCAATCGGGATGTTTGAGCACGTTGGCGAATCGTACTGGCCCGCCTACATGAGGGATGTGCACGACTACCTGAGACCTGGCGGCAAGGCAATGATACAGACCATTACCATTGCCGAGGAGCGATTTGAGCGATATCGCTCCGGCAACGACTTTTTGAGGGAACATATTTTCCCCGGTGGTATGCTGCCTTCCAGAAAGCGTTTTGAAGCTGTTGCCGCCGATAGCGGCCTGGTGGTGAACGATGTGTTCGAATTCGGGCAGGATTACGCCATTACGCTGGAAAAGTGGCTGGCGAACGTCGACGAACAGATACCGGCGATACGGGCGCTCGGGTACAGCGAGATGTTCGTGCGAAAGTGGCGGTTTTACCTGGCCAGCTGTGCCGGTATGTTTCGCGCCGGAGGTATCAATGTGATGCAGGTGGAGTTAAGCCGGGAGTAGCGACCCGGCTTTTCCGCAGCGACGAGCGTTATTGGCTGCAGGCATGGGAGCCTGCAGCCATGGGAATTATTCTTGACTTCGGGTGGGGTCCGCGGTTGCCCCCCAGCGCCATTGGGTAACCTCCGGCATATCCACGCCGTGCTCGATGATGTGATGCCGATGCTCGATCAGCCGGTCACGCAGCCATTGCTTGAGATAGGCGGCCCGTGACCCCAGTTGCGGAACCCGATCAATGACATCCGCCACCAGGTGGAAACGGTCCATGTCATTGCGCACCACCACGTCGAACGGCGTGGTGGTGCCTTCCTCCTTGTAGCCACGCACGTGGAGGTTCTTGTGATTGGTGCGCCGGTAGGTCAGGCGATGGATCAGCCAGGGATACCCGTGATAGGCGAAGATGATCGGTTTATCGGTCGTGAACAGGGTGTCGAAGTCCTTGTGTGACAGCCCGTTCGGGTGTTCCGCCTGGTCCTGCAGGGTCATGAGATCCACCACGTTGATCACACGCACCCTGAGCTCGGGCAGGTGGCGGCGCAGAATATCCACCGCCGCCAGGATCTCCAGAGTCGGCACGTCGCCGGCGGGCTCGGCCCGGCACTGGCTTGTTCGGTTTGTATAGGTTTTTCAAGATCAGGTCCTCCACAAAGTCAGGGATAGGAGTGCTTCAGGTCAGGCTCAGGTTTCTGTTGCGGCCGGATGACCTGCAGGCAAGCCCAAACTTCCCAGACCAGGAAAACCGCCAGCGCGACACGCTCCGCCAGGCCCGGCGCGATATCCAGTTGAATGGCGATCACGAACGCCGTCACCGCCGTCGCCGCGATCACCGACAGCACCAGCGAGGCGGCGCGCTGGCGGCGCCAGTCGAGCTGACGGCGAAAGGCCGCTGAAAACACGAACAGCGCGGCGAGTTCCAGTGCAAACGCCAGGCTGGCTGCCCCCCGGTGTATCTGCCCGGGCAGGTTCGGCGCCTGGCCGGGTGCCTCGATGGGAAACAACGCCGCCAGCAGGATACCGACCGCGGCCAGGCCGAACAGCAGTACCGACCAGGTCCGCAGCGGCCCCGGGCGCAGCGCGCCGCGCAGGGCCAGGGTCAGCGCCAGGTTACCCCAGCCATGCACGAAGGCGCCAACCATGAACAGCCAGCCAAACGGCTGGTTAGCCAGGTCGCTGACATAATCGCTGGTCCAGTCGACCCCGCTGCCGGTCAGGTGCAGGGCGATAATTGCCGCCCCGAACACCGCAACCCCCGCCAGCCCCAGCAGCGCAAGCCTGCGCACCGGCCATGAAAACCTGTGTTCCCTGGTCATACGTGCTTTCATCTCTCCTGAGTGTCTCCTGCGCGCCAGGACACCAACCCGACTCGCGATCTTCCTGGATGCGCGATACCCGCCCGCTCACCGTTGCCAAAGGATGTGAGCAGCTTCCAGGGGGATCGCCACACCATTGTGATGCGGCATGAGTCGCGCGGTATAGTCTGTCGCCGGGCGGGCCGCAGGGGCTGCTGCGCGATAGCTGTAGCCGCTTTCGCCGTCCGTCGGTTGCCGCAGGCGCTGCATCTCCACCCGTTCAGGTGCGCTACCGTCCCTGCCGTCGGCGTAGAGCTCAACCCGCACGGCCTCCGGATCAAGGTCTCCGAGGTAGACCTGAACCTCGAAGAGGTGTTGTTCACCGTCAGGCTCGACCTCAACGTCGCCGAAGCGTATCGCGGCCCATTTGTGATCCAGCGCGTGCCGCCATTCAACCAGTTCCGCGCCGACTCCCCCTTTGCCAGCGGCCCGCTCACGGTATGCAGCGGCAGCCGGGAGGTAGTGTTGCTCGGTGTATTCGCGCACCGTACGGTTGGTAGAAAAGCGCGGTGTCAACCGCGCCATGCTCTCGCGCATCCGGTTCACCCAGGCGGAGGGAATGCCTTGTTCATCACGCGTATAGAACTCGGGGATCACTTCGCGTTCGAGCAGGTCGTACAGCGCATCGGCTTCAGCCGCATCCCGGAACGGATCATCGCCATGTTCCTGGCCGTCCCCCAGTGCCCAGCCCACATCCGGAGTGTAGGCTTCCGCCCACCAGCCGTCCAATTCCGACAGATTGATACCACCATTGACAAGCACCTTCATGCCACTGGTGCCACTCGCCTCCCAGGGCCGGCGCGGCGTGTTGAGCCAGACATCCACGCCCTGCACCAGGTGCTCACCCAAGTGCATGTCATAGTCGCTCAGGAAGATCACACGGGCGCGCACCTCGGGCCGCTGGATGAATTGCATCCATTGCCGGATCAGGGCCTGGCCCGCCCGGTCCTGCGGATGAGCCTTGCCGGCCATAATGAGCTGCACCGGGCGCTGCGGGTCAGTCAGCAGGCGCAGCAGGCGCTCCGGGTCATGCAGCAGCAGGTTCGGCCTCTTATAGGTGGCGAAGCGGCGGGCAAAACCCAGCGTCAATACCCCGGGATCAAACAGCTGGTTCGCAGTATCAGCGGCCTCGGGCGCCTCGCCGGAGGCGGCCAGTTGCCGGGACAATCGATCACGGACGTAGTCAACCAACGCCTTACTGGCCGCCGTGCGGAATTGCCAGAGACGGGCGTCGGAGAGGGCGCGAATGTGCTGCTCATGGGTTTCCGTGGTCCCCAGCCAGCGTTCCTTGCCACAGGCCTCGGTCCAAAGATCATCCGCCGCCGCCGAGTCCCAGGTCGGCATGTGAACGCCGTTGGTCACGTGCGTAACCGGCACCTCATCCACGGGCCAGCGCGGGAACAGCGGCGCAAACAGGTGCCGGCTCACCTTGCCGTGCAGGCGACTTACGCCATTCACCGCCCCGCTGCCGCGAATCGCCAGGTACGCCATATTGAAATCCTCGGCCGGATCGTCCGGATTCCGGCGGCCCAGCGCCAGCAAATCGTCGAGCGTAATGCCGAGCTGGTTGCTTGCGTAGCCACCCAGGCAGTGCTCGATGAGGCCTGGTGGGAAACGGTCGAAGCCAGCGGCCACCGCCGTGTGGGTGGTGAAGAGATTGCCCGCGCGCGTGGCGGCCAGCGCAACGCCGAACGGCTGACCGGTCCGCTGCATGAAGTGGCGGGCGCGCTCCAGCACGGCCAGAGCCGCATGCCCTTCATTCAGGTGGCAGACTTCCGGTTCGATACCGAGCGCGGCGAGCAACCGCCAGCCGCCAATCCCGAGGATCACCTCCTGCATCAGGCGTTGATCCGGCGCGCCCCCGTAAAGCTCACTGGTTATTCCCCGGTACGGCGGGTAGTTCGCCGCATCGTTGCTGTCCAGGAGGTAAAGCTTCACACGGCCCACCTGGACCTGCCAGGCGCGCAGCCAGATCGGGTGGCCGGGCAGGCCGAGCTGTATCCGCAGCCACTCCCCGTTGGAATGACGCAACGGCGTGATTGGCAACTGGCCGGGATCGTTATACGGGTAAAGCGCCTGCTGTGCACCGTCCCGGTCGATCAGCTGGCGAAAATAGCCTTGCTGGTAGAGAAGCCCCACGCCAATCACCGGAACACCCAGATCGCTGGCGGCCTTGAGCTGATCGCCCGCCACGTTGCCCAGCCCGCCGGAATAAATGGGCAGGGCCTCGCTCAGCATGAACTCCATGCTGAAATAAGCGGCACAGGTTAAAGGCGGCCGCGGGTAGGTTTGCTGAAACCACGCCGGCGCCCGAGCGGCATCTCGCCTGGCCTGCACCAGGTCCCCGACGTCTTTACGGAACGCCGGATCGGCCAGAAGTCCCTGGAGCTTCTCCCGCGAGACCGTCTGCAGAACGACCCAGGGGTTACGTGTGGCTTGCCACAACTCGGGATCCAGCTGCCGCCACACCTGGTCGGTCGCATGATTCCATGACGAACGCATATCCAGGGCCAGCTCGGCCAGGGCATCAAATCCCTCGACATCCGTATGCAGTGGGCCGTATAGCAGCTGGCTGACAGGGGTTTCATTGTTCATGGGGTCTCCTTCCTTATTAAGACCGGGGCCTGCGTCCGTTGATAGCCCTTGCGCCGCCGCTCACCTGCGCCGCGGCTCACCAGAGTGGTGCCCCTGCCAGGGTCAGTTGTGCTCCGGGGGATTAAACCGTGGTTGCGTGGACGGGGGCGGACTCAGTCCCCACTTTGCTTGGCATCGAAGTAACGGTGAAGTCGATTGTAGATCGGGCAGAACACCAGCCCGGCATAGGCGCCATATAGGAAACTCTCAATCAGGCCGACCACAAATCCCCACCAGGTCAGCCACTTGAATCCCGGCAATACCTGCTCAAGAAACGCATGCATATGCAGGCTTTGGGGCGTTACCAGTCCATAGATAACGCAGACAATGAAGGTGACCGCTGCGAACAACCCCAGCGCCCAGGTAACCAGTTTCGTGTTAAGCATGTTCCACTCCCATCAATGGCGATGACCCGAGGGTCGGTCCTGATTGCTGTCCGGTTTGTCCGGCTTGTCCGTCTTGTCGGACGCGCCATGTCCGCCGTGCCCGCCTCCGCCGTGACCACCATGCCCACCGTGACCGAACATGTGCATGGCCACGAACAGGATGCCGATAACCACCCAGAACCAGTTTTCCGCTAACCATTCCATATAACCCTCCTCCGTCTGCGGTTGCGCCCGACTGCCATTGTGTGATCTCCGGAGCGGGCATGCATCTCCAGCGAGATAAGCAAACCACAGTCACCTGAGTTCAACCTGAATTATTGGAGCGAACCGGATCGGGATTTGACCTCAATCAAGTCAGGAATGGGAAACTTTCTGCGGACAAATAAAAAAGGCAGACCAGTAGCTTACTGATCTGCCTTTCTCTTAGATGGTAGCGGGGGCTGGATTCGAACCAACGACCTCCGGGTTATGAGCCCGACGAGCTACCAGACTGCTCTACCCCGCATCAAACTGGTTGTTGCTCAGGGAACCCCTGATCAACGTGGCGCGCATGATAAGGGCTGAGCCTGGCACTGTCAAAGGAAAGTTCCGGTTTTCCGGAAACTTACCGCTCCAGAATCGCTGTTACCCCCTGCCCGCCTGCGGTGCAGATGGAGATCAGGCCGCGGCCACTGCCCTTTTCCTCCAGCAACTTGGCCAGGGTCGCAATGATGCGCCCGCCGGTGGCGGCGAACGGATGGCCGGTGGCCAGGCTGCTGCCTTTTACATTGAGTTTGTCCCGGTCGATGCTGCCCACCGGCTTGTCCAGCCCCAGACGGTCCTTGCAGAAGGCGGGATCCTGCCAGGCTTTCAGAGTACACAGCACCTGCGAGGCGAAGGCTTCGTGGATCTCGTAGAAATCGAAATCCTGAAGTGTCAGCCCCGCTTTTTCCAGCATCCGGGGTACGGCGTAAGCTGGCGCCATCAGCAGCCCCTCTTTCTTGTCCACAAAATCCACCGCTGCCACCTCGGAGAACGTCAGCCACGCCTTCACCTCATGGTTATTCTCTTTCGCCCACTCCTCACTGGCCAGCAGCACGCAGGAGGCGCCATCAGTCAGCGCCGTGCTGTTGGCCGCCGTCATGGTGCCGTTGTCCCGGTCAAACACCGGCTTGAGCGTCGCCAGCTTCTCAAGGGTTGTATCCGGCCGCAGAATATTGTCCTTGTCCAGCCCCGCCAGCGGCGTCAGCAAATCTTTAAAGAACCCCTCTTCATAGGCCTTGGCAAGCTTCTGATGACTCTCCCAGGCCAGCCTGTCCTGATCTTCCCGGGGAATGTCCCACTCCCTGGCCATCACCTGGGCATGCTCCCCCATGGACATGCCGGTGCGAGGCTCCCGGTTCTCCGGAACCAAGGGCACGAGGTGCGCGGGCCGGAACCGCGCCAGAATCTTCAACCGCTCGCCGGTGGTTTTGGCCCGGTTCAGATCCAGCAGAATCTCCCGAAGCCCCTCGCTTACACCAATCGGCGCATCGGACGTGGTATCGGTACCACCGGCAATACCACATTCGATCTGCCCCAGGGCAATCCTGTTGGCCACCAGAATGGCTGCCTCCAGCCCCGTCCCGCAGGCCAGCTGAATATCATAAGCCGGTGTCTCCGGCGCCAGACCACAACTCATCGCCGACTCCCGGGTAAGGTTAAAATCCCGGGAATGCTTGATCACCGCCCCTGCCGCCACTTCCCCGAGGCGCTTGCCCTGAAGACTGTACCGATCCACCAGCCCCCGCAGCGCGGATGTCAGCAACTCCTGGTTACTGATCTTGCTGTAGGCGGTATTGGACCGCGCAAACGGAACCCGGTTACCACCCAGCACTGCTACGCGGCGAATACCCGAAGGGGCTGTGCTGGTCTTTTTTGAAGTAGCGGTTTTCTTGCGTGGAGTTTTCGATGCTTCTGCCATGATCAATCCAATCCTTTTGCGGAAAATTTCATTGCCGGATGGAGCATTGGGGGCTGGCCTCCCAAAACCGTGCGGAGCCATGGATGGCGGAGCCGAGCGTACAAGGACGTATTCACAGCGTGTTTTGGGAGGCCAGCCCCCAATGCTCCCTGCACCCAGGCTGGCAACAAGTGTAGCGACAACGCACAATGCCTCATTGGCACCCCTGACAACACCCTACAGGCATTGAGTCAATCCAAAAACTGTCCGATTCTTTACCCTGTAGACAATCCGCATCCAGAGAACCGATTGCAACCACAAGGAAGCCCCCATGTCCGACCTCTATCTTAGACTGGTAAACACCCCCGTTGGTAGAACCGCCGCACAATCCCTTGGTCTCCCCGCGCCCGCGCCACTGAAGCGCCTGAAGCGCACCGACCAGCCATTTATCGAAGGCAAGGTGCTCATCGGCGCCGCCAACGGCGGAAAAGCCATTGCCACTTTAGGCAGTATTCTCGGCGCCAGCGCGGCCACCCTTCATCACGCCAGCGAAAGCAATCGCCTGGCGGACTCATCGAAAGCCGGCAACAAAGCCCGGCCGCTGGACCTGGCCTCCGACATCAACCAGCAGTTTTCGGCGCTGGTGTTTGACGCCACCGGCCTGAAAGGTCCGGCCGACCTGCGGGCACTATACGACTTCTTCCACCCCACCATCAAAAAACTGGGCAGCAACGCCCGCGTTCTGGTAATCGGCCAGAATCCCGCCAGTTGTCGCAAGGCGCCGCAGGCCGCCGCGCAACGGGCACTCGAAGGCTTCGTACGCAGCGTTGGCAAGGAAATCGGCAAGAAAGGCTCCACGGCGAACCTACTGTGGATGGCCCCAGGGGCAGAGAAGCAACTGGATTCCAGCGTGCGGTTCTTCCTGTCTGCCCGCTCTGCCTATGTGTCCGGCCAGGTCGTGAAGGTCGGCAAAGGCAACGCTGCCCCTGCCACCAATCCCGTCGCACCACTGACTGGAAAGGTGGCACTGGTCACCGGAGCGTCCAGGGGTATCGGTGCTGCCATTTCTGAAACCCTCGCCCGGGACGGCGCCACCGTGATCGGCCTCGACATTCCGCCGGCCATGGAAGAACTGGAAAAGGTCACATCCGCTATCAACGGGAAGGCTCTGGCCTGCGACATTACCGACGACAAAGCACCAAAGTTGATCGCCGACTTCATCGAAGAGCATTTCGGCGGCGTCGACCTGGTCATTCACAATGCCGGCATCACCCGCGACAAGACCCTTGGCAACATGCCCGAGCACTTCTGGGATATGACAATTGCCGTAAACCTGACCGCCGAGGAATTGATCGACGAAGAGTTGGCCAAGCGAGAACTGATGAAAGAGAACGGCCGCATCGTCTGCATCTCCTCCATCAGCGGCATTGCCGGAAATTTCGGGCAGACCAATTACTCTACTGCCAAGAGCGGCGTGATCGGCTACGTGGAAGCCATGGCCCGGCAACTGAAAAACGGCATCACCATCAACGCCGTCGCCCCCGGGTTTATCGAAACCCGGATGACCGCCGCCATGCCGGTCACCATCCGCGAGGCCGGTCGCCGGATGAACAGCCTCTCCCAGGGCGGGCAACCCGTTGACGTGGCGGAAACCATCGCCTGGTATTGCAGTCCTGCGTCCAGCGGAGTGAACGGCAACGTGGTGAGAGTCTGCGGCCAGTCGCTGATTGGCAAATAAAAAAAGGGCCGATCCTTTCGGATCGGCCCTTTTCGGAATTTTGGTGGGTGGTACTGGGATCGAACCAGTGACCCTCGCCTTGTAAGGGCGATGCTCTCCCAGCTGAGCTAACCACCCGGGGATACTGCATAAAAATGGCGGAGCGGACGGGACTCGAACCCGCGACCCCCGGCGTGACAGGCCGGTATTCTAACCAACTGAACTACCGCTCCGCATCAATTCTGACCCTCGGGCCCGAACCTGAAACCGGATGGGGTGATCCGGTGATGCATTTGAAAGTGGTGGGTGGTACTGGGATCGAACCAGTGACCCTCGCCTTGTAAGGGCGATGCTCTCCCAGCTGAGCTAACCACCCACTTTCAAGCCTTCCTATCTAATCTAAAAAGGCATTCACTTGCTTGGCAGCCGCGCTGTCTCAACCAAGTGAGAGGCGCATTTTAAGCATTTGGCTGGCGGTGTCAAATATTTTCCGGCAATTTTATAAAAAAACCTGCAAGCCATTCAAAAGCGTACAGTTTTTAAGCAAATTCAGTTTTTACCCGAGGTCTTGCTAGCGGTTTTGACTGCCCGTATGGCCGGGCGATTCTGGCCCGCCTGCTGAGCCTTCTCCTGCAGGGACAATTCACTGACACGACTGCGCCTGTCTTCCGGAACCGCCCGATTGGCCAGGGAGCAGTTCAGGTCATCAAGCCGTTTCTGCAGATCGCCCCAGCTATCGAGTAGTTGGGGGACCACATCATCGGCCAGTTTTTCAAATCTGAGTCGAAGAGAATCCTTGAGAGCCATTGTTTTAATTTCCCGAGTCCTTCACCTGCCGTCAGTGTAGTCAGCACTCAGAAAATCCACCAGCCACCACCGGATTCTGCTTCTTCCCGACGCTCACGTTCCTGCTCCAACTTGGCGTACTCACGCTCCAACCTGTCGATTTTCCGATCCGTTTCCAGGGGAACCGTGGGACCACCGCCGAACGGCCAGAACCAGGACGTGGATTCGTACTTGCCCTCCTGCTTCAGGCGCTCGATCTCGAGCTCACGCTCCTCCTCCAGCAGCACCAGTTGCCGCTCGTAATCCAGGTCTTCATTCACTTCCACAATGGAGGTAGCCGCGTGGTTTGGCGCCAACAGATCACTGTTCAGAAAACGGGTGGAAACAATCTCCTCTGCCTGCATGGCATATTCCCGCGTCACCAGCTGGAGGTCGCCCTGATTCAGCGAATGATCCGGATCCAGGTCCGGATGCCGTTGGCCCGGTTCCGAAAGCTCGTTATAACGCAGGTAATAGATCTGTCCTGGCTCAACGTCCAGCGTGGCATCGGCGATCAGGCTAAGACTGAAGGAGTTCATGCCCTCCAGACCAACCAAAGGTCGGCGCATGGCAATGTGGCGCTCTCCGGGGCTTACCTCAAGCCAGGTGAAGCTGTCGTTGCGAATGTTGAAATAGTGGGTGTCATCTATGTAGACACTGGGCGCTTCAATTTCATCAGCCGCCCATTGGGAGTGTGTCCTGTAGAAGTACAGCACCGCGTTGCGCCGATCCCAGCTATCGTTGTCGATATGAACGAAGTCATGCCCGGAAACCGGATGCAGGAACGACCCGACGCTTTTGCCGATGGACTGATAAACCGTACAGCCCGGCAACGCCAGCAACAGCCACATCGCTGCCAGAAGCCGGGGAACAAGAAAAACGGAAGGCACTCGGGTTTTCATTGTTGTTAACTCTTCATCCTGATTGCGAGTTGCCTGATCTTAACAACTGCACAAAAACAGAAATGAGAGCTACCGCAAGGGATGGCTACAAACCGTTACAAAACCCGAAATGCCGATTGCTGGACCACGCTACGGGCAGTTACTGCCCGCTGATCTGGCTCCGTAACTGATTCACATCTTCAGACAGCCGAACCAGACGGGAGGTCAGTTGTGACCGCGAGGCATCGATAGACTCAACCGTGCGCTTGAGACTGGCCACCTCATTACGGAGCGCCTGAACCCGGCCATCATCGGCCAGCTCATCGGTCTCCCGCTCCAGGGCCGAGATCCGACCCTCCATGCCGCTGATTCCCAGCTTCTGCTCCTGCTCAAAACGCCGGATACG
The DNA here is from genome assembly GCF_056857715.1 of Marinobacter sp. L-13. Classification (NCBI taxonomy): domain Bacteria; kingdom Pseudomonadati; phylum Pseudomonadota; class Gammaproteobacteria; order Pseudomonadales; family Marinobacteraceae; genus Marinobacter; species Marinobacter sp. L-13. The sequence continues at coordinate 101,922 of NZ_JBSXNQ010000055.1, forward strand.
GCTCTCGATCACCTGATCCACATCCGCCAGCTGCTGGCTCAATTTCGTCAACTGATCCGTCGCCTGCCGGTTGGCATCCTGCAGCGCTGCAATCGACGTCTCCGTTTGTTGTTTCAGGGCTGCAATATCGGCGGAAAGCGAGGACCGGACCTTTTCAACCGACGTCTCAAGCGAACCAATGGCCTGCTTGCCCTCAGCAAGGCCGGATTCCAACGCGGCAATCCGTTCCTGCTGCTCATCCAGGCGCTTCTTGTTGCGTTCATTGGCAATGGCCCAGAGTTTCCGGATCTCACTGTCTGCCGTATCCAGACGCTTCGTATGCGCCGCGATCTGCTCCTCCAGAGTAGCGCCCCTCTCCTGAAGGTTTTCCCCCGTTTCCGAAAGCTCGCCCTCAAACCGAGCAAGCGCCAGCTTGCTCTGCCGCGCCCAGTAATCCGCTTCTTCAAGCTGCCCTTCCAACGCCTGAACCCGCTGCTCCTGGGAGTACCAGCCAGCACCCGCGGCAACGGCCAGCACAATCAACAACACCCACAGCATTGCCGAGCTACCGCGACCATTGCTGCCGCCACTTCCGTTACCGCCCTTGCCACCTTTGGGAGGCTTCGCTGGTGTCGACGGTTCGCCTTTCCCTCCGGACGCTGGCCTGGACTTTCTTTCCGCTGCCTTTTTCGACTCGGCACTACCAATCGGTCGTTCAGCCCTCAACTCATCATCATCTGGACGGATCGGTTCCATTACAGCTCCTGAGTATGGACGGTTAAAATAATAAGGTCTGATAATACCTGTACTTACCCGCAGGTAAAAATGAAGCCGCGCTCATGCCAAATCTTCCAGAGCGTTCGGGGCGGAGTTGAGAGGCCTTTTCCGGAAATGTCTGAAGCCAAGGATGGCTTCAGTCAAGCGCACATGGATGTGCTCGTAGCGGTTTCCGGAAAAGGCCTCTCAACTGCGCCTTCCACCAAGGTTTGTTGCATGGTAAGTAGCCAAAACATACAATGGCCGGCTTTCCAATTATCACAGGACTGTTGCATATGCAGCCGCTTGTAGGACTCATCATGGGCTCCAAATCCGACTGGCCCACCATGGAACACGCCGCCACCATGCTCGAAAAACTTGGCGTGCCCTATGAAACCAAAGTCGTCTCGGCCCATCGCACACCGGATCTGCTTTTTGACTACGCCAAAACGGCCGCAGACCGCGGCTTGAAAGTCATTATTGCGGGCGCCGGCGGCGCAGCGCACCTGCCGGGCATGGTTGCCTCACAAACCGCCCTGCCGGTCCTTGGTGTTCCTGTTCAGTCCAAAACCCTGAATGGACTGGATTCGTTGCTCTCCATCGTCCAGATGCCAGGCGGCATCGCTGTCGGCACCCTCGCTATTGGTAAAGCCGGCGCAACCAACGCTGGCCTGCTGGCAGCGCAGATTATCGGCACCTCAGACGACAGCGTACGCAAAGCGGTTGAGCAGTTCCGGGCCACACAGACCGAAACGATTCTGGACAATCCTGATCCTCGGGACCAGTAACAGGCAGGAGAACTCGAATGAGAATTGGTGTACTGGGCGCTGGCCAACTGGGAAGAATGCTGGCACTGGCCGGATACCCACTGGCCAAGACCTTTGTTTTCTATGACATGTCCGGCAGCCCCAGTGCCGGCCTTGGTGAAGTCATCATCGACCGCGAGGGCCAGTACCTGGATGATTTCCTCTCCCGGGTCGACCGTGTTACCTATGAGTTCGAACACCTGCCAGTAAACGTGGCCGAGAAAATTGCTGCTCACAAACCGGTTCACCCCTGCCCCCGGGCATTGCAGGTTTGTCAGAACCGGGAAGCGGAAAAGACTCTGTTCGGCGGGCTGGGCATCCCCACGCCAGAATGGAAAATTGCCGATAGCGCCGCCTCGTTGAAAGCCGCGGCCGAGGAACTTGGCTGCCCGGTGGTAGCGAAGTCCAACACCGAAGGATACGACGGCAAAGGCCAGGCCGTACTCAAATCGCCTGAGGACGCCGAGGCCGCCTGGACCTCCATCGGCCACCCCCGCCTTATCGTGGAAAAGTTCGTCGACTTCCACCGGGAAGTGTCGATTATCGCCGTTCGCGCTGAAGACGGTGAGCTGGCCTTCTACCCGATGGCGGAGAACACCCACCACGAGGGGATTCTGCGCTACTCCATTGCGCCTGCTCCGAAGCTCGAGAAGCACGTTCAGGAAGATGCGGAGCGGTACATCAAGGCACTACTGAACGAATTGGACTATGTCGGCGTATTAACGCTTGAGTTGTTCGAGACAACCGATGGCCTGGTCGCCAACGAGATGGCGCCGAGGGTTCACAACTCGGGGCACTGGACCATCGAAGGCGCGATGACCAGCCAGTTCGAGAACCACATTCGCGCGGTTAGCGGACACCCTCTTGGCAACGTTGCTCCACGTGGGTTGAGCTGCATGATCAATATCATCGGAGAGCACGGCGACATCGAGCGAATCCTCGAACTGCCCTACGCCCATGTTCATCTCTATAATAAGGGTGAACGACCGGGTCGGAAGCTGGGCCACGTAAACATTCTGGCCGACAGCTACGAAGAGCTCGTCTGGCGGGTGAAGAACTGCGCCCAGTTCCTGCCGGGCAGCCCAGAGTTTAAAAGTTCTTTAACACCAAAGGGTTGATCTGACTCAAATCGACCCTATATTGGGGTAACGAACATCAACATAAACAGAGAGACAGGGAGAACGACCTCATGGCATTTGAACTTCCCGCACTGCCCTACGAAAAGAACGCACTGGAACCGCACATCTCTCAGGAAACGCTCGAGTACCATTACGGCAAGCATCACAACACCTACGTCACCAAGCTCAATGGCCTGATCGAAGGTACGGACAACGCCAACAAATCGCTTGAAGACATCATCAAGAGTGCCAGCGGCCCGCTGTTCAACAACGCCGCACAGGTCTGGAACCACACCTTCTACTGGCACTGCCTGAGCCCGAACGGCGGTGGTGAACCCACCGGTGCTGCCAAGGAAGCGATCGAGAAGGCGTTCGGTTCTTTCGAAGATTTCAAGAAAGAATTCAATGATAAAGCAGCCAACAACTTCGGTTCTGGCTGGACCTGGCTGGTGAAAAAAGCGGACGGCACCGTTGCCATCGCAAATACCAGCAATGCTGAAACCCCGTTGACCGGTGCCGATAAGCCGGTACTGACCGTCGACGTCTGGGAGCACGCGTATTACATCGACTATCGCAACTCCCGCCCGAACTACCTGGAAGCTTTCTGGAACCTGGTGAACTGGGATTTCGTAAACGAAAACCTGGCCTGATCCCGGCCTCGCTTCCAGACACAGTCTAAAACGACTGTGATCAAGCGCCCGCCTCTGGCGGGCGTTTTTGTGTCTGCGATACCCAAGCAATTACAATTTGATACAAGCACACTCTGAAATCTTTGGAAAAATCGCCGATACTCCATGAAGATATCGCGAACCTGAACCATACTTGGAAACAACCATCAGGGTGAGCCCCCACGCACATCACCCAAAGTGCGACACCTTTGCCCTGAACCTTGCAGATCAGCGGCTCTGCAAAAACCGGAACAAGACAGGCTTGAATGCAAAACTCCTTCGAGGTTGAACATCGCCTGGGCTATCGAATCTTACGGTGGATTCTTGCGGTGGCCCTTGCCAGTGGCGTCGTTGTCAGTGCCATACAGGTCATCCTGGACGCCCAACGTGTGTCCAGAGGGCTGGATAGCGATGCCAAGCAAACCATCGCGATGGTGAAAGACGCAGCCACCCAGGCGGTGTTCAGCATCGACGCCGAACTCGCGCAACAAGTCGTGGACGGCCTCTTCGCCAAGGAAGCGGTCCACATGGCCCGCATCGTCCACCCTGACGGCGACCCACTGGGAGATCGCAGCCGTCCACTCCAGGAAACCGCTTTCCGCCCGGTCACCGATCCGATTTTCGACGCCGACCGGCTCTATCGGGAACCGCTTTTCCGCGAGGGTAATCCGGAAGACGTCTACGGCTTTCTTGACGTTCACTACGACACTGCAGCAGCGGCCCGCACCTGGTTGGACAGGGCGGCTGTCACTTTCGCTTCCGGCATGGCCACAGCTCTCATTCTCGGCATGGTGTTGTTCTATGTATTCCACCTGCTCCTGACGCGCCCCCTCCTCCGAATTGTCAATTCCGTGAGGCAGGTGGATCCTGCGCACCCGGATGACCGCCTGGTCACCACGCCATCCGGCCACCAGAGCGACGAACTTGGCCTCTGGGTCAACGCAACCAATAACCTCCTGGTGGCCATTGGTGACAGCCAGAAACGTCATCGCGAGGCGGAGGACCGGGTGAGCCGTCTCTCACGTTACGACCAGCTCACTGGCCTGCCCAGCCGGGATACCTTCATGGAGTTGCTGGTGCGGGATATTGAGGATGCCGCCAGGCGCAACGCCCAACTGTCGCTGATTGTCTGCGGCATCGACGATTTCAAATCGGTGAACGAGCAGTGCGGTTTCCGGTCCGGGGACCTTATTCTACAGACCGTTGCCGACCGCCTGACCAACAAACTGGACAATGCCCGCTTCACCATTGCACGCCTCGGCAGCGACCAGTTCGTGGTTGTCCAGAAAGGACTTCGGGACGGGTTTCAAGCAGCAGACACAGCTGAGCGAATCCTGGCCTGTGTCAATGAGCCCATGCTGGTCGAAGACCAGAACATCTCAATCAGCGCCACCCTGGGGGTTGCTCTTTACCCCTCCGACACCAGCAAGGCAGACCGACTGCTTCAGAGTGCCGAACAGACCATGACCCTGGCCAAGCAGAACGGTCACAACCACTTCCAGTTCTATGTCGCCAGCATTGACCAGGAAATCCGGGACCGGAAGCAACTGGAAAAGGATTTGTCCCAGGCTCTTGGTAATCACCAATTTCATCTGGTTTACCAGCCCCAGATTAATCTGGAGAGCAAACGGGTAATCGGGGCAGAGGCATTGTTACGTTGGGAGCACCCGACTCGTGGCACGGTTCCCCCCGACTTCTTTATCCCGGTGGCCGAAGCAAACGGCTCTATCGTGGAAATTGGCCAGTGGGTTCTGGACCAGGCTTGTTGGCAGGCAGCTCGCTGGGCCTCGGACGGCTCGCCGCTTCGTATTGCTGTTAATCTCTCGGCCGTTCAGCTGCGCCAGGAAAGCATTGTCGATGATATTCTCGATACCCTGCGACGACACAAGATACCGGCCGGGCGGCTGGAGCTGGAGGTAACAGAAACCAGCTTCATGACCAACCTGTCAGACGCCGTAGCCAAACTCCACAGACTCAACAAAGCGGGAATAAGCATCGCGGTGGACGACTTTGGAACCGGCTACTCGTCACTGACCTACCTCAAACAGATGCCGGTACAGCATCTGAAGATCGACAAACAGTTTATCCGCGATCTGCTGGTCAATGAGGAAGATACCCGAATCGCCAATACCATCATCGACCTTGGCAAGAGTCTGAACCTGTCAGTGGTTGCTGAAGGGGTGGAAACGGCAGAGCAGGAATATTACCTGAGCCAGCGTGGCTGCAAGCTCGCCCAGGGCTATTTCTTCAGCAAACCGTTGCCGCCGCGTGAATTTGAGACCTTCGTTAAAGGTTTTCACGAGCAGATCGTGGAAAATAACCTCTGAACCACTACCTCTAGGAGTTGCCATGGGAACCACTGTTATCGGCCTGATCGTTATCGCCGTCATTGTTTTCTATCTGGTCTTTATCTACAACCGCCTGGTTTCCCTGCGCAACCAGTTCAAAAACGGGTTTGCCCAGATTGATGTTCAACTGCAGCGTCGGCACGACCTTATTCCGAATCTTGTGGAAGCGGCAAAAGCCTATCTGACCCACGAAAAAAGCACCCTCACCCAGGTGATGGAAGCCCGTAACAATGCGGTCAGCGCCCAAAAAGACGCCGCCAAGGATCCTGGCGATGGAACCAAGATCCAACGCCTGGGCAGCGCCGAAAACCTGCTCACCAAGGCGCTCGCAAATTTCTACGCCGTGGCCGAGAACTATCCGGAGCTGAAGGCCAACGAAACCATTCAGCAACTGATGGAAGAACTCTCCAGCACCGAGAACCGGGTCGCCTTTGCCCGCCAGGCCTATAACGACGGCGTCATGAGCTACAACATCTTCCGGGAGCAGTTCCCGAATAATGTTATAGCCGGCATGTTTGCGTTCAAGGAAACGTCGCAACTGGAACTGGAATCACCGGAAGCCCGTCAGGCACCGAAAGTGGCCTTCTGAGGCCCTGAATCATGGCTCATCCCGGTTTCTTTCAGCGCCAGGCCCACGCCCGGCGCAACACCACTCTGCTGGTTTTTCTTTTCCTGACGGCGGTCGCGTTTATCACGCTTGCCGTCTGCCTTGTGGGTTATTTTGTAACCCGTAGTGAATCCTCCGGTCTTGCGTTCCACCACTGGCTGCTCTCCAATCATGGCCTGTTGACCGCCGTTACGGTTGTCTCCCTGATTGTTCTGGGCTCCCTTCTCCGCTGGGTTGATCTGGCCGGTGGTGGCAACCGGGTCGCCAAAATGGTTGGCGCCAGGCCCATTGACCCCGATACCCGCGACAGTGACGAGCGCAAACTGCGCAACATCGTTGAGGAAATGGCTATTGCCAGTGGTGTCTCGGTGCCGGAACTCTATGTGATGGATCAGGAAACCGGCATCAACGCTTTTGTGGCCGGCTACACTCCCGGTGAGGCCGTCATGGTCGTCACCCACGGCGCCATCACCCAGTTATCCCGGGACGAACTGCAAGGCGTGGTCGCCCATGAATTCAGCCATATTTTCAACGGCGACATGCGGCTGAACGTTCGGCTCATTGCCCTGCTTGCCGGCATCCTGATGATCGGACAGATTGGCGGCTTTCTACTGCGCGCATCCTTCTACCGCGGCCACCGGGTGGGTCGATCACGGGACGGTCGGGCCCAGGCGGCCATGGGCATCATTGGTCTGGCCCTCTTTGTGATTGGCTATGTGGGCGTTTTCTTTGGCCGGCTGATACAGGCAGCGGTCTCCAGGCAACGCGAAATGCTGGCAGACGCATCCTCCGTGCAATTTACCCGCAATCCCGAAGGCATTGCCGGAGCGCTGTTCAAGATCGGAATTAAGGGCGGTTACCTGGACACAACCAGCCACGCCAGCGACATGAATCACATGTGCTTTGGCGAAAGTGCGCGGATGAAGTTCACCTCTTTGCTGGCATCCCACCCGCCCATAGATGAGCGAATCAATGCCATTCAGCCCGGCATGCTGGCCAGATTGCGAAGCCGGCTCAGGGATACCGAACCAGGCGCCGATCTCTACCGGGGAGGCTCTGGAGCACCAGAAGCGGGCGCGTCCGGGTTCAGTGGCGCGGCAACTGACATACTCGGGCCGGTTACCGGCAGGAGTGGCAGAACCTCACCGCTTGCATCCAGCCCGGAAAAAACCATAAAACCGGCCCGGAAATTTTCAGATCAGGTCGGCACTATCAACCGGCAAAGCGAAGATTTCGCCCTGCGTTTTCTGGAACGCCTGCCAGCCACCTTCCGAAACCTGCTGTACACCCGGGCCGGGGCCACGCAGCTCTGCTATGCCATGCTGATCAGCGAACTGCCGCGTCCACAGCAAACGGAACGGCTGAACCTGCTGCCGGCACACCCGGTATTGGGCAGCCAGCCGGATCTACTCGAGAAACTGCTGCCGGCACTGAAAACCATCGGCGATGGCGTCCGTTTCCCTGCCCTGGAGCTGGCCATGCCTGCCCTTCGCAAGCTGGACCCGGAAGAGCGGGAGTTGCTCATTACCAATGTCCAGAAACTTGTGGCGGCGGATAACCGGGTTACCCTGTTTGAACTCGCTCTGACAAGCTTCCTGTCACGCCACCTGGGCGACGAAGCAGCCAGAGTGGTACCGGTGCGCTATAAGAGCTACAAACCGGTCATGCCGGCCCTCCAGAGGCTCCTGAGCTTGATGGCAAGGGCTGGGTCTGAGTCCCAATCTGACGCCGAGAAGCTCTATCGGGAGGCCATGGCCGGCTTCATGAATGCGAAGGATGGAGTGGAGCCAGTTCTGGAAAAAGTCACCATGCGCCAGCTACGGGAAGCGTTGACCGCGTTGAACGGTCTTTCACCGCTGCTGAAACCGGCAATCATCGATGCCTGTGGGCACTGCATTACCCGCGACGGGAAAGTGGAAACCCGGGAGTACGAACTGATGCGGCTGGTGGCGGACCAGATGGATTGCCCGATGCCGCCACTGGCTGTCTGAGCGCTTACTTTACCCGGGTGCTGCCGTCTTCAAACAGCGCGTCCACTGTCGGACGCTGCTCTTCGGTGGGGATACCCAGCTTCTCCCGGATGTTCAGATTGACGTCCCAAAGCTGATTGAACTTGTCGGAAGTAGCCGCAACGGCCTCTTCCTTGCCCAGCATGATTTTGGGGCGCAGGAACACCAGCAGGTTGCGCTTCACCCGGCGCTCCGATTCGGAGGAGAACAGGCGACCAACGAACGGGATGTCACCCAGCAGGGGCACCTTGCTCCTGTTGACCTGGTAATCATCCCGGGTCAAACCGCCCAGCACGATGGTCTCACCGTCATCTGCAAGCACTGTGGTCTTGATTTCCCGCTTGTTGGTGACGATATCCGAGGCGTCCTCGATGCTGTCTGCCACGTTCTCTGTGGTCTGCTCCACCACCAGACGCACCAGGCCGTCGGCACTGATGGTCGGGGTAACCTTGAGGGTCAGACCGATATCGCGACGCTCGATGGTGGTGAATGGATTGGTGGTGCCGTCACCGACAACCGTCGACTGGCCAGTGCGGAACGGGACATTCTGGCCCACGATGATCTCGGACTCCTGGTTATCCAGCGTAATAATGCTTGGCGTAGACAACAGGTTTGCAGCAGCAGACGTAGACAGTGCCTGCAGGAGAACCCCCCAGCTCACACCATTTTCGTTCCGTTGGCCGGCGCCGATGGTGATACCACCGGTAGCCGGCGTGATGGCGGATCCGGTCAGAATCGCGCTGAGCACCTCACCCAGGCTGCGACCCACGTTACCGAAATTGGTGCCGGCAACCGGCGTGGATTCGCCGGACTCGTCACCGACCGCAACCTGGACGCCCAGATCCTGGCCCAGTTCGTCGCTGATCTCGACAATGGCCGCCTCAATCATCACCTGGGCACGGCGCACATCCAGCGCCGCAACAATCTGTTCGGCTTCCTGCATCAGGGATGGCTCACCCCTCACCACCAGCGCGTTCAGCCCCTCATCCGCAAACACGGCAAAGCTGCTTTGCGGTTTGGCGGCACCGCCGCCTCCCGAACCGGTACCTTCTTTCACCAGCTCGCCCATCACACCCTTCAGGATCTCAGTCAGGTTTTTGGCGTCGGCGTGTTTCAGCCTCAGGACCTTGGTGGTGCCGCCGGTGGCAGAGGGCTGGTCCAGCTGTCGAATCAGGCCGCGCATCTTTTCGCGGAAGGTCTCATCGCCCCGCAGAATAAGGCGGTTGCTGCGCTCATCTGCCGTGACGCTGTATTTTCTGGCGGCATTGTCGCCGCCGGCCCGGCCGAGTTCATCCGGGGCCAGTTCCTGCAGCAGGGTCACCATATCACCCACCCAGGCTTCCTGAAGCTGGATGACTTCCACTTCGTATTTGGACGGGCTATCCAGCTCCCGGACAATCTGCTCGATGCGCTGGATATTGGAAGAATGATCACTGATGATCAGGGCGTTGGCGGCGGCCACCCCGGCCAGATGGCCGTATTTCGCCACCAGGGGGCGCAGAATCGGCACCAGCTCCAGGGCGTTGGCGTTGTCGATCTGGATAACCCGCGTGATCAGCTGCTCGGAGGGGGTTTCGGGAAAGCGCTCCAGAATCTCTGCCGACTGTTTGGCATCAACCTGCTGCACCACCTTGATCACTTCTGCGCCCGGGATGGCGGTAAAACCGTGAACATTCAAGACCGCCAGGAACAGATCGTAAATTTCGTCCCTGTTCATGGGCGCGCTGGAGAGCACCGTTACCTTGCCCTTCACCCTGGGATCCACCACAAAACTGTACCCGGTAATGTCCGCGACCTGGGTCACGAACGCACGGATATCGGCGTCTTTCAGGTTCAGCCGCCATGTCTCGGCTTCCTGCCCATGCGCCATGGACATAAAGGGAAGGAGAAAAAGCAGGACAATGGCCCGCAAAACATTGATCTTGTGGTTATACATCTGGCGATTTCGTCCTGTTTCGATGAACCCGGTCAGCGCCACTGCTCGGGTATGGCATAACTGATGGTGAGGATGGATCCGTCACGCTCGATTTCTATCTCCAGCTGGGCCTGGCCGCGCCAGTTCTCAAGCAGGGCCTTATCCTGGCTGATATCGCCCAGCCGCTGACCGTTGATAGCCGTTATCACGTCCCCGGCCTGCAGGTTGACGGCGTTAAGCATGGCGTTAGAGCCGTCATACACGTAACCGGACATGCCGCTATTGTCCACCGGGCTCAGCCCGAAAGGCGCCAGTGCGGCAATGCCCTGGCTGTCAATCTGTTCACGGGCGCTGGCCAGGAACTCATCCGGTGATGATTCTGCAGGCTCCTCGGTCACTTCTGCAACCAGTTCAGACGACTGTTCCTCGAAAGTCAGGGATTCGTATCGCCCACCCCGACGAATCAGAACACGCCCGGGTTCCACTTCCGCCAGCTCGGCATTGCCGGGTAGCATCTCCCCTACCCGGTAATATGCGGTTTCTCCATTGCTCCCAGCAACTATAGCACCGGAGTCCTCCGGGCGCTGTGCGACAAGTACCCCTTCCAGCCGGAGCCGAAGCCGGGTTTCCGGAGCCGAGCGGCGAACCGCATCGGCCACCTCGACCGGTCGCTCAGACCGCCCGAAGAAATCGTAAACGGCCATAGACGTTGTCAAACGGCTACCGCCTGACAGACTGCCTGCACCGGCTGCGACCGGCGCGTCTGGAACCGGCCGGTCGTCCCAGGCGTATAACCAGGTCATCCGGGCGAGAGTATTGGCCAGATACACCACCAGAACCAACAGCAACAGGTTGGCGAGGATCCGGGAAATCCGGCTCTGGGCCGGAATACTCAACAGCGCCATATTATCTTGCCCCCGGTACGAGAGGCTGGCGTACCCGGAATACGACATCACCGGGGCTGGCAGAATCGGGCCAGGGCTGGCCGGCGAGATCCACCATACGCTTGTAGACACGCAGTTCCATCATTCCGTTCCAGAACACGGTGGCATCTGCTGCTGGCCCCTGGCCGGCCTGCTCGGAGACTGTCAGCGCCACACCACCCTGGGAGGTATCCATCGTCGCCTGCATGGGCGGAAACTCGGCCTGCCCACGCTGGCCACCCATTGGCCAGGTCACCAGGCCGCCATCCCAGCGCCCCAGGCCTTCCGCCCGCGTAATCCGGTTATCGGCCCAGGCCATATTCAGACGGTCAATCATGACTTCGCCTTCAATCATGGCGCCGCCGCTCTGGCGGATCAGCTCCTCAAACTCGGCCACCGTGATCCGTCCGCTGGCATCAAGCTGGGCACTGGCCGGCCAGCCCACCGTAACATCGCCGTTGAGCGAGGATTGCGACGATTCCAGGGAAATTCGGGCTGGCCATTCCAAGCTGGTGACCGACGGCATATAAAGGCGCCAGTCAACACGCACCGCGAAACCGGCCACCACAACCCCGGCTTCGCCATCCCAGAGTTTGCCGGCAACTTGCTGAACCTTTACCTGGGGAGGCAGAGATACATGGGCAGAGGCTTGCTGCCAGACCCATCCCGCAGGGACCAGAAAGACCAGTGACAGGACATAAACCAAAGCGCCCAGCAGCAGGAGCAAGAATACCTTGCCGGGGCGGAGAAAGGATTTGGGTTCAGCGTCACTCATTCGGCGTTGCACAGATAATGGACCGGAAGCCGAGTCTAGCAAAGCCATGGGGCAAGTTCATGACAAAAAAACAAAAACCCCGCGTTGGCGTGAACCAACGCGGGGTTTTTAAGGGGCCGAGATCAGGCCGGCATTACATCATGCCGCCCATACCTCCCATGCCTCCCATTCCACCCATGTCCGGCATACCGCCGCCGGCAGACTCGTCCTGCGGCTCATCCGCAACCATCGCCTCGGTGGTGATGATCAGGGAAGCCACAGAAGCGGCCGCCTGCAGAGCGGAACGGGTGACCTTGGCAGGATCCAGGATACCCATTTCCAGCATATCGCCGTAGGCTTCGGTCGCGGCGTTGTAGCCGAAGGAACCTTCGCCTTCGCGAACCTTCGCAACCACAACAGAAGACTCACCGCCTGCGTTGTAAACGATCTGGCGCAGAGGAGCTTCCATGGCACGGCGCAGAATGTTAACACCGGCTTTCTGCTCTTCGTTGATGGCGTCTACCTTGTCCAGGGCCGCAATGGCACGGATCAGGGTTACACCACCGCCCGGCACGATGCCCTCTTCAACCGCGGCGCGGGTAGAGTGCAGCGCGTCTTCAACGCGGGCCTTCTTCTCTTTCATTTCCACTTCGGAACCGGCACCAACCTTGATAACGGCAACACCGCCAGCCAGCTTGGCAACACGCTCCTGCAGCTTTTCCTTGTCGTAGTCGGAAGAGCTGTCTTCGATCTGCTTGCGGATCTGCTCAACGCGAGCTTCGATGTCCGCCTGCGCACCAGCACCGCCGATGATGGTGGTGTTTTCCTTGGTGACGTTCACACGCTTGGCTGTGCCAAGGTCATCCAGGGTGGTGTTCTCAAGAGTCAGGCCGACTTCTTCAGAGATTACGGTACCACCGGAAAGGATCGCGATGTCCTGCAGCATTTCCTTGCGACGGTCACCAAAGCCAGGCGCCTTGACAGCGTTTACCTTGACGATGCCACGCATGTTGTTCACTACCAGAGTGGCAAGCGCTTCACCCTCGATGTCTTCAGCGATGATCTGCAGCGGCTTACCAGCCTTGGCTACAGCTTCCAGCACCGGCAGCAGCTCGCGGATATTGGAGATCTTCTTGTCGACCAGCAGGATGTACGGGTCTTCCAGCTCGGCAGACATGTTGTCCTGGTTGTTGATGAAGTACGGAGACAGGAAGCCACGGTCGAACTGCATACCTTCAACCACGTCCAGCTCGTCTTCCAGGCCTCGGCCTTCCTCAACGGTAATAACGCCTTCCTTGCCAACTTTTTCCATTGCATCGGCGATGATCTTACCGATGGTATCGTCACCGTTGGCAGAGATAGTGCCTACCTGAGCGATCATCTTGCTGTCGTCACAGGGCTTGGCCATATCACGGATTGCCTTCACGGCTTCCGTTGTGGCCTTGTCGATGCCGCGCTTCAGATCCATCGGGTTCATGCCGGCAGTAACTGCCTTAACGCCCTCGTTAACGATGGACTGAGCCAGAACGGTTGCGGTAGTGGTACCGTCACCGGCGGTGTCGTTGGCCTGGGAAGCTACTTCCTTCACCATCTGGGCGCCCATGTTCTCGAACTTGTCAGACAGTTCGATTTCCTTGGCTACGGAAACACCATCTTTGGTGATGGTCGGCGCGCCGAAGGACTTTTCCAGAACCACGTTACGGCCTTTCGGGCCGAGGGTCACTTTAACCGCGTCTGCCAGTACATTGACGCCCGCGACCATGCGCTTACGTGCGCTATCACCGAATCTAACGTCTTTTGCTGCCATGTCTTCTATTCCTGTTCGTTAAACCGAAGTTGTTGAATCAATCGGATTAATGAGAGTTCGTGCGATTCGCCTCAGCGATCACTCAAGCACGCCGTAGATGTCGCTCTCGCTCATGATGAGGAGCTCTTCGCCATCGATCTTGACGGTGTTCCCGGCGTACTGGCCGAAGACCACGGTGTCACCCACCTTGACCGCCAGTGAGCGGGTTTCGCCGTTTTCCAGGATGCGACCGTTACCAACGGCAATTACCTCGCCCTGGGAGGGCTTCTCTTTGGCGTTACCCGGCAGCACGATGCCACCCGCAGTTTTCTCTTCTTCTTCCTTACGGCGCACGACAACACGGTCGTGTAGCGGACGAATTTTCATTGCTCGGTTTCTCCAATAGTCAGATTAATGTGGCAATGACATTGTTGATGTAGGTCGGACAGGCAAAGCCTGGTCCGACAAATTGCCCGGCTGGATAACCAACTGTTTTCAGTGGAAATCAGCCCGCAGCGAACTTGTGGTTTCTATTTGGGGTAGCTGGTAGGTGTTTTCAACACCCCTTAGAGAAAATTTTTTCACTTTTTTTCGATCCGGTCCCGATCGGATTCCGTCTCATCCTGGTACTCGCCTTCGATGATGTCGCCATTGCTGTCCCGATCAAAAGGCCGCTGCCGGCCGAACGGGTTCTCCTGGCCGCCAAACGGATCCTGCCCGAAGGGATTGGACCCGCCACCGGCACGGAAATAGAAGCTGCTGCTGCGGTTCTGACCAGCCACGACCATGCGCTTCAGCGCCTGCGCCGCGAGCCAGTGGCGGCTCCCCGGAATCAGGCACAAAAAGCCGACCGTATCGGTGATAAAACCCGGCGTCAGCAGCAAGGCGCCACCAATAGCCAGAATCAGCCCCTCGGCAACCTCTTTGGCAGGCAATTCACCACTGTTCAGCCGCTGATTGGCCCTCAACAGCGTTGCCAGACCCTGCTGGCGAAGCAGCCACGCACCGATCACGGCGGTCAACAACACCAACCCGACGGTATTGAGCACACCAATCATGCCACCCACCTGGATCAACACCGCCATCTCGGCAATCGGCATGATTATGAATAGAAAAAGAAACACGGACATCGGGACCTCAGGGTCTGAGCAGGAATTTCAGAAGGTCTGGTATACTCGCAGTCCTTCCGTATCTAACAAGAAGCCACATTCATGGCTCTACGCACCAGCCATACCGGTGAAAAGACGCACAGCAACTGTAAAGCCACTTGATAACAGTAGTTAGGGCAAAACATGAAACTTCAAGATTCCGTGATTGCAATCACTGGCGGCGGCCAGGGCCTTGGCCGCGCCATGGGCGAATACCTTGCGGCCAAAGGTGCAAAAATTGCGCTGATCGACCTGATGCCGGAGAAGCTGGACGAAGCCGTCACCGCCTGCGTGGCCGCGGGCGCTGAGGCCAGAAGCTACGTCTGCAACGTCGCCAAAGAAGAAGACGTTGAAAAAACCTTTGAAGCCATCGTAAAAGATTTCGGCCACCTCAATGGCCTGATCAACAACGCCGGCATCCTGCGAGACGGCCTGATGGTCAAAGTGAAGGATGGCGAAGTTGAGCGCCGCATGGAGCTGTCCCAGTGGCAGGCGGTGATCGACGTCAACCTCACCGGTGTGTTTCTCTGCGGCCGCGAAGCCGCCACCCAGATGATCAAGAACGGCGACCAGGGCGCGATCATCAACATCGCCTCCATCTCCCGCGCCGGCAACATGGGCCAGAGCAACTACTCCGCCGCCAAAGCCGGCGTCTCCGCCCTGGTTCCCGTATGGGCCAAGGAACTCGCCCGCTACGGCATCCGCTGCGCCGGTATCGCCCCGGGCTTCATCGAGACCGAAATGACCGCCTCCATGAAACCGGAAGCCCTGGAAAAAATGACGGCCGGCATTCCGCTCAAGCGCATGGGCAAACCCGAAGAGATTGCTTCGGCTGCGGCGTTCATCTTTGAGAACGACTATGTGTCAGGGCGGATGATTGAAGTGGATGGGGCTCTTCGGCTCTAACGGGTCGAGCTACCATTGAGTGGGGCGCCCAGAGCGCCCCGTTACCATCGAAACCGAGACATCGAAACCCGCCCGTCGGTAACTTCGACACCTTCAGCCTCAAGCCGGCTAACCTGCTCCTCAAATTTCTCGGACCCCACGGGAAAGGCAATCTGGCCGTTACTGCGAATCACCCGATACCAGGGCACGGCATGTCCTTCCGGCAACTTGCCCAAGGCCTTCCCGATGTACCTCGCCTGCCGGCCCAACCCTGCCATCTCTGCAACCTGGCCGTAACTGACCACCTTTCCCTCTGGGACAGCCAGTACGACTTGCCAGATTTTCTGGTCTTTGGTCGGTTCGGACATCAAGGGCTCTCTGCTCCGGCATCGGGCTTCGATTCATTGCGCGGCGCCAACGAATCCAGTCGATGGCCATTTCGGATCATGAAAATGGCCAGCAGAATCGCAGGCACACCCATTATGCCGGCCACCAGGAAGAATTCGGCGTAACCAAAGCCCGCCACGACAATGCCGGAGAACCCACCGAGAAACTTGCCAGGCAGAGTCATCAGGGAACTGAACAGTGCGTACTGCGTAGCCGTAAACGAGGCACTGGTCATGCTCGAGAGCCATGCGATCAGGGCAACATTGGCAATGCCGCCACTGAGGTTATCGGCGCTCACCACGGCGGCCAGGGCGATGATGTTGGGCGGGTACTGGGCCAGAACAACGAACAGTAGGTTAGTGGCGGCAGTCATGATCGCTCCCAACAGAAGAATTCGACGAACCCCGTAGCGAACCACCATAACCCCACCAACCAGGGAGCCGGCAATGGTCATGAAGAAGCCGAAGATCTTGGTAACGTCCGCCACCTGGGTTTTGCTGAAGCCCATGAAATCCAGGTAGAAGGGATTGGCCATGACGCCCATGGCGATGTCGGAGATCCGGTACACGGCAACCATCAGCAGGATGACCAGAGCCAGCTCCTTGTACCGCCTGAAAAAATCCAGAAACGGACCGGCCACGGCGGCGTAGAACCAGCCAACAAGTCTCGCCAGGCGGGGATTCAGATGCGTGAGCTTGGCAGCCTCCTGTTCGATCTCGTGGGCAATGTCCTGGGCGGCGGCAAAGTGGTTCACGCTGGGCTCGCGAACAATGAGCACCGTGAGCGCGCCAACTCCTACCAGGGCCGCCATGACTTCATAGGACACCTGCCACGACCAGAATTCCGCCAGGTAAAGAGCACCGGCGCCGGCCACCAGAAGCGCCAGACGGTAGCCAAAGATATACGTAGCAGCCAGCGCCGCCTGCAGCCGCTCCTCGGCAATCTCGATGCGGTAGGCATCAATGGCCACATCCTGAGTGGCGGAGGAAAAGGCCACCAGCAGGCCGCAAAGAGCCATCATTTCAGGCGCTGCCGTAGCATCCACGTGAGCCATCAGGTACAGCCCCGTGGCGATACCCGCCTGCGCAAAGATAATCCAGCTCCGCCGCTTGCCCAAAAGCCGGTCGAGCAACGGCAGTTTCAGGCGGTCCACCACCGGTGCCCAGAACACCTTGATTGAATAGGTAATACCGAGCCAGCTAAAGAACCCGATGGTGGCGGTTTCCACTCCCACATCCGCCAGCCGGGCGTTAAGGGTGGAAAACACCAGCAGAAACGGCAAACCCGCCGAGAACCCCAGGAATAACAGGGCGATCACCTGCCAACGGGTGTAGGTGTAAAGCGTATCCCGAATCAGGGTCAGGCGGGTGCCGGTTAAGATGGTAAAGCCTCCGGATCAGTCGCGGAAATTATTGAACTGCAGCGGGATATCCAGCTCAGCTTCGCGCAGCATAGCGATGGCCTCCTGGAGATCATCCCGTTTCTTGCCGGTCACCCGCACCTTATCGCCCTGGATACTGGCCTGGACCTTCATCTTCTGGTCCTTGATCATCTTCACGATCTTCTTGGCCATATCAGTTTCAATGCCCTGCTTCAGCAGCAGGTGCTGTTTGACCAGCTTGCCGGACTTGCTGTCGCCGTCCTCGGCCAGCGCTCGCGCATCGATATTGCGCTTGGCAAAGGCCATACGCAGCATATCCAGCAACTGCTCCAGCTGAAACTCCTGCTCGGCACTGATGGTAATGCCCTTGTCATCCAGCTCAATGTTGGCTTCAACATTCTTGAAGTCCCAGCGATTACCCAGCTCCCGCTTGGCCTGGTCGACCGCATTGGTGACTTCGTGCATATCGATTTCTGAAACAATGTCAAAAGAAGGCATGGTCCTTATTCTCCGTTAAGCTAAGCGGGTATACTGGCAAACTGCTGAAAACGGGGTCAGATGAAAGCGTTCATCTGACCCCACCTTCGGCGCCCGATTGATTTGCAGGGGATGATACCAACCCCCGGCATCTCTCGCACCTGACAACGGACTGCTAAAAGTAGATAACAATGCCAAATCTGGACCTTCCCATCCTGGTAGTAGACGACGCGAAATTCAGCAGTATGGTGGTTGGCCGCACGCTGCGAAATGCCGGATATCGCGACGTACGCATCGTGAATAACGCACCGGAAGCCCTGCAGTTAATCGAACAGCGCCCGGTCAGCGTGCTGATTGCCGACTGGCTGATGCCCGAGATGGATGGCCTTGAGCTGACGGACCAGGTGCGACAACAGGACGAGCAGAACAATCACTACACTTACGTGATCCTGCTCACGGCACGGGAAAGCGTCGAGGCTCTTTCAGAAGCCTTCGACCGGGGCGTGGACGACTTCATCTACAAGTCCGACATGACCAAGCAACTGATCCCTCGCATCTTTGCCGCAGACCGAATGGCCGACCGCCAGAACACCCTGCTCCGGGCCAACTCCCTGCTGATCGAGAACAATCGTGAGCTGGAATCCACAAACATCATTGATCTGGAAACCGGTCTCTGCAACACCAAATACGGTCGCGAGCGGCTGACCAAGATGCTGCGCCACGCTGAATCCCGAGGCGGCAGTTCTGCCTATGTACTGTGCGGCATTCGCAACTGGCAGGAACTGAAGCGCAAACACCCGCCCACAGTGATGAGCGAACTGGCCATCGGCATTGCCCGCCGACTGAGCACCCTGATTCGCCCCATTGATGCCCTGTGCCGCGTTGGCGACAACCAGTTCGCCATCATTGCCTACTTCCCGAACAGCGATCACTGCACTACCACAGCGTTCCGGCGCGTCTTCGATGGCATCAACCACAAGGCCCTGAAAACCACAGCCGGCTATATTTCTGTGGAAGCCGGCATGGTGCTGTGCAAGGCCGACGCCCAGAACGGCACACCCTCGATCCAGGATATGGAACGGGCAGCGGTGCAGGGGCTGGTGGATGCCTACGATACGCGTCGGTTTACCGAGACTGCGCCGGAGATCGGAGCGACCGCCTGAAGCGGCGACACACTCGGTAACACTGATACACACTTCACAAACAGACAGGAAAGGCCGGACGACTTATTCTGCAATTGTGGATTTAAGCAGTATCCCCCATGGTGGAGGAGCCGAGTAGTACCTCCGCCGCCATATGGGGAATCGAATCCACCGGATTAACGAATTTTTCAGGCACTTTCGTTCTTTCCTTGTTTTTTGGGCCAGCTTTTTAGCTGGCCTTTTTATTTTCCGCTCCAGACGTTTCCGCACCAGTTCCGTTATACTCCGGCTATAACGACTCCAAAAACAGTGCTGTAACCATGAAAACCCTCGGAACCGCCTCTGTCGCCGCCCTGCGCCAATACGTTCGTGCTACCGAATCCGCCGGCGTGGATATCAATCGCCTTTTCGACCAGGCCGAACTGGACCAGAACATCCTGGACACCGACGACGGCCGCATTAACGGCGAGCAGTTCCAGCACTTTATCCGTTTATTGTGCGAACAAACCGGCAGCCCGATCCTGGGCCTCGAGACCGGCGACTTCGTTCAACCCGGCTCCTACAGCGTGCTTGGCTACATCACCATGAGCTGCGCCACCCTGGGGGAGGCCGTAGCGCGCATTGCGCCATTCGAAAAACTCGTTGGAGACATGGGCACCACCAGCCTCGCCATGAAAGGCGAAGACATCAAACTGACCTGGAACTGCAACTACACCGATCCCGTCGTCCGCCCGCAACTGGTGGACAACGTATTTGCCTCCTGGGTGAACTACGCCCGCTGGCTTGCAGACAATCAGGAAGCATCACCAAGCGTGGTAAAACTCCGCCGATCCTCGCCAGGTTCCGAATTTGAAACAGCCTACCGAGAGCGCTGGCACTGCCCGGTCACCTTCTCAGCCGATGAGGACAGCATCACACTCAAGAAAACCCTGCTGGAGACCCGCCTGCGGCAACCAGACCCCCTGCTCCGCAAAACGCTGGAAGCCCATGCCCTGAGTCAGCTGGCGTCCCTGGATACCGACAGCGACCTGACTTCGAAGGTCCGTCACAGCATCCAACAACAGCTCATGCACGGCATAACCCGGCAAGACATGGTGGCTGAAGACCTGGGTATGACCAGCCGAACCCTGCAGAGAAAACTCGGCCAGGAAGGCGTGTCTTACCAGAAATTGCTGGATGAAGTGCGGCAAAAAATGGCCGAGGACTATCTTCGCAACAGCGAGCTGGCCATTCCGGATATTGCACTGAGGCTGGGGTACAGTGAAACCACGTCGTTTCACCGGAAGTTCAAAGCGGTAACGGGGAAAGCACCGGGAGAGTTTCGGCAACGAGCAGCAAACTCAGAAGCCTGAAAAGCCAGACAGGTAGCGCTTTTCAGGACTGTCGTTGGCCAGGGATGGCCAACGTCAAGCGCACATGGATGTGCTCGTAGCGTGTCCTGAAAAGCGCTGCCTGCCTGGCGCCTACTCCGAATTAGCAGGCAATGCTTTTAAAGCTTGCGGCCTTTGCCAGCAGCAATCCGCAGACGCAGCGCATTAAGCTTTATGAAGCCTTCTGCATCCTTCTGATCGTACGCACCCTGATCTTCCTCAAAGGTAGCAATCTTCTCGTCGAACAGAGAATCCTCAGATTTACGGCCAACCACATCCACATTGCCCTTGTAGAGCTTCAGGCGAACAGTGCCGTTTACATAATGCTGGGTCTGATCGATCAGAGCTTGAAGAGCCTCGCGCTCCGGGGACCACCAGTAACCGTTGTAGATCACCTCGGCGTAGCGCGGCATGATGCTGTCTTTCAGGTGCGCCACTTCGCGATCCAGGGTGATGGACTCAATGGCACGGTGGGCACGCAGCATGATGGTACCGCCCGGGGTTTCGTAACAGCCGCGGGACTTCATGCCCACGTAGCGGTTCTCGACGATATCCAGACGGCCAATGCCGTTGGCACCCGCCAGCTTGTTCAGGGTTTCCAGAACCACGTGGGGTTTCATGTCCTGACCGTCGATGGCAACGATGTCGCCCTTCTTGTAGGTCAGCTCAACATAAGTCGGCTCATCCGGCGCGGCTTCCGGAGACACACTCCAGCGCCACATATCTTCCTCGGCTTCCGCCCAGGGATCTTCCAGATTAATGCCTTCGTAAGAGATGTGCAGCAGGTTGGCATCCATGGAGTACGGGCTCTTGCCCTTCTTCATTTCCACCGGAATGTCGCGCTCTTCGCAGTATTTCAGAAGCTTCTCGCGGGAATTCAGATCCCACTCACGCCAGGGCGCAATCACCTTCACACCCGGCTTCAGCGCGTAAGCACCCAGCTCGAAACGCACCTGGTCGTTGCCCTTACCGGTTGCGCCGTGAGAAATGGCATCGGCGCCGGTTTCATTGGCGATATCGATCAAACGCTTGGCAATCAGAGGACGGGCAATGGACGTACCCAACAGGTACTCACCCTCGTAGATGGTGTTCGCGCGGAACATCGGGAACACGTAATCGCGCACAAACTCCTCGCGCAGGTCCTCGATGTAGATTTCCTTAACGCCCAACGCCTCGGCTTTCGCCCGCGCAGGCTCAACTTCCTCGCCCTGGCCGATGTCGGCGGTAAACGTTACCACCTCACAGTTATAGGTATCCTGCAACCACCGAACGATTACGGAAGTATCCAGGCCACCGGAATAGGCCAGCACCACCTTTTTGATATCAGACATGCCCTTGCTCCAGACTGAACAGAATGGATGTGTTGAAAATAAGGGCAGTATTGTACGGGAGAGCGTGAGGAATGGCTATAAAGCCCCTCTCCCCTGGCGGGAGAGGGGTTGGGGAGAGGGGGTTATTGATCAGCCAGCAGCCTGCTGACCAATAGCCTCTTCCCGAATACCATCCCACCCTTCTTTAACAGAACGCAGAAGGGTAAGAACCTCATCCAGCTTGGCCAAATCATTCTTGGCACTGGCTTCCAGCAAAGAGCGCTCCATATAGTCATACAGCGCCTCAAGACGCGCAGCCAGATCGCCACCCTGTTCGAAATCCAGGAAGGAACGCAGTCCACCAATAATCTCGATGGCCTTGTTGATCAACTGGGCCTTGCCGCCGTAATCCTTTGCCTGGATACGAGACTTGGCCATGTTGATGCGCTCAATAGCGCCATTGTACAAAAGCTGGATCAGCTTATGCGGATCTGCATCGGTGATGCTCGTTTGGGTGTTTACGCGCTGGTATGCCTGTAAACCGTTCATACTCGACCTCTTGGTTCGCTAATCGGCCCGGGCCGATCAGTTGTTGTTCCGGTTGTTTTGGGGTGCAAGCGCAGCGAGCTGCTGGCTTACGTAATCCTGTGTGCTGTTGAGCTGGGAAATCAGGGAATCTGCCGCTGTGAACTGACTAACCAAGCGCTCACGGTAAGCAGCAATACGTTCCTCAAGTCGCGCCTGATTTTCCTGAATTTGTTCCAGATCGCGATTGAGGCTTTCAGTCCGCGATTCGATGGCGCCATCAGCACCCACAAAACTGGAAACCAGATCAACCGTCCGCTCTGCAACGCCTTCCACAAAAGTAATCGAGCCACGACTGCCAGTCTGGTCGCCCAGAATACGAACCTGCAGACCAGACGCACCACCATTGCCACTTCCCAGAAAGAGTACCTGGCCGTCGCCTTCCGCGGTTCGGCCACCAATGGTGCCTGCCACATCGATACCTGAAGTGCCGGTGGCAGCAGACAACCCATAAGCGGAACCATCTTCTACTGATGTCAGGCTGACGTTCGAATCACTGCCATAATCGGAGGAGGTAAATGTCAGCTCGCCGCCGCTTCCAACTCCAACCTGGACCCCCGAGCCAGACGCATTCAGAGCATTATTGGCATTCAGCTGAGCCTGTATCTCGTCTGCCAGCTCCTGAGCTGTATTGTAGGTTTGCTGAGTGAGCTGAACGCTCACAGACGTTTCACCATTAACCTGGAACGTCAGCTCGTCATTGCCGGCTCCAATCGTAACCGGTGCCGTGAACGCCGCCCCTCCGAGTGAACCCTGTGTCGCCGCCTGGGTGATGTTGATATCGTAGCGGCCTGGCTCAGTATTCAAGCCACTCCGGACGAACTCGACCTGGCTATCGGTTGCCCGGCCTTGCTCAGCAAACAGTGCCGTCACATCGTCCGGATTATTCTTCAGCTGCTCTTCAAACCTGGCTCGGTCAAACTCCAGACCACCAGTTTCAAAGTTGGTCGTGATGCCCACATCCGCCAGGCTACGAACACTGGAATTTTCCAGGCCCGGCACAACCCGCGTCAGAACCTGACGCAATTGATTCTGAATAGAACGGACGGTACTGTCACCCGTGAGCAGACTGCCAACGCCTGCCTCAGCGTTAAAGCCAGCGAGACTATCAATAGTGGACTGAAGCGAATTAAATTTATCAACGAAGCCTTGTACGCGATCAGCAACCGCACCCAAGTCTTGCTGAACCTTGATAGTAGAGGAACCAGTCTCGGTGATATCGAAGGTCAAGCCATCAATTACGTTTTCAAAACTGTTAGTAGACCGGGTAACCTCAACGCCGTTGATTTTCATAACGGCATCTGATGCAGCAATCGTCTCTTGCAAACCGGCATCTGAATCCATACCGGTGTTAAACGCAAATCGAGACAGCCCCTGGCTATCAGTGTCTGTGCCACCCGTATCACCAGATACTGAAATACTTACCGCATTGGCGGTTCCGGTCTCGTCCGCAGAGAGCACCAATTGGAAGCCGTTCCCCGTATCGATAACGCCTGCAGAGACACCCGCATCCGAATCATTGATCGCGTTTGCCAGCCCCTGAAGCGTGTCATTGCTACTATCAATAGTGAGGTTCGTGGTTTTATCTCCTACATTCAGCGTCAGCGTGCCCTGCCCCACACTGGTCGCATCGCGATCCGCGAACACATCCCTGGAAGCCAACGCTTGCGCACCAGCAAGACTGGTTACCTCAACGCTGTATGTGCCGCGACTCGCCTTAGTGCTGTCTACGGAAACCCCAATACCTTCGTTAGAAGAACTTGCAGAAAATGCCTTGAGATTATCCGGAGCGCTGAGCTGGCGCATTGGCAAACGCAATTCGGTAACAGCGCTGCGTAGCTTACCGTAGGCGGACAGCAAAGCCTGGGTTTGCTCTGTCTTCTGTGTAAGCCTATTTTCCGTAGGCGCACGCTCTGCCTGTACCAGTTGATCAACCAGATCCGAATTCAGAACGCCTGAACCAAGACCCAACGATGATATGTTTGCCATGCTCATGCCTCCTCAAGGGGGCGAATCTCTTCATTGTTCAGTTTATCGGCAAAAAGCGGCAAAACTTTGCCTTTTTCTTTCGCCGATTTGTAACACCCTGTAACAGTTAACAACACCTCCCCTCTCCCCTCGCGGGAGAGGGGCCGGGGGAGAGGGAGAACCCTCTCACCCCATAAACGCAGAACACCGCCGCCCCTTCTCAGGTGCGGCGGTGCTGAAATACCGTCGTTTAACTTAGAGCAACAGCTTTAACTGTTTATACTTTAATATTAAACAACGTCAGCGGCTCATCCTGCTGCAAGTTCTCTGCCAACCTCAATGCTAGCTCATCCGGAATCTGGCGGATAACTTCTTTCGTCGACTGATCAACGACTTTTACGATGGTCTGACCAAGATCATTATCCACTTCAAACTGCAGATCCCGCTGCACATTCTGAACAAAATCGTTCAGTTGGCTCACCGCATCATCCAGTTGTTCCCGCTGAACTTCATTTCGAGTCTGAAGCTTTTCAGCTTTCGACACATCTGAAGCTACTTGCGGATTCTGGGCCTGGACGACCGCGGCAGACGAACCAGCAAGGTCGGAGGCATTCCTGCCTTCGGCCTGAGATGACGAAATTGCCCGAGCCGGTGCTTGCTCACTGGTACGAACCAGCTTCAGATCCGGGCTGTTCAGGTTAACGTCATTCATAGCTTTACCTCGCTATCCTCAAACGGCGTTAAGCCGGAACCCGAAGGTTCCGGCCGTTACCGCTAGCCCCTTACTGCAGGAGGGACAAAACCTGCTGCGGACGGGCGTTCGCCTGAGCAAGGACGGAGATACCGGCCTGCTGCAGTACCTGGGACTTGGAGAGCTTCGCAGTTTCTGCGGCAAAGTCTGCGTCCAAGATACGACTGTTCGAAGCGCTCAGGTTTTCCGAGGTTGTAGCAATGTTGGCAATGGTGCTTTCAAAACGGTTTTGAATTGCGCCAAGTTCACCTCGCACCGTGTTAACTGAATCCAAAGCTGCATCTACACGCAAAATTGCATCGTTTGCCCCGGCTACTGTCGAAATGTCCGCACCATCGACACCCGAGGTCTCATCGACATCAATTGCATCAGCTGCAGAGTCAAAAGATGCCCCCAATGTTGTTTTCAGATCGCCTCCGGTTCCGGTGGCAAGGAAGTTAATTTTTTCAGCAGCAGAATAGGTCACTTCGCCTAAAGTTTCTTGGTTCGCGGTATTGCCTGTCGTCAAACCACCACCCAGGGATCCTGTGCCGTTGTTTACTGTCAGGCTCTCAGATAGCTTGATGCTTCGCCCGTCATCGGTACTAAGCGTCAGGCCATCGGTAGCATCGAAGGTAGCACTAACCCCGGTAGCACCAGACTTGGAATTGATAGCGGCAGCTAAATCGCTTCCGTTGAATGAATAAGCAGCAGAATCAAAATCTTGCCCGGTTACTGAGAAAACTTCGACATCATTGACAGTTAAAGAATAGTCGCCGTCAGTAACACCCGAAGCTGTGACATCTGCCAGCGACGCGATATTTAGTTCTGTAGTCGCCGATGCGGTAAGCCCGTCCACGCCGGAAGCATTGATAGCTTTCGCAAGCTGCGCTGCGCTCTTACTGTCGTAACCGCTGATCGTGACATTATCGCTATCTTTCCGGTCGACCGAATTATTAATAGAAGTGAATGCATTGTCACCGACTGCAATCGAAACCCCATTGGTGTCGGTAATTGCACCTACGACCTGAACGCTGTCTGTAGCAATTGATCCGATCTGGCTGGTTTTAGTGCCTTGTGAGAGATCAATACCGATAGTTTCGCCAGCATTAGCTCCAACCTGGAAATTCTGCTCGCCAAAGCTCCCGTCAAGGACCTTCAAGCCGTTAAAAGCAGTTTGACTAGAGATTCGATCAATTTCTTCGAGACGTGCAGTCACTTCGTCGTTCAGCGCCTGACGGTCTGAGTCGCTGTTAGTAGCGTTCGCAGACTGAACAGCCAAATCCCGAATCCGCTGTAGGTTGTTGGTAATCTCTTCCAGAGCCCCCTCTGTTGTCTGTGCCAGGGAAATACCGTCATTGGCATTGCGCTGAGCCACATCAAGGCCAGAAATTTGGGATTGAAAACGAGTGGAAATGGCCAAGCCCGCCGCATCGTCTTTAGCAGAGTTGATGCGCAGACCAGATGAAAGACGCTCAAGCGCCTGATTGCTCAGATCCTGGGACTTTTGAAGCTGATTCTGTGCGGACAGTGACGCCACGTTAGTGTTAATACCGAGAGCCATAATGCTTCTCCTTCGACGGAAGTCGTTATTTCATGGAAAAGGTCTGGCGCCCGTTTTCAGTTTGGGAGCGCCGCCCTGTTACTCCACTTAACGGCGCCACCCCCGGTTGCTTTAGAAAAAAATTTGCTGTTTTTGTTAACAAATGTAAAACCGGCAATTCGATTCCTTTCAGGCGGCAGCACTTTGGCGCGTCACGTATTCCCGAAACGGTCACCGGAACTGTAAACTTCTTCAAAGACAGTAACATAAACTCATATTGTAAAAACTGGCACACCCTTCGCTTATCACCCTGCATAACGGCAATTTAACGAATTTCAGCCGGCAAAGGTTCCCATTAAAGATCGGGCACCAGGCTTCCGGCACCTCTGAGCAGGGAGAATTGATATGCCTCAGGTCATTAATACCAACATTGCTTCGCTGAATGCACAACGTAATCTGAACGCCTCACAGGGGCAGGCCAATGTAGCTCTTGAGCGCTTATCCTCCGGCTTGCGCATCAACTCGGCCAAAGACGATGCGGCTGGCCTAGCGATCTCTGAGCGTTTCCAGTCGCAGATTGCTGGTCTGAATCAGGCTCAGCGAAACGCCAACGATGGCATTTCCCTCGCTCAGACCGCCGAGGGTGCAATGGATGAGATCACCAACAACCTTCAACGTATTCGAGAGCTAGCGGTTCAGTCTGCCAACGCCACCAATAGCCCTTCGGATCGCCAGGCGCTAAACCAAGAAGTGCAGCAACGGATCGAGGAGATCAACCGGATTGCCGCTCAAACCTCTTTTAACGGGTTAAAGGTGCTCGACGGCACGTTTGACACCCAAACATTTCAGGTCGGCGCAAATACGGGCGAAACAATAGCCATTAGTGGTCTCGACTCTCGCGGTAGTCAGATCGGTTCAGTGCTAAAAGAAACCGCGGGATTGTCGAGCGATGTCATTGGCCCTGGCGATGCGGCGGAGACGCCACTTGATATATCGAGTCTCGATCTGACAACCGGTGCCGGTGTGGCGATCAGTGGCACCATTGGTAGTGAAGATGTCACTCTCGCGGCCTCAACTTACGCTAGTGCTGACGATCTCGCGGCTGCGCTTCAACAAGAGATCCGAAACGGCGGTGGCGACTTGGCTGAAGTAGAGGTTACAGCGTCCGATGACGGAAGCACGCTGACGATCTCTAACCCCACAGCAACAGATTTGACTGTTGCCGGATTCAGTCTCACTGATGATGCTGGTACGCAAAATGTCGTTACCACATCGGACTTCCAGTTGGCGGACGGCAGTGGGTCCCCCACAACCGGTGTTTTGGCCGACCTTACCAGTCTCGATTCATCCCTAGGTCCGGTAACCGGCTCTTTCAATCTCATTGCCGACTCGGGAACGCCAGAAGAAATCACCTTTACCGCACCCCAGAACGCAACCGATACTGAAATTGCTGACGCGGTAAATAATGCTTTGACTGCAGCGGGTGCAACTGGTCTCACAGCCGGGTTAAGTGGCTCTAACGTTGAGCTCACAAACAGCGCAAACCCTGGCATTGTCTATGATGTTCAAGATATCTCTGTTCAGGATGGCGGCACAGCGAACGGCTCCGTCGGAGGCACTCTTAGCCAGATTGATGGCGCCGAGGATCTAACGCTTGCTCAATCATTCGCGAATGGCGACACCTACAACTTTGAAGTCGACATCAACGGAGATGTCTTTACTTTCGAAGGCATGGGCTCCCTGAATGACATCGTCAGCCAGATCAATGCTCAGAGTACAGAAACTGGGATCCGCGCCAATCTGAACTCCCAGAACGATGAAATCATATTTTCATCCCAGTTCGGAGAGCCATTCGACATCACCATTGATGCCGATATAGATGGTGATGGCATATACGGCGGCCTGGATGATTACACTAAGCCTGTAAATGCAACTGTGGCCGATGATACCTATGCAGTTACCGGTGTAGACATCTCAAGCCCTGAAGGTGCCGACATTGCCATGATTTCAATAGACTACGCGATCGATACGATTAACGGATACCGCGCAGAACTCGGCGCAGTCCAGAACCGCTTCGAGTCTACCATCGCAAACCTGGCAACAACGTCCGAAAACCTCTCGGCCTCCAACAGTCGTATCCGCGATGCAGACTTCGCAGCAGAGTCCGCCGAACTGGCACGAACCCAGGTTCTCCAGCAGGCCGGCTTGTCGGTACTGGCCCAGGCCAACGCCAGGCCACAGCAGGTGTTGCAGTTGCTGCAGGGTTAACGGCGCTTGACCTGACAAGTGGAACCAGAGCGGCCGGGCTATTAGCTCGGCTGTTTTGGTTTTAGATTGCTGTTTTTTTCACGGTGGCTCGCACAAAAACTGGGTGCTAGGCTAAGTCTTAATAGCTAAGCTTAGGTGCGCAAACCATGGAATCCGTCAACATGCACGAAGCGAAGACTCGCCTGTCACAGCTTGTGGCCCGTGCAGCCAAGGGCGAAGCCTTCATTATTGCGAAAGCCGGCAAACCGGTTGCCCGCGTAACCGCTTACAATTCCCCGGAAGCAGACCAGCAAAAGAGAATCGGCTTCATGGCTGGTGAGTTCACAGTGCCAGACGATTTCGACAGGATGGGTCAGGATGAAATAGGCGACATGTTCGGAGGCTGACGTGAACCTGCTTCTGGACACTCACGTTTTGCTCTGGGTGGCGGCTGAACCCTCCAAGTTATCCCCTCGGGCTACAGGGCTGATTGGCAATGAAGAGAACCGCCTGTTTTTCAGTGCTGCCAGCCTTTGGGAAATCGTTATTAAAAATGGTCTAGGCCGGCCGAATTTTCGGGTTGATCCTCATTTGCTGAGGCGCGGGTTTGTCGATAACGGCTAATCAGAATTGCCAATCACCTCGTAACACACTCATGCAGTGAGCCACTTTCCCGGCATACACCAGGATCCTTTCGACCGGATTCTGGTTGCCCAGGCAGAGACTGAGGGCTTTTTGCTACTTACCCCTGATGAGCTGGTTGCACGTTATCCGGGGCCTGTGCGGCTGGTCCAGGGTAACTGACGAAGAAAGTTACCCAAGTCTTGGCAGGCAGATCACCCGATGGCATTATATGCCAATGCACATTAGAGGGAGACTTCCTATGGCAACCCGAAATATCGTTTTGACCAACCACCAGGAGCAGTTGGTTGGCGCCCTTGTAAAAACCGGGCGCTACCAGAATGTAAGCGAGATTCTGCGTGAAGGATTGCGTCTGGTAGAAGAGCAAGAACTGCAATACCAGAACAAACTCCTGAAACTGCGCGAGGCATTGGCCGAAGGTCTGGATGACATCGAGAATGGGCGCACTGTAAGCCTTGGGGTTGGCGAAGAAATTACAGACTACCTTATAAGCCGCGCCGCTGACCTTACTCGCAAGGATTGAAGCAGATGGCTCAACTATGGACGGTAGAGCTTGCACAAAAGGCAAGTGAGGATCTCGATCAAGTAATCCTCCACACAGAGGAAAACTTCGGGCGTGACCAGGCGGTTCGTTACAGCGCCTTAATAGGTAACGCGCTCCAGGAGCTATCCCGGTCAGGCCCTGCACATCCATTAGCCAAAGAGCGATCGGAAGTGCTTCCCGGTATCCTAAGTATGCAGGTGCAGAGGGCCGGGAAGAAGGCCAGGCACATTCTCTTTTTCAAGGAGCATGAGCAGAAAATCGTTATCGTACGCATCTTGCATGAATCCATGGATTTCAGGGAACACCTCTAATCTGGGAAATTCGCACTTAAGCGGCAGGTCGCCCAGGCAGAGGGTTTCTTGCTACTTACCTCTGATGAGCTGGTTGCACGCTATCCAGGGCCTGTTCGGTTGATTTAGAGAACTGGCACACCTTTCGCACCACCTCCCTCAAAGCACGGCAAACCGTCAAAAAACTGCAGACCTTTGCCGCTCCCAATTGCGGCTGTATTCACGAGGTGTCCCATGCAAACCAAGCATCAAGTCCAGGTATCCCAATCCCAACAGGCCCAGGTTGCCCGCCTGCTTCTGCAGGCCAATCTTGCCTACGGGGAGTCCAACAGCAATGGCCTCAGCCATATTCAGCGACTGAAGGCCCGGCAGGAATGCCGGGGTTATCTGAATGAAGCGCTGGCTCTGGAGCCGGAGAATGCCGGTGGCCTGGGGCTGCTTGGCCGTGTGGAGATGGACGACGGGCAGCTTGAGAAAGCCCACACCCTATTCAATGCCAGCCTAGACCATCAGCCGGGCCAGGCGCAGCAGTACTGCAACCTGGGTTACTGGGCCCTGAAAACCGAGCGGCCGGCACTTGCAGAGCAGTATTTCCTGCAAGCCCTGGACTGCGACCGGCAATCTGCCGCCGCTTTCTGTGGTGTTGCCCATTCCAAGCGGTTGCAGGGACAGTTTGATGTGGCCTACCTGCATTACCGCAAGCTGCTGGAAAGCGGCGCCGAATGGGATTCCGTATACAGCGGCATGCTGACCTGCGCCCAACACCTGGAAGTGAACAAGGCGGATTCCGCCCTGGCCCATGATGCTATCGCCCTTCTCCAGCGGGATGGTCTGCCACATCAGGAACTGGGCCGGTTTGTCAGCGCCATTATTCATCACCAATATGGCCTGGATAACCCGGACGCACAGATTTCCCTTGAGGCCGCCAGTGAAGACGATCTGCTTATCCTTGCCCTCCAGAAAACTCTGATGCCCAATCCTGCGGTGGAAGAGCTGGTTACCCTGCTGCGTCGGGCGATCATTGCCGAAGTAGCACAAACCGTTGAACTTCGGGACGAACTGCAACGGCTGACACTGGCCATCGCTCAATACGCCGACAGAACCGGCTATGCCCTGGCAGCTGAAGACGATGAAGAACGACTGGTCTCTGCCATCAACAACAGCATCCAGGCCCAGTTTGCCCTTGGCGAGGAGCAGGACGGACTCATCGGCTCACTGATGATCAGCGCCATGTACGGCGCCCTGTTCCACCAGCCCTTCGCGGTACAACTTGGCCAATGGAACCTCGTGGACTGGCCCCTGGCATTACAGCCCGTTCTGGCCGCCAGCTATTACGATCGGGCCGAAGACGAAGCCATCAAGCAGAATTTCGATGAGAAGGCCGAGGAGCTTTGCCTGGAGAAGACCGATGTTCCCCAAGCATGGCCGTCCTGGTCCCGGTTGGCCTATCGTACCGAAAGTAGCCTGAAAACCCTGATGGCCACTGAACTGGGGCTGGACGCCGAAAACCTCCCGGCCACTCTTCGCATCATGGTGTGCGGTGCGCAGTCCGGCCAGCGGGCGATGGAACTGGCCAGCTATCTGGACGATGTGGAAGTGATCGCAGTGGATGAATCCCTGGCCAACATCGCCAAAGCCACGCGCATGGCGAACGAGATGGGCATGGACAACATCGTGTTCTGGCCCTGGTCCATTGCCCAGCGTTTCGTGGCGGATGGCCACCAGGTGCACTGGATCGAAGTCGGTCGCCTGCCCTCACCGGCCATGACCACCCTGTCTCTGGCGGCTCTGGTTAACCAGGCCACCGGCTCCGGCGCCGTGGTACACATGCACACCGCCATTGCCGAGCAAACCTCCGGCGACAAACAGATTCGCAAACTGGTTGCCGAGCACAAGCTTCAACCCACCCGTCAGACGCTGCGTCAGTTACGCAGGATGGTTCTTGCCAACAGAAACGATGCCGCCTGGCAGGAACTGACCGCCGACGCCGATTTCTACAGCCTCGGCGGCTGCCGGGACAGATGGTTCCGGCCGCAGGACACTGCCCAGCTAAAAGATTTGATGGCGATGGCCAGCAACGAGGTGGAATGGAAGCTCGTAAAAGCGCGGGATGTGGATGGCCACAGCCTGGCAACCGGGCCGGTTCAGCAGCAGATTCAGGCGGAGGCTTTGGGCAGTGAGGTGCAGAGTCTGATGGGGCAGAATTTGAGTGTTTATTTTTTAAAGCGGCGGTGAATTAACTTCGGGCCTGGGGTGTCGGATTAGGCGAAGCCGTAATCCGACAAGAAAGCGCCTTATTCCAAAGCAAAAGGCGTGAACCCGGGGTCAGATGCAATTTTCCTCTACCCTCATTTTCGAGGCATTCGTCCAATATCAACTGTCGATGATTAATCAGCGCTCAGAGCTTCCCGCGCCTGATTCAAAACGTCATTCAGATTGCTTTCCACCACACCCCAAACAATCACTGGATCGATAGTCGCATAGCCGTGAATAAGCACGTTCCGAAATGCGATCATCTTTTTATAATCGACAAACCGCTCAGCCTCGTCCGGAGCAATCTTGTGTAACTTACCCATTGCCTCTCCGATGATTTCGAACTGGCGCTCAACAGCAGACTGCAACAACTCATCACTCAGATAATCGTCTTCACTGCTACCAGCAACAAAACGCTGAACCTTCTCAGCAGCTGCAAGAATATCGTAAAGGTACTTGAGAGCCTCACGCTGCATACAAGGAATGCCGCTCTTCAAGAACCGAGGCTCTGAAATAAGGGTTGGTCAAGGAGGACACAGTGACCAGATCCACGGAGCGAGAAAACATCACTTCAAGATCTTCTTTTAGCCCGAAAAACGCCTCAGCTTTTTGGGTGGCGGGTAAAGCCGGATCAAAATCCACAAGAAAATCCAGATCACTGCTCTCATTGAAATGCCCCGTAGCAGCAGAACCAAAAACACCAAACGACATTACCCGGTGCTTTTCACAAAGCCGCCGAATCTCGTCCTGTTTTTCTTTCAGCATCTCCAGTGCATTAAATGCGGCCATACTTTACTCAGTCGCTTACGGTATATGTCTGGAGTTTAAACCTTGCCCCCCAAACAATAAAGAAAGCGGCGGCCGGAACGGCCAACATCGGGGCGCTTGGCAATGAACCAGGATACATTTTGGCGATCTTTATGCTTATCCCGCTTTTGAATGCCAAGATAACCGGCATCACCGAACACGCGCTGCTCGTCACCGTGAAGAAGGTTGCCGGCGGACACGATGTCGTGGACATTGGCAGCGGTGGTATCGATGCTGTGGATCAAGCCGAGCGTATCGTCCACGCCGATATGCATCTTCATGCCAAAGTACCACTGGTTGCCTTTTCTGGTTTGTCGCATCTCAGGGTCGCGCTGGCCGCTTTCATTCTTCGTGGAGCTTGGTGCAGAAATGATGGAAGCATCCACAATGCTGCCTTCACGCAGCATGGTCGGCAGCGGATACGGTGGCCGGCCAGTCTGGCCCCTTGGGGTAATATCGGGCTACCTTCTTCTCCAACTGCTTCCACGGAATCAGCTTGTCCATCCGTTCCAGAAAAATCTCGCGGCGGGTTTTACGCTTCTTGTTCTGGTACTCGGCTTCGGAGACGGTAATCTGATCCATGGTGGTGATGAATCCTGTGCGGTTGACGATGGCCGTATTATCGCTGATTTTGAGACTTATTCAGAGTCTCCCTAAGTTCTTTTGAACAAGTTTAGATGGCCGGTCAGGTCAATCATGAAATCTGTCAATTTGCAGGAAGCGAAAACCCGCTTGCAGCAACTGGTTGCCCGTGCAGCCAAAGATGAGCCCTCCAAGTTATCCCCTCGGGCGACAGAGCTGATCGGCAATGAAGATAACCGCCTGTTTTTCAGTGCTGCCAGCCTCTGGAGACTGAGGGCTTCTTGCTACTTACCTCGAATGAGCTGGTGGCGCGCACCCGGGGCCTGTGCGGCTGGTCCAGGTAGACTGAGGACAAAACTTACCGCAGCCTTGGCAGGCCGATCACCCGATGGCTCGACTATGAACGGTGGAGTTTGCAGACCAATCTTGCCTATGGGGAGTCCAACAGCAATGGCCTCAGCCATATCCAGCGGCTGAGGGCCCGGCAGGAATGCCGGGGCTATCTGAAGCCGCCAGCGAAGACGAACTGCTGATCCTTGCCCTCCAGAAAACCCTGATGCCCAATCCTGCGATGTTTGCCCTTGGTGAGGAAAAGGACGGGCTCATCGGCTCACTGATGACCAGCGCGATGTATGGCGCCCTTTTCCACCAGCCATTCGCGGTACAACTTGGCCAGTGGAACCTGGTGGACTGGCCTCTGGCATTGCAGCCAGTTCTGGCCGCCAGCTATTACGATCGGGCCGAAGAAGAGGCGATCAAACAGAATTTCGATGAGAAGGCCGCGATGGTCACCGAACTGGGGCTGGGCACCGACAATCTCCCGGCCACCCTTCGCATCATGGTGTGCGGTGCGCAGTCCGGCCAACGGGCCATGGAACTGGCCAGCTATCTGGACGATGTGGAAGTGATCGCGGTGGATGAATCCCTGGCTGGTTTCTTTGCAGAAACTCTCAGTTCATCCATTGAACAAGTCCCTTTGCCACCGGCAAATCCCGCTGAAACGAGACTTTGTAACTGGTCGATTTTGTGCCGCCTGTCCCGATCTTTGCGGATCAGATCACGAACATAATCGCTGGTATTGGAATACCTACCAGATTCGGCCTGTTGCTCTGCCCAGGTTTTCATCGCATCGGGCAGGGATATATTCATCGTTGCCATAATTAAGCCCTCTAATGGTCAGATAATGGCAAAAATTGCCAAAGAATGCACCGCCACTACTTTGGAGCCAGCCCCGAAACTTATACTCTGGTAAATAGCCCCTCAAACAACGCCGTCCGCCGCATCATCTGCTCACCCTCACTCCGCAACCGTGCATGCTCAGGATCCAGCTCGATCAGGCCAAGTAGCTGGTACAGCGTCAACATTCTTGAGCGCATCGCAGATCGTGCCTGCTCCTCATCGCTCATGTAGACCACCGGGTAGGCGGCAAGCGGCAGCCGGGGAAAGGCCTTGAGCATGTCCTCCAGGTAGTCGTCCACCGGGCGCCACTGCTCGCCTTTCTCTGACAGCAGCCAGAAGCAGAATGGTGCGGTGTACTGTATTTCATCCAGGCCATCGTAGTGGTCCATGGAAGCCCAGCTGAGCCGCGAGAACGCGGTGGAGAGCAGATCCCTGTAAACCATTAACCAGCCTTTTTTCTCAAGCCTGGTTTCGGCGGTTTTTTTGAGTGAAAGTACACCTTTCTGCTTTTTGGTATAGCCGGCAATTTCCAGCAACACGCGGGTGAGAATCACGGCCAGAATGTGCTCCTCGGAGCGAATCGGAGAATATCTCGCCATCGGTGCCACAATCTCTTCTCCACCGTCTTCAATCATGGCCTTGACCTGTTTGAGAGGCAGGTTGCCCTTGCCGGTGAGGCGGATGCCCTTGCCTTTCATGGCCTCAACCAGAACTTTCGCCATCCGGATGACCGGCGCGGTGTCGAGTTCGCGGTTTACGGCTTCGGCATTGATCAGCGGCTTGAACACAGAGGGGCAATTCAGTGGGTTCTGCAGCAGCTCATAAACCTGGCTGGGGCTAAGGCCGAAGAAGTCTCTGGCCGGCGGGATATCGGGTTCGGATTCGGTTTCGGAAAACAGGGCATCCCGCTCGGCGAGCGCCTGGTTGATGTCATCAAGATCCACAAACTCCGGCTCGAACCATTCGCCACCCATCCACTCGCGCACTGCCACATGCTCCGGATGAGCGGCATCTTCCATGGCTTCCAGAAAATCGTAGAATCCGGGCAAGCCACCGACATCCTCTGGCGGGCACTGGCGCACGGCTTTTATGCAGCGGGGCAACGGCTCGCCCTGATCGCCCGGCAGGACCTTTTCAAGCCGTACCTCATGCTCCCAGCTGTCGCCGAAATCATAGTCATACGTCAGGGCCTGCCCTTCCTTGTTGAGCACAGCAGACACCGCCACCATGGTTTCATCCTGAAAATCCAGCATGCCATCGAAATCCTCCGCCGGATCACCAATCAACCGGTCATCACCCGCCTGAAACATATGCAGATGACAGGCCTGCCAGCCCATCGCCAACTGGATAATCCGGTGAAGATCCTGAAACGTGGTATCCGGCGCAATCAGCAACCGGCGCCAGATCGGCGGCCGGGCGCCGAGAAGTGATACTTTGAGTTGGTAGGCTTTGTTGGCTGGCGGGGGCATAAGGGCTCCGGTAGTTTGGGGTCCACTTCATGAGCACATTTCTAAACGCAATCATTGTACTTACGGCAAAGCTGGTTCAGTTCTCCGTGTCGATCCCTCAGGACACTTGGCAATCCGGATTTAGCCATTCCCGCTCCCTTATAAATAAGTCGCTTTCCCAAAAGTCTAACCCACACCTTCCCGGCACTCTACCCTGTTGCGGCATTGCCTAATCAGAAATGCGCCGGAAGGTAGCCCAACTACCTCGCCAGTGATAGACTAAGTTCAAAGACCTAAGTCTATGGAGGAAAAATGGAATCCGTCAACATGCACGAAGCAAAAACCCGCCTGTCACAACTGGTGGCCCGTGCCGCCAAGGGCGAGGCATTCATCATCGCCAAAGCGGGAAAGCCGGTTGCCCGTGTAACCGCTTACGATTCCCCGGAAGCGGGCCAGCAAAGAAGGCTCGGCTTTCTGGCGGGTGAATTCGCCGTGCCGGACGATTTCGACCGGATGGGGCAGGAGGAAATAGCCGAAATGTTCGGAGCCTGAGGTGAACCTGCTTCTGGATACCCACATTCTGCTATGGGCAGCGGCCGAGCCGGATAAGCTGTCACCCGAGGCGGCAACCCTGATCAGCAACGAAAGCAACCGCCTGTATTTCAGCGCCGCAAGTCTTTGGGAAGTGGTTATCAAGAATGGGCTGGGCCGACCGGATTTTCACGTTGATCCGCATCTACTGAGGCGTGGCCTTATGGATAACGGCTACCTGGAATTGCCGATATCGTCGCAGCACGCACTTGCCGTAAGCCACCTTCCGGACATACACAAGGATCCTTTCGACCGGATTCTGGTCGCCCAGGCAGAGACAGAGGGTTTCTTGCTACTTACCTCCGATGAGCTGGTTGCACGCTATCCGGGGCCTGTTCGGTTGATTTAGAGAACTGGCACACCTTTCGCAACACCTCCCTCAAAGCACGGCAAACCGTCAAAACTGCAGACCTTTGCCGCTCCCAACTGCGGCTGTATTCACGAGGTGTACCATGCAAGCCAAGCATCAAGTCCAGGTATCCCAATCCCAACAGGCCCAGGCTGCCCGCCTGCTCCTGCAGGCCAACCTTGCCTATGGGGAGTCCAACAGCAACGGTCTCAGCCATATCCAGCGGCTGAAGGCCCGGCAGGAATGTCGGGGCTATCTGAAGCCGCCAGCGAAGACGAACTGCTGATCCTTGCCCCCCAGAAAACCCTGATGCCCAATCCTGCGATGGAAGAGCTGGTTACCCTGCTGCGTCGGGCGATCATCGCCGAAGTCGCACAAACCGTTGAACTTCGGGACGAACTCCAGCGCCTGACGCTGGCCATTGCCCAGTATGCGGACAGAACCGGCTATGCCCTGGCAGTTGAAGACGATGAAGAACGGCTGGTCTCTGCCATCAACGACAGCATCCAGGCCCAGTTTGTCCTTGGCGAGGAACAGGACGGACTCATCGGCTCACTGATGACCAGCGCCATGTACGGCGCTCTCTTCCACCAGCCCTTCGCAGTGCAACTTGGCCAATGGAACCTCGTGGACTGGCCCCTGGCATTGCAGCCCGTTCTGGCCGCCAGCTATTACGATCGGGCCGAAGAAGAGGCCATCAAACAGAATTTCGATGAGAAGGCCGAGGAACTCTGTCTGGATAAGACCGATGCTCCCCAGGCATGGCCGTCCTGGTCTCGGTTGGCCTACCGCACCGAAAGCAGCCTTAAAACATTGATGGCCAACAGGTGCACTGGATCGAAGTCGGTCGACTGCCCTCCCCGGCCATGACCACCCTGTCTCTGGCGGCCCTGGTTAATCAAGCCACCGGCTCCGGCGCTGTAGTGCACATGCACACCGCCATTGCCGAGCAAACGTCCGGCGACAGACAGATTCGCAAACTGGTCAGCGAGCATAAGCTCCAACCCACCCGCCAGACGCTGCGCCAGCTCCGCCGGATGGTTCTCGCCAACCGAAACGATACTGCCTGGCAGGACCTGACCGCCGACGCCGATTTCTACAGCCTCGGCGGCTGCCGCGACAGATGGTTCCGGCCGCAGGATACCGCCCAGCTGAAAGAGTTGATGGCTATGGCGAGTAATGAGGTGGAATGGAAGCTCGTGAAAGCACGGGATGTGGATGGCCACAGCCTGGCAACCGGACCGGTGCAGAAGCAAATTCAGGCGGAGGCACTGGGCAGTGAGGTGCAGAGTTTGATGGGGCAGAATTTGAGTGTTTATTTTTTGAAGCGGCGGCGATTTGGATTGTGGAGGCCAGGACGCTTCCGCCTCTCCGCCTCTCCCCCTCTCCCCCTCTCCCCCGACCCCTCTCCCGCCAGGGGAGAGGGGAGATTAGGGGTACAGAAATGAGGACAACACCATCAAAGCCCCTCTCCCCCGGCGGGAGAGGGGTTGGGGAGAGGGGAGATAATGGGTAAAGATATGAGGAGAATACCAGCAAAGCCCCCCTCCCCTGGCGGGAGAGGGGCTTTACTAACAGAAGTCCTGCACCCCCAGTCCCTCGCGGAGAAGGCTTTGCCCAGCAAAAGTACTGCAGCCCGAGCCCTTGCGGTAGAGGGGGTGGTTAAATTGTTACTCCTTCATTCCCCTCGGCCTTCAACTGCTTTGTGAATAACCGAGAGCACCACATCGGTCTGTCGTAGAATCTCGTGGTTCCAGAACCGAAGCACCCTATAACCCTGCGCTTTCAACCAAGCGTCTCTTCGTTCGTCAGTTGCTGACTCACTGTGCTGCCCACCATCAGCCTCAACGATGACTTTTGAACCGAAATGCACGAAATCCACAATAAAGGGTCCCAACGGTTGCTGTCGGCGGAAGCGTTTTCCATTGAGTCGGTAGGCACGGAGGTGGAACCAGAGGCGCCTTTCGGCGTCGGTCATATTTTTGCGGAGGTGTTTGGCGAAGGTTGTTTGGTTCATGGTTCGTCCCTGGGTTTGTGGTGGGCTTCCTGCCCGTTTTGCGGGGGATGCAATGGTCTCGCGCTCGATACCCCCCCTCTCCCCCGGCCCCTCTCCCACAAAGGGGAGAGGGGGGCTTTTGGATCAAATTCTCCGGATGACTCTGCCTTGC
Organism: Marinobacter sp. L-13; assembly: GCF_056857715.1. Lineage (NCBI taxonomy): Bacteria > Pseudomonadati > Pseudomonadota > Gammaproteobacteria > Pseudomonadales > Marinobacteraceae > Marinobacter > Marinobacter sp. L-13. Next base: position 141,617 of record NZ_JBSXNQ010000055.1, read on the forward strand.
CCAACTCGCAGGCCAGCACAGAGGCGAGATTCTTAATCAAATCTCCGAGCAACTCCATTTAGCCCCTCTCCCCTCGCGGGAGAGGGGTTGGGGAGAGGGGGGGGGCAAGCCCTTACGGCGGCTCCAACGGAGCCAACATCCTTATCCTCAGATATAAGGAATCAAAGATTCCCCATACAAATGCAAATCCTCCAGGATATGCCGCCGCTCCGGCGTCAGTTCCGGGTCCGCCGCCAGGCGCTGTAGCTCCTGAGCATACGCCTCCAAAGACCGCCAGCCCTTCTTGGGATGCATTAGCCTCTGGCTGCGAAACTCCTCCCATCGCTCCAGCTCCTCACCCATCAGGCTGCCCGGATAATTCCTGGCCCGATAGCGAAACAGCAGCTCCTGCAGGCGATCATCTTCAAAGGTCACATCCAGCTCGCCGAGTGTTTCCACCGGCTGCTCCAGCACCCAGTTCAGCTTCTCGCGGTCGGTTTTGCTGATAAAACCGCCAGCATAGAGCTGTTCGTCCGGGTCTGTGAGGTCGCTTTCGTGGGGCTGGTCGAAGGCCTCGGCAATCCTGGCTGGTAGATCCGGAGCCTTGCGCAGCATGGCCAGGTTGGCCCGCAAAGTATCACCATCCAAGGCCAGTTCTTCCAGGCGTTCCTGTGAAAGGGTGGAAAGCATGTTCGCTGGCGCCAGCACCGGGCATTTGTTCAGCTGCACCCCTTTCAGCGGAAAGCGGCTCACTCCCTCCCCCAGTTCCGCCTGGGAAGTAAATACCCGCTCACGGATTTGTTCAGCACTGGCGTTGATCAGCTCGGCGGGGTCCTCGCGCAGGTCGTAAACAATCACCAGATTCTTGTTGGTGGGGTGCTCGGCCACCGGAGCCACCAGTGCGCAGCAACCCCGGCTCGCCGGGTACTTGGCGGATATGTGGAACACCGGCTTCATAGTGGCCGTATCCAGCATGGCCCGTGCCGAGTGTTTGTCCTTGTTCTGCAGCACAAAATCAAAGAGCTTTGGCTGTTTCTCCTTGATCAGTCTGGCTACCGCAATGGTTGCCTCAACATCCGACATGGCGTCGTGGGCCGCTTCGTGGGCGATGCCGTTGGCAACGGTCAGCTCCTCCAGCTTGAAACTGGGGCTGCCATCTTCCTTCCGGGGCCAGTTGATACCCTCCGGGCGTAGCGCATAGGTCAGGCGCACCATATCGATGATGTCCCAGCGGGAATTGCCGTTCTGCCATTCACGGGCGTAGGGATCACGCAGGTTGCGGTACAGGGTATGGCGGGTCACTTCGTCGTCGAAACGCAGGCTGTTGTACCCCACCGCACACGTACCGGGCTGGCTGAAGACCTCGTTGATCTGGGTAATAAACTCCGCTTCCGGGAAGCCGTCTTCCAGCGCTTTCTGAGGAGTAATACCGGTAATCAGGCAGGCCTCCGGCGATGGCAGGTAATCGTCTGCCGGTTTGCAGTAAATCACCAGCGGCTCTTCAATGATGTTGAGATCCGCATCCGTTCGCACCCCGGCAAACTGGGAAGGCCTGTCGTGAACCGGGTCTACCCCGAAGGTTTCGTAATCGTGCCAGTAAAACGAGCGGATCAAAACAGAAGCTCCTGCGTTCGCGAAATCGGGGTCAGGGGGGAGGGACAATCAGGCAGCACTTTGCCGGGCTTTAACCGACAACATCGCCTCAATACTCAGGTGATAGTCGATATCTTCCCACTCGATGCCTGTTGCATCACAAATGAAACGATACTTGCGAAATTCCTCAATCGAGGCGCGCTCCAGCTCTGGATACCAATGAATAGGTGTCGATATCACGCGGCCGTCCTCCAGCTCTACGTGGAGATGGCGATCGTCTATATGAACGGATTTACCCTTCAAACCAGGCATTCCAACGCTCCAGAAACTCCGACCTATGGCTTTCAATAATTCCAAGGCAGGCTCGCAGCTCCTGATGTTTCAGTGAACTGTGCACCACCTTTAAATCACTTAACTGGATTTTAGCCCATCGCTCGCCTTTAAGTACATGGACGTGCGCAGGCCAGTGATCGTTGGCGTAAAAGAAGAACTTGAAGCCATTCAGGTAAAGAAGGGTTGGCAATGATCACTCCATGATCCCATGAGCCAAAACTTTTATTCGAAAACAAAACGAGAGACACCCTTAAAAGAGCTGCTTACCCATGTCATTGCGGTGGGTCTGCAATCGCTGCACGCCCTGGGTTATCAATTGGTCCATATCAACCGTCATGCTCGTGGGCAGGTTGATGAAAACACCCTGCTCGGCGCTGATCACGTTGGCGCCATCAGGGCTTTGCCAATTTACATCTTCCCGCTGAAAACCGATGAAGAAATCATTGGTGAAATCGGTAACGCCATCCGTGCCCTCTTGACCAACAATAAGGGATTGCAGACGGGTCAGGGGCGCACAGTTAGTGGCCGCACCTGAAGTGCAGTCAGCGGGAGCAGCAGCAGGATCGACTATCCCAATATGACTGGCGCGGCGACGAGTTGGTTGGGCGTTTTGATCCATCAGCGTGGCGTCGTATATCGTGCCGGACCCATCATCAAGTTTCAGGCCAATATCGCCACTGAAACTGCTGGTCAGCGAGGAAACCGACCCTCTCGCCTGCCCGAACCCCATACGAAAGCCAGAAAGCTTACCCTCTGCAGGGTCTTCCGCCAGCTCGATATAAGGTTTGAACGCCTCGAAATGAACAGTATCTCCGGCACTATAGGTACGGCCGTTGAACTGCTTACCGTCATTGCGGGCAATATGCCCCAGCGCAACGTGCTGGGCGGCAAAGTCCACGCCTCCGTCGATTTCGCCGGCTGTCACATCGTCGATATTGACTCGGGTCTCAACATCCATCCCTAGAGTCATTCGGGTAAACTGAAGCCCATCGACCCCACCGTCAATGTTCTCGATCTGCATAAAAGCCTGCCCGGTCACCTCACCCATTCTTTCCTCAGAAATGGGCTTCAGCTCGGCCTGGGCAACGGGCGCAATACCCAGGCAGAACAGGGTGACGGCAGCGTATCCATACGCCTGCTGTCTCATAATTTTGCGTCTCTGAAATAGTATTATTTTTGAGTCAGTTTCCGACGCCCGACTCCACTGCAGCCCGGTTTATTTTTGATTTTCCGGTGCTCACAGGCGGCAGGGTTTTGCATTATTTTTTATTTGCCGCAAACACACTATAACCAAGGCAGATCGGCCAATAGAGTGAGCAGAGTCACAATCACCGTTTACAATTCAGTAATACTCAACCAACTTTGAATACAGTCACAAAACCTTTGGCCTATTATACTTACAGCCTCTTACCGAATGTTACGAATGCTGTAGCAAACGTGTACACAAAGAAGACTGCTGGTATACTTTCGCACCCTATGACGAACCCTCTACGGCCCCATCAATGACCACCCGCATACTCATCTGCGACGACTCTGCCCTTGCCAGAAAGCAAATGGCCCGAGCCCTGCCAGAAGGATTGCGTGGCGATGTCAGCTTCGCAAAAGACGGCGTGGAAGCACTGGAGAAATTGCGCAGGCACGAGGCGGAGCTGATGTTCCTCGACCTGAACATGCCGGAGATGGACGGCTATCAGGTGCTGGAGCAGGTTCGCAAGGAAGACCTGCCGGTGATGACCATCGTGGTTTCCGGCGATATCCAGCCGGAAGCACGGGAGCGGGTAAAAAAACTCGGCGCCCTCGACTTCATCAAAAAACCTACAGAAACCTGCATCGTCCTTGACCTGCTGGTGGAATACGGCCTGTACCGGCCTTGCGAACTCGAAGACTCCGCGCTGAATGACAGCAGCCTGAAAAGCACAGGCAGTACCGCCCCGGAAATCTCCGTTTCCCTGAACGACTATCTGCAGGAAATCTCCAACGTCGCCATGGGCCGGTCCTCGGATCTGCTGGCCCGCCTGTTGCGCGTGTTCGTCAAACAGCCGATTCCCAAGGTAGCCTTCCTGGCCAACTCCGAACTGCACATGGCCATTTCCTCGGTCAGCGACAGCAACACCTATTCCGCCGTGTGCCAGGGGTTCACTGGAGCCGGTATTGCCGGGGAGGCACTGCTGCTGTTCGCCGACGCCAGCTTCCGGGACATGGCAGAGATGCTTCACTACGACACCCTTGAGGGCGAAGCGGTGAATGTGGAGGTGCTGATGGACATGTCCAGCATACTATTCGGCGCTTTTCTCAAGGGCATCGGCGACCAGTTGGACCTGAAACTCGGCCTGGGCCACCCCACCGTGCTCGGCCAGCACCGGCAAATCTACGAACTGCTGGAGCACCACAGCGCCCGTGAAGAGCAGCTGCTGTGCATCGAAATCTGCTACACCCTGGAAGACCGGGACATCGAATGCGACATGCTGATCCTCCTCACAGAGGATTCAGTGCCTTTTCTCGAAGATCGCCTGCAATATCTGGTGGACTGACCCATGGCCATAGAAGAATCTGAAGCCAACTCCTTTCACTGGCTGATGGACATGCTGGAATCCGTGGAAGTGGGCCTGGTGGTCCTGGATCTGGATTTCAGAGTCGAAGTCTGGAACGGCTTCATGGAAAACCACAGCGGCATCACCGCGAGCAGGATCCAGGGCCAGGTATTATTCGATGTATTCCCCGATATCCCCAAAGCGTGGCTGACCCGCAAAGTAGACGCCGTAGCCCTACTCAACACCAAGGCGTTTACGTCCTGGGAGCAACGCCCTTACCTGTTCCAGTTCCGCAATACCCGGCCCATCACCGGTACTGAAGAGTATATGTTCCAGAACCTCACCATCAGCCCGCTTTCTGGCACAACCGGCGAAGTCGAGAAAGTGTGCCTGATGGTGTACGACGTAACCGACATCGCCAGCAGCAAAATGGCCCTGGAACGGGCCAACGAACAGCTGGCCAAACTGAGCATGACAGACCGCCTAACCGGCCTGCTCAACCGTGGCACCTGGGAGAACCTGGTGGACGCCGAGTTCGAACGTTTCCGCCGCTACGGCCACACCACAAGCCTGGTGATGCTCGATATAGACCACTTCAAGCCGGTGAACGACACCCACGGCCACCTGGCCGGGGACGAAGTGATCAAACACACCGCTAGCGTCACCCGCAATGCTATACGCCAATCCGACAGCGCCGGCCGCTATGGCGGCGAGGAATTCGGCATCATCCTGCCGGAAACCGACGCAGAAGGCGCACGTATCATCTGCGAACGGATACGAGAGAGCATTGAACAGAGCGTGGTGGAAACCAGCGTGGCGCCGATCCGCTATACCATCAGCATTGGCATTGCCCAGTTAACGGAAAAGCCTGAGAACTATATGCAGTGGATGCAGAAGGCGGATGAGGCGCTGTATGCCGCCAAGGAGGGGGGAAGAAACAGAGTGGTGGTTGGTTAATCCCCCCTCTCCCCAACCCCTCTCCCGCCAGGGGAGAGGGGCTAAAGAAGAACTTTGATTTTGAGCTCCCCTCTCCCCCTGCGGGAGAGGGGCTAAAGAAGAACTTTGATTTTGAGCTCCCCTCTCCCCCTGCGGGAGAGGGGCCGGGGGAGAGGGGGGAAGCAAATGCAGGCCTGAATCAGTCCTGCTGCCAGCTCTGCACAGCTTCCTTACCATGCTTCTGACGCCACTCGTTCAGCGTCTTGTGATTGCCACCACGGGTCTTGACCACTTCACCGGTGTGCGGGTTCTTGTAAGTCTTCATCGGGCGCTTTGGGCGGCTGCCAGCGGTTGTGTCAGCCTTTGCCCCGGACACTGAGGGATCAATTGCAGAAAGAATCTGAAGAACATCCTTCGGTGACTTGTCATACTCCTTCATCAATGCGCGAACCTTGTTTTCAAACTCCAGTTCGCCTTTCAGAGCCTGGTCTTTTTCAAGCTGTTCCAGCTCTGCAGAAAGCTTTTCCATAAGCTGTTTCTTCTGGTAGTAATCGTTAATCTTTGCCATGGAATTAAAACCTTATTCAAATAGGGGTTTTAAAAACTTAAGTGGAGTTGACTAAAAGTCAGGGACAATAATAATAAAATAAATGTAGTCTGGCAAAATTATTTATTCACGAGCCCTTAATAAAAAAGCCGATCAACTTGACCGGCTTTTAAAATACACGCTGTACGAAAATTGTACTTACAACCTGAGATCCGCCTCGCCCAACGGCAAAACACCCTTCAGATCAAACAGAACCCCATTATCTTTCAAATAAGCACGCAACTCTTTCGACGATTTAGCGGCATATTCACGATGCGGCACGGCAAGAAACAGCGCATCATAATCTCCAGATTTCGGGGACTCCACCAGGGAAATACCATATTCATGCTCGGCTTCCGTATTATCCGCCCAGCAGTCTGTCACATCCACGGAACAGCCGAAATCCTGCAATTCACGGATAACATCAATCACCCGGGTGTTCCGCAAATCCGGGCAATTTTCCTTGAAGGCCAGCCCCATCACCAACACTTTTGACGATGCCACGGTATGCCCGGTTTTAATCATTGCTTTAACCAGCTCGGCCGCCGCATACGGGCCCATATTGTCGTTTACCCGCCGGCCGGACAGAATAATCTCCGGGTGATAACCAATGGCCTGGGCCTTGTGGGTCAGATAATACGGATCCACACCAATACAGTGGCCACCAACAAGCCCCGGTTTAAACGGCAGGAAATTCCATTTTGTGCCCGCTGCCGCCAGCACTTCGTGGGTATCAATTTTCAGGCGCGAGAAAATCATTGAAAGCTCGTTCATCAGGGCGATATTCAAATCACGCTGGGTATTTTCGATAACCTTCGCCGCTTCGGCCACTTTAATGGAACTGGCTTTATGGGTGCCTGCCGTAATAACACTGGCATAAAGCGCATCCACTTCATCAGCAATATCCGAAGTGGAGCCAGAGGTCACTTTCATGATGCTGGTTACCCGATGCTCTTTATCACCCGGATTGATTCGCTCAGGGCTATAACCGGCAAAGAAATCCTTGTTAAACGCAAGGCCGGAGACTTTCTCCAATACCGGCACACAAACTTCTTCTGTGGCGCCGGGATATACCGTGGATTCGTAAATCACGATATCGCCCTGTTTCAGAACCTGCCCAACGGTTTCGCTGGCTTTTACCAAGGGCGTTAAATCCGGCGTTTTAAACTCATCAATGGGAGTGGGCACGGTCACAATGTAAATCTGGCAATCCCGAATGCCTTCAAGATTATCGGTAAAAGACAAACCCGAGGCCGAAGCCAACTCTTCCCGGGAAACCTCACGGGTAAAATCAACGCCATCCTTCAGCTCGGCAATGCGTTTGCTGTTGATATCAAAACCAACAATCTCACGTTTTTCGCCGAAGGCCGCGGCAAGAGGCAGCCCCACGTAACCAAGACCAATAACTGCAATCTTCTTCATTTGAAATCCTTTGCGAGGAAGCTCAATACGGCGACCATACGCCCTACTCTGATGGAATAATTATGTCTGTACCAGCCAGGGATTGAAAACACCTTTTATGATGCATCCGGGCCAGGTAATCCACGGCATTTGGATGGCCTTCGATCGAGCGGCCAGCGGCGAATAACTGCACTACACAGAGATATGCCCTCACCAAAATCATCGTTGATTCACATCCGGCAGATCGGCAAAACCTTCGGCTACGGCCTGCTCTAGCTCCGATGCAATGTCGGATTGCGCCAGCACCGGAAATTCCTTCATCAATTTGCCACTGACCCGGCCATGCTGGCGTATCGCCCGGATCATCCGATCAATGTGCTCATCGGGGCCTTCAACCCAATCCTTGATCGCCTCGCGGGTGCGATACCACGCCCGCTGAAAGGCGGCCTGATGGTGCATCTCGTGCTCCAACGTATGCCGAATGATCGCGAACAGATATTCCGTATGTTCGGTCAAGTCTGGATAGCTCCAGACAGGTGCTGCCTCCTCATAGGCATTAAAAACAAAGTCCGATTCAATACCATCTGCGTAGGCCACGCGTTCCTGGGTGAAATCGACCGCATCACGGTAAGCCGACATCAATGGCCGGGAGTAACGTTCAAGAATTCGATCATAGTCGGCCCGCCTGACCGCCGAGGACGTTATCGCCGCTGAAACCGGCAAAATAAAAGGCTCAGGCACCACGCCGTCGCGGCGAAGAGTATCATTCACCAGAAAACGGGAGATTCGTCCATTACCATCAGCCAGCGGATGAATGAAGACGAACCCGAAACTTGCCACAGCAGCGCGAACCACTGCATCCCCCGGATCGGTTTGCGCCAGAAAACGCTGCAATCCCTCCAGCATGCCTGGCAACCACTCCCAGTGCGGGCAGACGTAATGAACAACTGCACCGTAATCGATCGAACTACTCCCAACAAACACAGGCGATTGCCGAAGGCCCGTCCGGATCGTGGTGGTTCCCAGGATAGCTGACTGAAACTCACTCAGGGCGTCATCATCAAGGGGGGAATCCAGCCGGCCACAATACTGTTCCATGGCGGTGGCAAAACGGCGTATGCGATCCTGATGCTGCCCTTCGTGCTCGATCGCGAAACTGGCACGGCTCTCTTTAATAGTCAGCCACACTGCACTGCGACGCAAAATATCCGGTCCAAACTCCCCTTCCATCGCTAAAAGCCTGTCAGCGATTCCATATTGACGGGCTTCCAACACTGAAGTCGTGCGACGAACAAGGGGGCAGAATTCAGGGGTTCCCGGCAGGTTGTCATTAATCCGCCAGCGGCGGTTACGACACCCCCCGTTAGCCGCCGTAACATACAATTCGGGATCCAGCGCATCACGATAGTTGCCACCGACACCCTCCACTGCCAGAGTCTTGCCGGTTAGCCATTCGTAGAGAAAACCAGCACGCCGGGCATACTGGCCGGTAGGTTCAGAGCGTATCCAGTCAGCAAGCGCCTCTGCGGGCAATGCCCCAAACAACCTTGCCAGAAACTCCAGCGCCACCCCTTCGTGTTTTAAAGCGAAGGTCAGGTGCGCGCCCAGCGTGCCTTGCGGGCGCATCGCCTCTGTGTAGTATTCCAGGCGGCGGCCGGCCTGGTCGTAGGTTTGGCGCCTACGCCCGATACGGCTCTCCAGCGGCAGCGGCTGGATTGCCTGCACGTCGTAACGTGCTGCCAACCATGCATAGCCAATTTCATCACCCGCCATCGTGCTCAAAATGATTATCCTGCCAAAAAAACGATTAAAACTGCCAGCTTTTCAGAAAAAACAATTCTAGCAGGTGCCGGTCACGATATATATCTGGCAATGGCGTCCCAGTAGGGCTTCAGATCCCGGTATATCCGGGGGAATTCCGCCGCCAGAGAAGAATCGACGACAATTTCCAGAGATCCCTGGTGAAGGAGGGGGCTGCCCTCCCATGAAAAACCCGGCCTGGTCATAACACCACCCGCTTTACCACAGCCTTTGGAAACGAAAAATTAACCAACAGACCAAGCTCTTTCCCTGTGGCTTTGAGGTAGTTGATTAACTGCGGCTCCGCCGATATCGGCATTTGCTTCTGGGCTTTAAGTTCGATGATGACGGCGTTCTCGACCAAAAGATCGACCCGGTGTTCGGCAATGGGCTCGCCTTTGTAGTGGATAACCACCGGCACTTCACACTGCACCGCCAACCCGGCAAACTGCAGCTCCTGAATCAACGCCTTCTGGTAGACCGACTCCAGAAAACCTGCTCCCAGATGCCGGTATACCTCATACACACAGCCGGTAATACGGTAGCAAAGCTCTTTTTCCTTGAGCATCTTATATCCTTATTTTTAAGAACATTTTTGCCACTAAATCCACGAAAGAACACGAAAGGGAAAGACAAGGAAGCCCTGACTTTTAATCAGTCAGTCTTTGTTCGTGTTCTTTCGTGGATTTAGTGGCAAAAATCTTTATCTTTTCCATGTCAGGCCGCGTGATCACGTTTTGGGTGGGTTTGGTCGCCTTGGCCAGCCAGCAACCCCTGGATACTGATATCCTCATCCAACGAATCCCAGTGAATACCATGAACACTCAGTTCAAAGTCATCCCTGGCTTTTTGTTCCGCGTGCAGCAGACGCGGGAACCAGGCCAGCGGGGCACCAATTGTTCGACCATCCGAGAGAATGACCCAAAGATTATCTTCATCAAACCAGACTTTTTCAGGCGAAGTAGTCATGCCAAGCATCCTCAAACCGTTGTCGGTTCTGTTCTGTTACTTCCAACAATACCCGAATCGTGCGCGCATCAAAACCTCGCTACGCCGGGATCAGCACTTGGGAGCCAGGCAACACCCGTTGAAGCCTTACCTGAAATGCCGCCTTCGCATCCTCATCCCCATGCACCACCCGAATTTCCGTAGGTGCTCCAGGAATACCTTCAACAAACCGAAGCAAATCACTCTGCCCAGCATGGGCCGAATAGCCGCCAACCAGATGAATCCGGGCCCGGATATCATAGCGGTCACCATCCAGCTCCACCCAGCCACCACGGGGACCATAAGTCAGAATATCCCGACCTGGCGTGCCCGCGGCCTGGTAGCCCACAAACAGCACATCGTTCCGCTTATCCCCCAGCATCGCTTTAAGGTAATTCACCACACGACCACCGGCGCACATGCCGGAACCGGCCAGAACCACACAAGGGCGATGGGAGCGGGCCAGGTAATCCACTGCGTTCAAATGGTCTTCGTGGGAGTTGATGACCGTGAGTTGCTCAAAAGAGAGCGGATGCCGGCCCTGGCGCACCAAGTCTGTGGCCTCAGCGTCCCAGTAGGGCTTCAGGTCTCGATAGATTCGGGTGAATTCCGCCGCCAGCGGCGAATCCACAACAATTTCCAGGTTGCTCCAGAGCTCTCCACCAAACTCATTGATCAGGCCCTCAATCTCGTACAGCAACTCCTGCGTGCGCCCAATGCTGAATGCCGGCACCAACACTGTGCCGCCGTCTTCCAGCGAGTGTTCCAGAACCGCCTTCAATCGGTAACGCCGCGTTTCCCGGTCCTCATGGTCTTTGTCTCCATAAGTACTCTCGATCACCAGCCGATCTGCTCGCTCGGGGGATTGGGGCTCAGGCAGCAACGGAGCATGGGGCGCGCCGAGGTCGCCACTGAACACAACCCGTTCTTCAGATTCGCCCGCACGTGCATCACACTCAACATAGGCCGAGCCCAGAATATGCCCAGCCCTCTGCAGCCGAACCGACAGCGAGCAATCATCCTCATCAAACACCGGATGCCACTGGCCATAAGGCACCGGCACCAGGCGGGAACGGATCACTCCCAGAACCCGATCAATCAGTTGCCGGTCGCGGGTGAAACCGATTTTCAGGGCATCCTCCAGTATCTCCGGCAGCATAATGGCTGAAGGCTCGGAACAAATAATGGGCCCATCGAAACCCGCAGCCAGCAAATAGGGAATGCGCCCCACGTGGTCGATATGCACGTGGGTGACCACCAGGGCCCGGATATGATCAATGGGAAAATCAATGGAGAGATCAGACGCAGAAGCACCGCGGCCCTCGTCCTGGCCCTGGAACAGGCCGCAGTCTATGAGGATGCCGCTCTTTTCGGCCGCGTGACCAACAGTGAGTTCGTGGCAAGAGCCGGTTACGCCAGAGGTGGCGCCATGGTGAGATATCGAGATCATGCTGAACGTCCTTGTTGATAGTTCTGAAACTGCCCCAGTCCTTGGGCAAATTTACTGTTTGAGCACCCGTTACTGAAAGTCTTCTTTCCTGACCGGAGAGTTCCTGTTTATGTCATGTGCGGCTCTCTTGCCAACAACGGCTTTCAGGTGCTTCGGCGCCAACCCGAAGCCCGGGCGAACACTCCGCACATCGTCCCCGGAAATGACGTCACCCGCCTTGATATCATTCACAAAGTACAGGGAGCGACGAAACAGCGCGTTACCCTGCTCGCTGGATTTGCGACCGTAATTCACCTCGCCAAGGGCCTTCCACGCGGTTTTGCTATCCCGGCAAAGCGCTTTGAGATCCTCAGGCTCCAGGGAAAAGCTATCATCCGGCCCACCGCCAGAGCGATCAAGCGTGAAGTGCTTTTCAATGATCGCCGCGCCCAGCACGACGCTGGTGATCGCCGTTGTGTTATCCAGGGTATGATCAGAGAGCCCTGTCACCAAGCCGAAACGCTGCTTCATGTCCACAATGGTTCGCAGATTATAGTCTTCCGCCGGCGCCGGATAGCCACTTACACAATGGAGAATCGCCAGCTGTTTACAGCCAGCTCCGCGCGCCGCATCAATGGCTTCCCGGATTTCCTCCGCATCCGCCATTCCGGTGGACATGATCATCGGTTTACCAGTCCGGGCAACATACTCAATCAATGGCAGATCCACAGCCTCAAATGATGCGATCTTATAGGCTGGAGCGCCGAGCTCCTCAAGCAGATCAACGGCGGTGGTATCGAAGGGCGAACTGAAAATCGTGATGCCCCGCTCCCGGGCTCGCTCAAATAGAGGCTTATGCCACTCCCAGGGCATGTGGGCCTCTTCGTATAACTCGTAGAGGGTACGACCGTCCCAAAGCCCCCCTTTGATTTTGAAATCATCGGCATCCGAATTCAGGGTGATGGTGTCGGGCCGGTAGGTCTGCAGTTTTACCGCATCTGCCCCGGCATCAACCGCTTCATCAATGATCTTCAGTGCCGTTTCGAGCTTGCCGTTATGATTGGCTGAGAGCTCCGCAATTATGTAAGGCGGCTGAGATGATGAAATTTCACGACCATCAATGACAATTTTGGCTTCACTCATAAACACGCCCTTAAACCTTTACTTCGAATTTTTCCACTCGGCAGCCAGAAGGCCAAAACAGATAACGTCGTGATAACGTTCTCCGTCGCAGTGTTGCTCTCTGAGGACACCTTCCCGGATAAATCCGAGACGCTCATGGAAGCGGACTGACCGCTCGTTAAAACCGAGCGCCTGCCCACAGAGTTTATGCAATTCCAACTCTTCGAAGGCGTACCTCAAGGCAGCTTCACCAAGCGACCGCCCGGTTCCCGGCTCTGAATCCGGTGCCAGATAGAAGCCCCAGTCTGCAACCTTGGCACAGCGGGTCGAAGAGATATTAACAAAGCCTACAGGGGCCGAACCAAACTCGTAGATCAGCAGCCACACACCGGGGACTTCACTGTTCCGGGCAAACCACTGCGCATGCTCTTCCGGGGAGATCTCATGGCTGGTGTACATAAACTGGCGCACATCGGGATGATTCCGCCAGTTCCGAACCCTCCCCAGGTCCCCGGAGTGCATAAGTCTCAGCCGCCCACTACTCATCCGAAACCTCCCGGAGGGCATCAGCCACACGCTGCACACCCAAGCCATCGCAGATTGCGGCAGCATTCTGACTCATCTCAAGCAACCTTCCGGGCGCGAATACTTCACGCATCGTCCTGGGCAATGTCTCTTCAATAGCGTCCGGCCACCCCAAGCTGAGTGATGCGCCAGCCCGTTTCAGCGCCTCAGCGCCCGGCCGTTGGTTGTCGGCCATCACCACAAGCAAGCTGGGCAAACCAAGGCAACAGCGTTCCCAGGCAGAACCCCCAGCGGCACCAATGGCAAGATCTGCCTGGCTCATCAGCTCCGCCATGTTGTTGGCATTTACGACCACCCGTGTATCCAGACGCATTGATTCCGCTTGATCTGTTACCTCGTCGATATGAGGGCAGGCTGCCCCGACAACGACGGTAACCCGGCAAGAGGCAACAACCCCGATGGTATCCAATACCCGCAAAACATCGCCGGTAACATTGGCCGCATCCACGCCCCCCATACTAACAAGGATGTTCCCGGGCTCCCGGGTTTTCCTTTCTTCAACAGACAGGGCACGTGCCCGTGAGAACTCGGGCCTAAGCAACGCGTAATCAGAGCCAATCAATCGTTTTGTGTAATCCGGTACAAGACCGGCGTAATCGTGTGGTTCACGGCCGAGATTCTGGTCCAGAAGCAAATCACAGTGGTGCGTCCGGTCAGCAAGATCATCAATGACCATCAGGCGCTTCGAACATTCACCAACCTGAGACTCCCAGCGGCAATCGAGCGCATAGTGGTCTACCACAAGCCAGTCCAATTCAATGCCCTTCAAAGCCAGAACAGTCTCGGATGCATCCGTTTCCCAGCTCACACCGAGCCAGTTGGCATGGGTTGGCTCACTCTCGGAAGGCCCGGTGGTTTTCCCCGATTCGCCTGATGAAAGCATCAATACCTGGTGCCCCCTGCTGCGTACCACCTTCTCGAGACTTCCCGACTTTTCCCGCATCACGAAATAACAACGGGCGCCTGCATCTGCCAGCACCTCTGCTAGAGTCAAGCAGCGCATGACGTGACCAGAACCTATGAGCGTCGACGCATCGACCCTGAAAGCCACTTCCATCAGCGCATCACCAAGCAGTCCACCCACCATCAACCATCAGGCTCGCGCCGTTGATATAACTCGACGCCGAGGATGCTAGAAACACTGTCGGACCCGCAATCTCGGCGGCACTACCAATACGCCCCATCGGGACTCTGGCGGCCAGCGTCTCAATAAACTCCGGAGACGTATCCTGAACGCTCCTGGCAGGAAACGGGCCAGGGCATATCGCATTTATCCGGAGGCCTTCCTTGCCGAATTCACACGCAGCGTAACGTGTCCATTGCAGAAGTGCTGCCTTGGCTGCGCCATAGAACGGGGGATTTGCCGATTCGGCATTTGGGTAGAGTCTCTGATCCGGACTCACAACACCGTACATGGAACTGATATTGATAACCGAAGCGTCGCCATCTTTCGCAACCGCCCGGCGAAGCGCAGGCAAGGCCTGCTGAAAAAGAAAGTGGGAGGCGACAACCGAAACCTCATAGCTCTGCGCGAAACTCTCGGGCGATGCAGATTCGATGCAGCCTGCACCTCCGGTATACGCATTATTGACCAGCACGTGCAACTTATCCGGTCCCTTGTTCTCGAAGAACTCCGCGACAGCTTGCCGGTCGGATACATCAAAGACAGCAGCCACGGCATCAAAGCCCTTTGAGCGAAGCTCTGAGGACAAAGATTCGCACTTCTGAGAATCTCTCCCATTAACCAGAACTCGGGCACCTGCGCCGGCCATCGCCTCGGCCATTACAGAACCTAAATGACCCGTCGCGCCCGTTATCAGGGCAGTTCTTCCAGCCAGCGAAAACAGGGATTGGTCGCCCGTCATTGTTAATTACTCCAGCAGGAGGGATCCAGGGTGCGTTCGGCAAGCAACGGGCGATGTTCTCCAATAAAACGGACCTGATCAGGCTCCAGCCCCGATTTATCAAACACCGCGATGTTCTGTTTCAGCTGAGCCAGGCTTTCCATACCAATAACCACACCATCGATCCAATCATGCGCCAGACAATACCGTATGCAGAGTTCTGAAACCGACTCACATCCGAGCTGGCGAGCGGTATCAGTCAGCCATTGAATACGGAGCTCAGGCTCCTGTTCTCCAGCTTGTCGCCACAATGCGGGCTTTTCTGAAACCAGGAGGCCCTGAAGCAGGGAGCTACGAACATGTATCACGACCCCACGGTTGACCCGCGCCTCCTTAATTTTTTCAATCAGATGATCCCATCGCCAATCCAGAATATGGAATGGCATCTGAATCAACCCGACTTCCGGCATTGAAAGGCTTTCCACCAGCTCTTCCGGAGATTGGACAGATACGCCGAGCGTACCAATCATCCCTTGTGACCTCATATCGCAGAGACAGGACCATACTGCCCCATCCCAATCCGATAAATGCGATGCTCGGTGCAAAAGCAAAGCATCCAGCCGGTTTGTTCGCAAACAGGACATAGAATGGAAGATACTGTTTTCGACAAACGCTCTGACCACTTCGGAGGAGGCTTTTTCAGGGCATTCGGCCAAGGGGGAAAGCTTCGTGATAATTTTCGCTCGCCCCTCCCAGCCTGAGGCCAGAGCACGACCTACCACCTCTTCGCTCTGACCATACGCACGCGCTGTATCAAGGTAGCCCGAGCCACTACCAATCGCTGTCTTCAGAATGGTCTCGGCAGTGCCCAGCGAAGGCATCCCCGCAGCATTCGCAATACCATAATTCATGCCCAACTGGGCGGTGCCTACCACCAATCTGGCGCAGGGACGGCGACCAACAGGCTGGAACCTCGCCCCCTCCAGTGTCTGCACAAGATCCATCCAGGGATGGTTAACCGGGTCTGGAACGTCCCGGAAAATCTGTTGCACCGCGACGTAGTCATCGTAGCAATCCACCGTCGCCCGGAAATGGCCTTTGCCCAGCTCCCGATAACGCTGAAAATAGGTGTCACCGAATTGACGGCGCACCCAGGGAGTCACATGTTCAAGGTCATGTGGTTCAGAAGTCGAAGTCAGCGCCGCTCTCAGGTGCTTTAGCCAAGTCAGCTCAACGCTTACCCCGTAAGGCAATCCGGATGACTCCCCGTTGCAACAGAGGTAATCCAGTTTTTGCTTTATGAACTCTTCATACAGGTCATCCAGCAGTTGACCATCCGGAAGGACATTGTCTGAAGTGAGCCGGAAGACGCAGGTATCATCTCCATAATCTGCAAGGGCAGATACGATCCTGGCCAGAGTGTTATCGAGTTCTCCCCGAAAACACCGGATGCCTGCGCTTTCAATCGTATCGGCCAGGCAATCGTCTGTTGACTCATTTGAGGTAGCCACCAGAACATCACAGCCTTTGTTACCCGCTCGTCTGGCGGCGAGGACTGCCATCGGCATGCCGCCAACGGGTAAAAGAACCTTGCCTGGAAGTCTTGAAGAGTTTGAACGAGCTTGCAGAACGGCAACCCGTTTCACGTCAGCGCTGCCTTCAACGCCGCAACCACTGCATCCTGCTGTTCAAAGGTCAACCCGTGAAACATGGGAATGCTGATCGCCTCTTTGTAATAACGCATGGATTCCGGAAAGTCATCGGGCGCGAAGCCCATGGCCTCGTAGAAGGGCTGGGTGTGGACGGGGATGTAATGCAGGTTTACGCCAACTCCCTGCTCCCTCAGCGATTCGAATACCTCACGGTGGCTGGCACGAATCTCTCCCAATTTCAGTCGGATTACGTAAAGGTGAAGGCCGGAATAGCTGTCCGGATGCTGCCATGGGCTCAGTACCGGCAAATCCGCCAACAGTTCATCGTATCGCCGGGCCAGTTCATGCCGACGCTTCACGAAGTCGTCGAGCCGCGCCATCTGACTGACACCCAGGGCCGCCTGCAACTCTGTCATACGGTAGTTAAAGCCCAGGTCCACCTGCTGATAGTACCAGGGGCCGTCTGGCTCATGGGTCATGCGGGCAGGGTCGCGGGTTATGCCATGGCTGCGGAGCATCTCCGTGCGCTGCGCCAGTTCTGCATCATTGGTGACAGCCATGCCACCTTCCGCAGTTGTCACAATTTTTACCGGATGAAAACTGAACACCGTGATATCGCTGTACCGGCCGCTGCCAATGAACTCGCCCTGATACTTGCCACCAATGGCGTGGGACGCGTCCTCGACAATGCGAAAGCCATAACGCTCAGACAACGCCTTGATCCGTTCCATGTCGCAAGGCTGGCCACACAGGTGAACAGGCACAACCACCTTGGGCAGACGATCTTGCTCCCTGGCCTGTTCCAGCTTTCGCTCAAGCGCATCCGGGCAGAGGTTGTAAGTGCGGGGGTCGATATCGACGAAATCCACCTTTGCACCGCAATAAAGACCACAGTTGGCCGAGGCAACAAACGTGACCGGCGAGGTCCACAGCCAGTCCCCTTCTCCCAAGCCAACAGCCGCGCAGGCAATGTGCAAGGCTGAGGTTGCGCTATTTACAGCCACGCCAAACTTCGCACCCACATGGCTGGCCACAATGTTCTCAAACTCGGGAACTTTCGGGCCCTGGGTCAGGAAGTCCGATTTGAGAACCTCAACAACGGCATCAATATCCTGTTGGGTAATCTCCTGGCGACCGTAAGGAATCATCAATCAGATACTCCCGATTTTTTCCCGGTTGGCATCAATCCAGGCCTGCAGGTCATCTTGAGACATCCATTCCGTGTTGTTGTCACTGGAATAAACAAATCCCTCAGGCACTTTCTTGCCGTCCTTGATGCGCGCAGCATCGGCGCTCCAGTCATGAATAGCAGGAAGAATCTTGAAGTGCTCGGGATACTCGTAGGTGTAATAGGAATCCTCGGCACCTATCATCTGCTCATGTAGCTTCTCGCCGGGGCGGATGCCGACGATCTCGTGTTTGGCATCCGGAGCGACTACCCGGGCAAGATCGGTCACCTTCATGGAAGGGATTTTCTTTACGTAGATTTCCCCACCCTCCATATCCTCAAAGGCGTGCCACACCAGCTCCACACCCTCTTCCAACGAAATCATAAAGCGGGTCATCCGCTCGTCGGTAATGGGCAACACGCCCTGATCCTTAACCGACATGAAAAATGGAATGACCGACCCACGGGACCCCATCACATTGCCGTAGCGCACCACCGCAAAGCGGGTATCGTGGCCGCCCGCGTAGGAATTACCAGACACAAACAATTTGTCTGAGGCCAGCTTGGTAGCGCCATACAGGTTGATCGGGCTGCTGGCTTTATCCGTCGAGAGAGCGACAACACGTTTCACACCTTTATCGATACAGGCATCGATCAGGTTCATGGCACCGTTGATATTCGTCTTGATGCACTCAAAGGGATTGTATTCCGCGGTTGGAACAATCTTGGTGGCTGCTGCATGCACCACGTAATCCACACCATCCAGCGCCCGGTACAGGCGATCTTTGTCGCGCACATCACCGATAAAAAACCGAACGCGGTGATCGCCGGCAAATTTCTTGGCCATCTCCCACTGTTTCATCTCATCCCGGGAGAAAATGATCACTTTTCGCGGATTGAAGCGCTCAAGGAGCATAGGAACGAAGGTATGGCCAAAGGAGCCTGTACCGCCGGTGATCAGTATGGAGCTGTTTTCAAACATCGGGTGTCACGTGCCTCTGGTCTTTATATTTCGGCGCAAATGGTCAGCCAAAAGTATCCCTGCATGATAGAAGAAAAAAGGGGCGAGATCTTCCCGATCTGCCCCTGTCCGGTTTTATTCCACTCAATTTTTGGATTTACAAAGCTCAGGCCGGAAACTGCCGCACATTTTCTGAATCGGTATTGAGAATTGGTGAAGCTTGCTCCCCTCTGCACCACACCAAATCTGAAACATCGCCGTTAGGCGCAAAGCCTGTTGGCGCATCCTTCAAAATCTGAAGAACACCTTCGCAATCGAACTCTTGGCTCGCTCGCCTTAGTTCCTGTAGAGCCTGATCTACATCTTCCCACTTCATCGCCGACTCCCGAGCCATCATAATGCGAGGATGCGCCGTACCCTGAGGATCGTCGCCGATCAAAAGCTCCTCATACAGTTTTTCCCCAGGTCTCAAGCCCGTATATACAATTTCTATCTCGCCATCGGGGCGGTCCGGGGTTTTCGCCACCAGACCCATCAAATGAATCATTTTATGGGCCAGATCCGCAATTCTGACGGGATCGCCCATGTCCAAAACAAACACCTCACCGCCACGCCCCATACTGCCAGCTTGCAAAACCAGCTGGCTGGCTTCGGGAATAGTCATAAAATAGCGAATGATATCCGGGTGGGTGACAGTGACCGGCCCCCCGTCGCGAATCTGATCCCTGAACAAAGGTACAACCGAGCCCGAGGATCCGAGCACATTGCCAAATCTCACCATCGAAAAAATAGTATTGGTCTGTCTCGCAGCCAACCCCTGGAGGACTAACTCTGCCATCCGCTTACTCGCGCCCATCACATTTGTAGGCCGTACTGCTTTATCTGTAGAGATCAGCACAAATCTCTCAACCCCTGCGGCAATGGCGGCTTCAGCAGTATGGGCAGTGCCAAAAACGTTGTTCTGAACGCCTTCAATAATGTTTTGCTCTACCAGAGGAACATGCTTGTAGGCGGCAGCATGATAAACGGTCTGTATAGCAAATGCCGTCATTACAGCTTCGCAGCGCCGCCTATGCGTCACGCTACCCAACACCGCATGCAAAGACACGCCCAAACCCTCAATCTGGTTGATAGATTGAAGCTCCCGCTCGATCGCATACAGTGAATACTCTGATTGTTCAAACAACGTCAGACTCTTCGGGCGGTGGCGTATTATTTGTCGACACAGCTCGGAACCGATCGAACCACCCGCACCAGTAACCAAGACCGCTTTCTGATACAAACTTCCGGCCACTATGGCGGAGTCCGGACGAACCGGATCGCGGCCAAGCAGATCTTCAATATCCAGGTCCCGGATGTCGTTAATTCTTGCCTGCCCGGCGACCAATTCTGACATGGACGGGACGGTCTGAACCTCTACATTTAACCCCTCAAGTTCGGAGAGCAGGGATTTTCGCTGGTCGAAATCGCGCTCATCAAGCGCCAACAGAACGCGCGCTCCCATATTCTCTCGTACGGCCCTCACCAGATGCTTTCGACCGTATACAGGCATTCCGCCGATGTTTGATCGGTGCTGAGCTTCTTCCAGCGCGATGAAAGCAACGGGCTTGTATTCCATACCTTTCGACAAAGCAGAGGCCAGTTGCAACCCGGTCTCACCAGTTCCCACAACGAGAACAGGCATCTTGCTTTTGGACGCAGGAAAATTCACGACAGCGCGAACCGCGAAACGGGTACCGGCGACAAAGAAAAACGCGAAGGCACCATAAAGCACCGGAACTGAGCGTGGCACAAACGCCTGCAACAAAAATCCGAAGACGATCAGAAAAAGTGCGGAAAGAGAAATGCCAGCAATAATTGCCACTAGCGCGCGCTCGCTAATATAGCGAATAACGGCGCGGTAGAGTCCAAGCTTTACAAAAACCAGAAGTGTAAAAACCAGGGTTGAACCGAACAGCAGAGCCTGTGCATCTGATGGTAACCAACTTTTATTTTCAAGACGCAAAGCAAAGGCTGCCCACATGGCAAACAACAAAAAAACCGTATCAACAGCCAGAGCAACCAGTCTTTTCCTTGGTCTGGACCATCCCAAAATACAGTTCAACCAATACCTTGTTTTGGTATCCTTCAATTTGAGCCCTCCCGGCCAGATTGAAGAGATTCACGAACTTTAAATACAAACTCCCACAGGAAGGCGGCAAGTATTCCCATAACAAGTGCAAACATCACGGTTATTACACCGATAAGGGCCCGAGATCCTGACACCTTATCAAGGCTCTCGCGGGCAATAGCAATAACCTCTCCCTTTCTTTCAGAGGAGAGTTTCACTTGAATTTCTGTTCTGTTTGCAAGGGCGTCAGCCAGAGGAAGCCCCGGATCGTCGATTTCCTGAAGGCGATTAATCAGTGCATTGATACCTTCCAGTCGAGACTCAAGTTGCACCCTCGCCAGCGATAAAAACCGTTCTTCTCTTTCTACAAGCGCCTGCGCAATGCTTTTATGCGTATCGAGAACCAGTCCGCTGTGGATCTGACTGGCGTCTGAATTGATTATAAGAACAGAGTCATGTGCAGACGTCTTAACGGAAAGGTCAAAAGGGAGCTTGCGCTTATGATCCTCCAGAAAGGCCTTTTTTACTCGCGGAAGCACTCGGTTCTCCAGGTCTGAAATCAAAACGTCGAGAAGCTCTTTGGATCCGACCTTTTCAGGTTGCCCGAGGCTATAAATGGTCGTGTATCTGAATCTTGTTTCAGACAAAAGAGCAAAGACCAGGCCGGCAAGAAATATCAGGCAAAATGTTCCGTAAACAATTCTTCGTCGCCTGACTACAATCTTCGCGAGATCCACAAGACTGGTTTCTGGGTAACGCTCCTGGTTTCCAGCATCCCGTTGCTCAACCATAAATCGACTCATCCTTAATCACGAACATTCTGCTGGCCAGCGTTGAATCTGAAAGCAAGAAGCACCAGTGGCGCGTAAGAAATGGCCAACCCTTTCCACGGCTCCAACAGCCCCAACGCAACCAGAATTGAAAAAGGTAAGAGCCACACTATATTTATAACAGCCACACCGCCAGTTACCACTTTGTGATTTCCGTATCGTCGCGCAGCATGCTGATAGCCATGACTTCGGTGCGCCTCATAAACTTTCTCGCCTCTCAGCAACCGGCGACCCAAAGTAACCGTTGCATCGACAATAAAAACGCCGAGCAAGATGAGCCAGCCCCAGAACAACAGCGGGTTATTCCATCCAGCCTGCAGTGACATCATGCCCAGAGTAATGCCGATAAAGCCGCTACCTGCATCGCCCATAAAAATCTTGGCAGGCGGAAAATTCCATACAAGAAACCCAATCGTGCATACTGCCAGCAGGACAACGGGTAAAGCCAAGGCCGCGGTCCCTGAAAGGTAGTAGAGCAAAGCAGCACCAGCGCATACCGTAACGGCCTCCACTGACGCAATACCATCGATGCCATCCATAAAATTGTATAGATTGAGCAACCATACGAGATACAGAGTCCCGAGGAGAGCTGTAAGCACGCCAGTTTCAAACGATAAACCGGCTAACTCGAGCTCTGGCATACCACCCAGCCAATATAGACCGAAGACGGCGCTACCGAAGTGCCCCATCAGCCGCCAGCGGGCGGCAACATGCCCCAGGTCATCCATAAACCCAATCAGCGCAATCAGTAAGCCGGAACCCCCGAGCGCTAGAAGCGCCGCTACATTGATGCTGTTATGAAGATAAATAGCGAAAAGTCCTAGAAGAAAACTCACTACAATTGCCAGCCCTCCTCCCCTTGGGGTCGGCACAGAATGCGAGCTGCGGTGGTTCGGTATATCCAATAGTTTTCTGCGGAGGGCGAACCAGCGCAAAAATCCAGTTAAAACCAAGGCCAGTAAAAATGCGGTAGGTAGAACAAGCAAGACGCTCATTGCAGCCTTTCCTTTTCCATAATCATGTAATCTCGTCCGGCAGCTCTCAAAGCACTTTTCGCATCAACGACCGGGGCCCAGCCCAAAAATTGCTTCGTCTTTAAATTATTAACAACCAGTGAGCTACAGAGCTGATCAATGACAGATCGTTTACGCAGAAGCGCTGCTGCCAGCTTCAGAAAAAAAACAGGAAAGGGAATTAGCCTCGTTTTGCGCCCCATTCCGTCGGCGAGCAATCGAACCATCTCGGGCAAAGATATGGACTCATTATCCGCACACAAAAACACCTCATTCGCAGCGCGAGGATGATCGATACAGCAAATAAGCAGATCAACAAGATTATCCAGAGCTACCATGGTGCGAGCATTCCGCACCTTGCCAAATGGAAGTGGAAGACCTGTAGAAACCAGCTTTAACAAACGCCGAAAGTTACCCGGTGCATGCCCTGCATAGACTAATGGTGGCCTTACAATCACGAGTTCCACGTCCGTCTCATTCAGAACGGTCCGTAACTGTTGCTCAGCCTCCAGCTTCGAGAACGCATAATCTGCAACAGGCAAAGGCTCGCAGTCTTCCGAAAAGGCAGCTCCGCTGGTCTTTGCTCCATTCACGCCAATTGAACTGACAAAAACAAACCTCCTCACTCCTGCCTTGACGGCTGCCTTCGCAAGACTAACGGTTGCATCGACGTTAATCTTGCGAAACTCATTTAATCGGTCGGCACCTGCGTCACTTAGAACATGAGCCCTACCAGCTAAATGAATAACGACATCAGTGCCTTCCAGAGCGTTGCTCCAGTCTGGCGACGCTGCCAGGTCCCCGGTTTCAAAAAGTCTGCATTTCGCGTTTTTTGGCGCGCGCCTTACCGTTCCCAGAACCTCTTGCTGGCCCCTGGCAAGGATTTCATCAACCAACGCTCTCCCAACGAAACCAGAGGCACCGGTAACGAGAACTCTCACTTCGACTCCCCCAAAACCGAGTGATAGACAGCGATAGTGCGATCCAGCATGAGCCTGAAGGTAAATTCCCGTTCATAGCGCAGCCTGCCTGAGCGGCCCAGTTGTTCTCTCAAGTAATCGGATTGCAATAGCTTTGAGATTTTGTCTCTGAGTCCTCTGATGGCATCCCTTGGCACCAAATACCCCGTTTCACCATCCGCCACAGCCTCGCTAACCCCACCAACATCCGACGCTATAACCGGCAGCCCTGCCCGCATGGCTTCAAGGATGGTCAAAGGCAGTCCCTCCCAGCGTGAGACAAGCAAGAGAGCATCTGAACAGGACAACCTTTCAGGAACGTTATCGCTGGCACCGATAAAGGTAACCTTTTCGGCCAGCGTCAGGTCTGAAGCTAATGATTTCATCTTCTCGAAATTAGGACCATCGCCAACCAGCTCCAGATGCCAGTTCTCGTCTGCCAAAGCCTGAAGTGCTTCAAACAAGGCACCATGATTTTTGGGCTCTTCAAAGCGCGCCACCATAATCAGGCGCACAGCGCCATGCCCATAAGGCTGCTTTCTTAATTCCGGTGGTATTTCAGGAATACCATTGTGAACAGTAACAATCAGATGCGGATCACCAACGGAAGCCGCAAGCGCTATTGAACGATCATAATCCGAAACCGTTATGATGCGCTGCGTGAATCTGGCCATCACACGCTCGATCGTTGTATAGAGCCTTCTGCTACGCTCAGAAACCCCTTCAGTGAAGGGCCACCCATGAGCCGTGTAGATTACCGGAATACCCAGGGAACGAGCCGCAAGACGCCCAAGAATGCCGGCCTTTGCTGAGTGAACATGAACAACATCCGGCGCCAATTTCTTGAGCCTCTGTCGCACTTCTATAAAACCGAAAACATCCCTAAACGGAGAAATCTCACGAACAAGATGCTCCAAAGGCTGGCAATCAAGACCTCTTTCCCTTGCGCGATCCACCACCAGGCCATTACCGCCCACGAAAATTGTCACTTCATGCCCCAGCTTCTGAACGCCTTCGGCCAGATCCAATAAGTGAACGCTTGCTCCACCCAAAACATCAGACCGGGTGATCACATAGGCGATCTTCATGAAGAGCCCCTCCCTGCGCCCGTCAGTACTTCATGCCAGAGGCCCTGGAATCTCGACACCATCGTGTCCATCGCGAAATCTTTTTCTATACGCTGTCTCGCACGCTTTTTACGGGCCAGCCAGTTCTCCGGCAAGATTCTCTCCGCCTGCGCTTCGCATAAGGCCTCAGCGATTGCCAAAGGGTCTCCCGGCGGAACAACCCATCCGGTTTCGCCCACAATTAGCGCGGCATCACCAACGTCTGTGGAAACACAGGGAATTGCGCAAGCCATGGCCTCTGCAACCACATTGGGAAACGCCTCGCTGGAACTGGATAAAACATGCAAGTCCAGCGAGTTCATAACATCCGGAATATCGGATCTTCGGCCTAGCAGAGAGATTCTGGAAGACAGCCCTGCTTGCTCTATGGAATTTACAAGCTCCCTGTTGTCGCTCTCCATACCGCTACCAATCAACACACAGTGGAAGCCGACTCCGCGTTCCGCCAAAATCCGAAGGGCGGCAATCAGGGTTTTATGGTCTTTGAAAGGATCGAAACGAGCGACCATGCCCAAAACGTAATCTTCTTCTCCCAGCGACAATTCCGCTCTAATAGCCCTCCCGGCCCTCGCCTCTGGTTTAAACCGGCTCAAGTCATATCCGTTGGGAATTGTCACCATCTTATCTCTTGCATAGCCAAGGCGGGCATGCACATCTACCGCTTTCTCAGCGCATACTGCAATTTTGGCCGGGACCCGGCAAGATAACTTGGCGCACAGGCGGGCAATCACAATTGTCGCCCGGCTCGACTTGCCGGGCGACAAGTCCGTGTTGCGAATTCCCCAAACGATATTGCGAACCCCTGCCAGTTTTCCTGCAAGCCCACCCAAGAAATCGCCATGATACATCCAGGTTTGCAACACATCAGGATTCTCACGCCGTATAAACCTCCAGAGGCGCCAGAACCCTCCGGGGGTTAACCGTCCTCGCGCCATGCCAACCGGATAAACCGGCACACCGGCGCTCTCTAGCGTTTCGCCATACACCCCACCATCCATCAGTGAAATGACGCTATGGGTATTCTGTTTATCAGCCAGGCAAAGCCGGGCTAAAACACCTTCCGCGCCTCCGCTGTCGAGGCTGGTAATCACGTGGGTAACTCTCATGATCGCGCCTCGGCGGAGAGCTCTGCACCCTCCCGCGACCTGAAGACATAAACGCGCCCCACGCACAGACAAAAGACAATCACCAAGGCGCCTGCAATAAGTGAAAAATTACCGGCAACCACTTGATTGGGCTGAGCATAGAATGCTGCCAACACGGCAATCTTGAGAGCCAAATAGGCGTGAAACACTGCCCTGATTCC
Source organism: Marinobacter sp. L-13 (assembly GCF_056857715.1). Lineage (NCBI taxonomy): Bacteria > Pseudomonadati > Pseudomonadota > Gammaproteobacteria > Pseudomonadales > Marinobacteraceae > Marinobacter > Marinobacter sp. L-13. The sequence goes on from NZ_JBSXNQ010000055.1 coordinate 167,869, forward strand.
GAGAAATGGAATTCGATCAACCAGAAACTGTACGAAACGAATCAATACACCAAAAAGCACACCTACCAATGGAATACCGACCACATGCACCTGCATGATTCCAGCCGTGAGCAAATCAACGGGAATGGCACCCGTTACCCCCTCTTCACCTTTCGGAGCCCCCATGATCACCGCTGTATTGACCTGGCCAATCGGCTCCAGCCACTGTAGCCACAGCGACGACGGCAAAAGATACAAAGGTGCCGCAATAAAGTCCTTAAACCCAAGGAACAGGTTCTCGCCCAAACGCAGCTGGGCAAAAAAGCTTACAAACGGGAAAGACAACTCCCGGGCAAGAAACGCCAAGAGACTGTCTGCGGACTTAATTCCCATGGAAACACTAACAAGGTAAGCGCAGAGCAAAAGCAGGGAGAAGCCGCCAATACATACTGCCAACAGGGTCAGCGGGCTGCGTATGCGAGCAATCGCATATCCGAGCGGGAAGGCTGCGATGAAGACAAGAAAGCCCATCCGCCCAAGCCAGCTGTAAAGTATGTAATTGCTGAAGATGAAAGAAAACACAAGGCCCAAAAACAACCACAGACTTCGCTTTCCCGAAATCCATATCCCCCAGAACCCGAGCGCAGAGATGAGCGACAACCCGCCAAAAGGTTGCAAAAAGCTCAAAGGATTATCAACAGGAAAAATACCGGAGCGAATATCAGCGGAATAACTCAGAATCCCGAAAAAACCGCCATAAACGTACGTATAGAGCCACTGCAAAACCACAGCAATAAACAGTATTAGCCAAAAGGCAGATGCCCATGTAGCCAAAGTCGGATGGCGGGAAGAGCGCAGTGCAGCGGTTTTGGCTCCCCAACACCGGTCTGTTGCATACCAACCGAGAATCACACCGAAGGTAAGGACCACAGCCGAGACAGTGTGAAGGAAGTAAACCGAAGAATTGGGCACCAGCCAATCATCCCAGAGCGGATTCAAGCCAGCTCTGGAACCAGCCATAACAATGGCCCAGCCCAAGCCATACATGCCCCCCAAGGCCATCAGAGCCCAGTCGAGCATCGTTATACGACCAACAGAGAGGCTATGTGCAACCGCAAGCACTCCGCAAACCAGACCAAACAACAACGCACATGCAATAGCAAGGTCCGTCAACACAGCCTCCTGGCAAGTTGCTTTACTTCCAACACCGTCAACATTCAGTCCCTTAAAAAGTTGCGAGCGCGAATGTAAGCCTGGCCATACAAGCCGCCACGAAGAACCGAGAAGGTATCCCGGAAGGGATTATCGGGGGCACGCTCGCAAGTCACCGGGTAGCTGGCAAGAAACGTATGAAGCGAAGCCAGCCAGGCCATGAGCTCGTCCAGTGAATTGCTACCCTCAGTACGGGCACTCGCCCATGCCTTAAGCGCGAAATCGAGCCCCCTGTTATTGAACAGACCCAGCCCCCTAATGCGATCGTCATTGACGCGCGAAATCACGACATCCCTGAGGTCATTGCGCAGCCAGCGCCCGTAGGAATGATAAGACTTCGGCAATCCATCAGTTTCGGAAGAATGGTCCAGATACCGGCCGCCGGTTCGAGCCCAGGGAATGTCCAACAAGCGCCCCGGAAGAACCTGCAAAATCCGCTCATACCAACGGTCTCCCCGGATCTCAGGCGCCAGTTGCCACATCATCCCGAACACCGAAGGAGCAGTGAACATCTGGTAAAGAGGTGTGTTTCTGGCAATCTGAAACATACAGCTCTGAAGCATTCGCCGCATGTAATGCATTTCCTGCTCTATTTCGAAAGTACGGATGGGACTATCACCCTCTCGAAAATGGCAGGACGCACGGGCATCGCCCAACAGGTCGTCGATAACGGAAAGCCTGACTCCGGTCTTCAAAACACCAAACGGATCAATATTGGAGGGCAAAATGGGCTTTAATTCATTAACCCGCTTCCCGGAAAACTCGGCGCGCCCAACGCTGTCTCCGTAACTACCGGCAAGAACCAGATCAAGGCCATCCACTTCTGCAATATCGGGCATAGCGTGCAAATGCAACCCGGAGACCTCCGCCCCGGCCTTCCCCGCAATTTCAACATTCCGGGCCAGGGACTCGGCCGTGAGCGGAAAGTGTTTCAGATCCCAGCCGAACTGCCTGGCGATTCTTTCCGCATAAACCACGTCGCGGCTGCCGGCATCTCCCCAGGTGAGCGCAACCACCGAAAACTTACCAGGGTTGCACTCCTGCACTTTCCGCAGAACACCGGCCACAACGCGGCTGTCCATTCCACCACTCAACAGTATTCCGACGGAACTGGAGTTGCCAATATATGACTCCAGCTCGACCTGGAGCGCAGAGACAAATCGAGCGACAAAATCATCTGGCCCAGGGTTCAGATTACCGTGCGCAGGCAACGGCATCAGTTCCCACTCCCCGGCGGCGGCCAGACGTTCCATCCAAGGCGCTCTCTCGATACCCTTTACAAGCGTCCGGTTACCCAGCAAATAGGGCAGACACACTTTGCACGCTACTGCGGAGGCATCAAGCGCTAACGGCTCTCCTCTATCGACCTTTCGAGCTAATACCGGTGCAGGGTCAAGCGAATAGAAATCTGGACAGTTCCGATCATAGAACGGGTAGATCCCGCCCAGATGTCCCTCAAGATCGCGCCACCATTGCTCGTACCCTGCGATACCCGACAATCCTTGTTCGTTAGCCACTATTGTCACCTTACTTACCTTCCCTCGAATGGCTCTCAATCCGATTTTGGGGTTTGTTATTCCATGGCAGCAGAATGTCAAGGTATCGCTTAACTGCATTATCTACCGAAAAATTCAGTGCTCGCTCGTACACGTTGGGACACTCCTCGTTATTGAGCGTCTTTTCAATCGCTGCTGCCATAGTCTGTGCATCCCCAATAGGCACCAAACGCCCCCAACGACCTCCTTCAAGGATCTCGGCAGGCCCATCCGGACAATCGGTTGACACCACGGGCACACCACACGCCATAGCCTGGATCAAAGTGCCCGGCAGCCCCTCCCAGGCAGAAGACAACACAAACAAAGACGCCTTTCGCATATACGCAAAAGGGTTGTCCTGAAATCCCGCGAGCCGAACAAAACCCGTGTAACCCTCACTCTCAATAAGCTCCGAAAGCTCCTCTCTCAGATCCCCCTCACCCAGAATCACAAGCCTGACCGGCTGGTGTTCATTTACCAAACCAATTGCCCGAATCAGGGTCGCAAAATCCTTTTGCCGCGCCAACCTACCGGCACCCACAACAACGGGCACCGATGGATCATCAAACCAGGGATCACTCACGGGCTCGTGGCTCAGAGCCAACAACCTATCGTCGACAACCGGATTGTAAACCGCCGTCACTTTCGAAGCCGAGATACCCAATTCATTAACAAGATCATCGGCGACACCCCTGGATACCGTAATCACGTGGTCGGCATAAGGGTAGGCCATGGCAACCAGGCGTTTTATCAACATCATTCGCAGGGAATTTGCCTTAGCCGCAGAAACAGAAAGATTTGCTCTCTCGCTAACAACAAGCCGGAACTTCACGCGCGCAAACAGGCGCGCCAGAATCGCCGCCAGGTTGGCATGGGTTAAAGCAGATAAGACAACCGCAGGTTTAGACTCACGAAGGTACCGAACCAGAGCCGGGACAGAGGACATCACTCGGGCAGACTTCAGGTCAATCACCCTCAACTCTGGGCGAAGCTGATTGAGATATTCCCCCTCGGCTCTGGCCAGCACAAGGTCCACTTTATATCCCGTCTCGGCAAAGGCATTGGCCAGGGTTACCATCACCCGTTCTGCACCACCTCCGCCAAGTGATGGAACGAAAATGGCAATGCGCTCTCCCTGCTGAACCATACTATCCATTCCTTTGATCAAGAAAACGAGAATTGCTGTGCCAAAGTGAGATCAGAAGCAGGCGGTAGATCAGCCCCAGAGCCACCTGCGCCTCTCGGCCTTGCCCATGCGCCGCGCGCTGAAGCCTCTGAACCAGCCGACTCACCGCTTCGGTACACCAAAGCCCACATGAACAAATAACAGAGTGCGCCCAGGCCCAATTATTGAAAACCACCGACGCTCTGTTGTAGGAAAATCCCAGTTTCCCCAGTTTATCGCTATCCAATCCCAAGCGTGTTTTCAACAGATCTCTCAACATCAGCTTGTTGCGAAGCGCGGAGCGGTCAAAAAGCAGTTCCTCGGGTAGCGTTGAAAACAACGAGGCAACCTTCTCGGAAGCCCAGGGCAAAACCAGATTACCGCCATATGCATCCGTGAAGTTTCTGACCTTTCGAATAAAAATTTCCTGATCAATCGCCCGCCCGCGAACCTCTGCCCGCAGATCAAGATAATCCTGCCCCGTATCAAAGCTACGCCAGGAGCCGGATATATCCGTTGATTCCGGATAAATTTTTCTCGCATCCGATAAAGAAAAGCCATTCAACCCAGTGTGTTCGACTCTGTGCTTGGCTGCCGCGTGGAGAAACCCGTCAGAAGCAGTTCGATCGCCTAGCGGCCTCAGGTACTGCAAAAAACGGGAAAGCTTCTGCTTCTTGAATTCATCAACGGAGGGAATGTGCCCAATAAAAACATCATTTCCCATACCATCGATAATATTCGCGCCCTTCAGTTCGGGTGCCTGGATGCCATATAACGGATAGGCCATAGATACACCGTCTACACAGGGAAAAGGCGCTTTGGCAAAGTAAGCTTCTACGTCATTGATTGCGCTTTCGCTCAAGGAGTCCACTTCCTGCAGTACTTCATGCCGGAACCCCAGCTTTTTCGCGATCTTTTCGCTCAAACCACTCTCATCCTTCGGCCCTGCGGATTTATGAGTGATCAGAGTAACGCGATCCTGCAGGCCCGCGTCGGCAAGGGCAAGGGCAATACTGTTGCTGTCTTTACCAGCGCTGTGAAACAGAAACGAAGGCCTGGATGCATCCAGCTTGCTTGTAGTTGCTTGGGCCAGAAGCTCAAGATATTCGTTGTCATTGCACGAGCGCGTGCCCGGTGCCGGCCTTCGGGCATTCAAAAAAGGAAACTGGTATCGGAAGCGAACAGATACTTTCGCATGGGCCGAGCTAAGCACGGCTTCATCACCAATGCCCAGCAGATATAACCGCTGATAGATTGTGCGGGGGGGCGGAATCACACCACTTTGCAGAAGGAACGAAACCGCATCGGGGCAGATTTCAAGCGGTTCGATTTGGTGGGCTCGCTCAAGCAAGGCAACAAGGTTCGAGGAATAGAACGCTGCCTCCCCATCCCGTGTGCAATAGATGTATATCGGAGTGGATGCCGCCAGATCCGAAGACAGAGTGATCTGTTCACTGGTTAGATCAAATGATTGCACCACACTCAAACTCCCTCTCCAACTGCCAATACCCAACAATCTTGCGAGGCCAGTCAAATTAGCGAGATAACCTCGCCCGCAGTGCCTGCCTCACATCCGCAAGATCAACCAACAAACACGCCATCCCCCCCGCAAAGGTTCCCGCGACAAGTCCACTTGCCAGCCCCATCCAGGGCGTATCAAAAAATCCAACGCCCAGCTTTGCCAACCAGCCCACGGCAAAAGCCACGACAATGGCCTTGGCGAACAAAGGCAGCACCCTTGGCATCTGAAACACCCGCACTCCAAGCAGAAAGCTGGACGCCAGGGCAATCAGGAAGGCGCCGAGTGTAGCCCAAGCCGCACCAAGAATGCCAAAGTGGGGGATTAAAATCAGGTTAAGCCCAACATTAGCAAGAGCTGCCAGCGCACCATTAAAGAGTAACCACTTGCTTGCCATGCCTAACTGAAAGGCCAGATCAAAATGATACGCCCTGATGCCGGCGGCCGCGCCAGCTAGGGCGATCCAGGGAAGAATCGCCAGTGCGGCCGCTCTGAACGCCTCACCAATCACAATAGCAATCAGCGCAGGGCCAATAGCCACCAAACCTGCACAACCGGCAATGGCGGCCGCTAGAATCAGCTGGCCATTCTGAGACAATTGCTGCCTGGCCTCCGACTGCCCGCCACGCTCCATCGCGTTTACCGCAAGCGGATAAGCCGCCGTATTAATAATGATCAACACCAGCATGAGTGTTTGAAAAATCAGATCATAGCCCGCCGAATACATCCCAACGGCCTGCTCATCCAGAAGCCACGCAATGATCAACCGATCAGAGCCCGACACAACCCAGGACAGAGCAAAAGTCACCGTTAAAGGCAGCCCATAACCCAGTTGTTTCCGCAGCACATCGCCCGACGGCAATCTCATTGATACGCCTTTCCAGGCACCCAGCGCATAAAGCAGAAAAGCCATAATATGAGCGGCAATCAGGCCTGCTAATGGAGCTGAAGACCCTAAACCTAGCCAGGCCAGCGCAGCACCCACGATCACATAAATTATCGCTTTACTGCCGGAAAGACGTCCATACCACGCGGGCTTAACGCTGGCCTGGGCCAAAGAGAGACTGAGCTCAAACCAGGCCTGGCTCAGTAAAAGCAGCACTGCCAGAAACAGAAGTTGCTGCCACACCGGATCTGGCCAAAGTAACCCGAGCAAAACACCAACACCTGTAACGGGAACCGCCACCCACAGAAACAGCGCAAGAATCCCGCCTAGAAACGCTTCCCGGTTCTCACGGTTGGCCTGGTAGAAACGCCCCACCACCATACGCAGCCACTGAAACAAGACAACATTCGCTAAACCCACGCCCGCCAGAACCAGGGCATAGCGCCCGAACTCATCCGGAGCAAGTAACCGAGTGAAGATTGCCAGAGCTGCAAAATTCACGATTCCCGGCAAGCCCCGGGCGATAAAGTAAAAAAAGGTTTGGCGCAGTAACATGACAGCCTCTAAGCAAAAAACGCCCTGAAAGGGCGTTCTAAATGGGAAGAGAAGTAGCCAAGCCGACAAAGGCTAACTGATATTCAGAAATGCGCAATCAAGCTTTATTACGTTGCCGTCTGAAGATAACCAGCAAACGCCATACATGGGTAAGCGCCCAATCATATATCGCGAAAACAACAACAAATCCAGTGAACATTATCCACTCAGGAACTCTTAGAACCTCGCTCATTAAACCAATACTAGCGAACAAAAGAGCGAAAGCAGTAATCAGCAGGAGAGCTTCTCGGTCACTAAATCCTGCGCGCATAAATATATGGTGCAAATGTTCTCTATCAGGCTTCATAATTGACTGCCCTTTACGTGCTCGCCTGATCATAATCGCAACCATGTCCATCAATGGGATGGCAATAATCCATAGCGCCGTAACCGGACGCATCGCCATCTGGCCCGGCTGGGTCGCATTCACCAAGAGCCAGACCACCGCAAAACCGATAAACATAGACCCGGCATCGCCCATAAAAATCCGCCGGCGAAACGGAGGAATGCGAAGATTCGCCATAAGATAAGGAACCACGGCGCAGGCTATGGCAAGCGTCAGTGCGAGTTCGTGCTTGAAGCCCTCGGGCGCTGCAAACAGAAACCCGAGTGACCCGAGTGTAACCAACGAAAGAGCCCCTGCCAGACCGTCAATGCCATCAACCATATTGAACGCGTTGGTCGCTCCGATGACGGCGGCAATCGTAATAAACGGCCCTAAAACCCCAAGCCCTATCTCACCGAACCCGAACAGATTTCCAAACGTGGCCAAGGAAAAGCCCGAACCAAGCGTCAAAACGCCTCCAAGAAGGACCTGAACGCCCAAACGAAACTTCGCCGGCAAATCAACCGCATCATCGGCCGCGCCCACCATCACCAGCACGGCAGCACAAATGATAAATAAACCGTGCGGCCCGGCCATCGGCATCCAGATCACCCACGCTAGAAGAACCCCAAGAAATACACTCAAGCCCCCAATAAGCGGCACGGCTCCAGTGTGGAGCTTTCGGTGGTCAGGATTATCCAACAGCCCAACCCAGCTGGCTGCGGGCCTGAGAACAAAAAGGAAGAAAAAGGCGAAAAAACCGGCCATCAAACCGGTAGAGGTAGCGGCTTCCATGTGGGAGTTTCTCGTAAGTTGGGTGATTCACCGAGCACCGGCTCAGTAGGCATTTAGTCAATTATTAACGAGGGAAAACGGGATACTATCTGGACTTCTTTCACATATTCCAAAATGACACTTTTCAACAAATCCCTGAGCTTCTCACCCCCCCCTTTACCAGCGAGATCAGCGGTGGACTCTCCCTGGCCACGATAAGGCTGTCCGATTCGTCTCCGGATAACACCGCCAAGGCGTACGGCGCAATGCACATAAGAAAAAGCTTACTCTCTTCATGCTCTGTCCAATTACCCGCCCGACAAGCTTCGATAAGGTGGGCGATGGTTTCGGTATCCGAATTGAACCGATAGCCCAGGGTTTCAAGTTGTGCGCCCAATGCCCAGTGGCTTTCAATAATGCCCTGATGCACCACCGCGAGTCCGCCGGAAAAATGCGGATGGGCGTTGCGCTCTGCAGGCACACAATGAGTTGCCCAACGGGTATAGACACTACCTAGCCGGCAAGTCCACCGTCGAGTAATCACGCTCCCGGTTCAGCCACCCTACCCATGGAAAGAGCCCGATGAAAAGAGCCATTCAGCAGAGCTATACCGGCAGAGTCATATCCCTGAATTCAAGGGTGAGACCATTGATCAGAAAAGGAGCAATTTCACAGTGCGTTAAAGCAGCAACTATTCCGCACATAATAAAGAAAACCTTGGTTGGGGGGCTTGGTTAAAGCCGGAGGTCCGCGTCGCCGAGCGGCAACGCACCCTTCAGGTCAAACAGCACTCCATCAGCACTCAAAAGCCGGCGGAGGTCCGCAGCTCTCATAGCGGCGTACTCCCGGTGAGGTACAGCCAACACAATGGCCTGGTAATTCTCAGGAATAAGCTCCTCCACCAGGGAAATACCGTATTCTTGCTGAGCTTCGGCTTTATCAGCCCAGCAGTCCGTTACATGCACTTGGCAGCCGAAGTCCTGTAACTCCTGAATTACATCGATAACCCTTGTATTTCGAAGGTCCGGGCAGTTCTCCTTGAAAGTCAGTCCCATCACCAGGACCCGCGCATTCGCAACAGCATGGCCCTCCTTAATCATGCGTTTAATCAATTCGGCAGCCACATAAGGCCCCATGCCATCATTTACCCGGCGGCCCGCCAGAATAACCTCAGGGTGGTAACCAATGGCTTCAGCCTTGTGGGTGAGGTAGTAGGGATCCACCCCGATACAGTGGCCGCCCACCAGGCCAGGTTTGAACGGCAGGAAGTTCCACTTGGTGCCTGCGGCTGCCAATACCTCGTGTGTATCAATCCCAAGACGAGCAAAAATCATAGCCAGCTCATTCATCAGAGCAATGTTAAGGTCACGCTGGGTGTTCTCAATGACCTTGGCGGCTTCCGCAACTTTAATGGAACTGGCCTTGTGGGTACCTGCCGTAATAATGTCGGCATACAGAGCATCGACTTCATCGGCCACCTCTGGAGTGGAGCCAGAGGTAACCTTCACTATTGTCGTCACCCTGTGCTCCTTATCTCCCGGGTTGATGCGTTCCGGGCTATAACCAGCGTAAAAGTCCTTATTGAAAGACAGACCTGACACCCGTTCCAGTACTGGCACACAGACCTCTTCGGTGGCGCCGGGGTACACAGTCGATTCATAGATAACAATGTCCCCTGCCTTGAGCACCTTACCCACTGTCTCACTCGCCCGAACCAAGGGGGTCAGATCCGGGGTGTTGAACTCATCAATGGGTGTGGGCACTGTGACAATGAACACCGTGCAATCCGCCAATTCTTCCAGATTGTCTGTAAACGATAACCGGTTCGCTGCAGCCAACTCCTGCGAAGATAACTCCCGAGTGGTGTCGATTCCTTCCCGCAGATCGCTTATCCGCTTGGAATTGATGTCAAACCCCAACGCCGATCGTTTTTCACCAAAAGCAGCGGCTAGCGGAAGCCCCACATAGCCGAGCCCAATTACTGCAATTTTTTTCATTTAAAGAATGGTACCTTTACGCATAATTTTTAAAAACTAAAGACGATGTAGCGAGCGCCGGCGTTTCATAATTCATGGGGGTGTCGAAAACCTTGTTCAAAAGTACTAGAAGAAAATGCCGATCAACGGGAATGGGAATGTCTCTGGAGACATACGCTATACTCTGGTCGAAAGCCCAAACGGCTGAACGGTTCCATTCAAACGCGCCTATCGATGTCATTTAATTTTTCTGAGATGAGATTTCCATCAGGTCGAAGTAGGCACGGCCGACGTGCTTCCAGGTGTAGCGCCTTTGTGCAATCTCCCGCATATGCCCCCCGATCTCCTGCCCTCGCGCATCGTCTATCTTCTCGACCTCTGCTATAAGACTCTCAACGCTTTCAAAATAACTGGCACAACCTTCGGTCGTGTGGCGATTAAAACTGCAACCATGGGCAAAAACAGGAATTCCGAAATGCATCATTTCCACAAGTGATGGATTCGTTCCTCCGGCCGAATGTCCGTGAATATAGGCTCTCGCACCGTCACGGACCCAACGGAGACGACCTCCATCATAGATCGGGTCAATCAGATTTAGATTCGCATAAGCGCGATATCGCTCCCGGAGCTCCCGACCATAATCGCTATTGTCCCAATTACCCACGAAAACTAGCTGGCGCTCAGGCATTCGGGCAAAAGCCTCAAGAATCATCGCTACGTTATTTTCAGGCTCAATACGGCAAAGCGCGAGAGAGTATTTGTCTGGCAACTTCAGCGTAGGATCTGCAACTGGTTGCGATGCTAGAGCGTGATCGCCCCCATAGGCGATAACATGACATTCAGCACCATAGCGGTTTCGAACATGATCTGCGATAGCTACATTATCTGCTATAACGACATGGGACCACCGAACCGCTACCCGTTCAGACCAGCGAAGAATCAGCCGCGCCAAACCACGCCATTTACCGCGCTTCCATTCAATTCCGTCAATATTTGTAAGCACACGGGCGCGCGACACCAGCCGAACTAGAGGCAACGCGAGTGCGCCCGAAACACCAAGCAATACGATAACATCCGACCTACGCCGAATCGCATCGAAAAGGGAGAGCACATCATATGGTACAGATTGAGAGCCATTGGCATTCAGGTTGATATAGCGCAGTTCAGCACCGCGGTATTTGGCAGGGTGCGTATCAAATGCTTTCGCCGAGCAGTAAACGCTTAGTTGACCGCCCGGTCTGTGTGTACTGTGGAACCCCACTAGGTTTTCAGCAAGCGTCTCGAAACCTCCGTAGTTGGCTGGCACGCCGACAGTACCAATGATTGTACAACTCAGGCCTGACATCAGAAAGCAATCTCCCCCAAAAAAACGCAATTTAGACTAATATCCCCAATCTCCAGAGGGACTCAAAGCAGCAATAATAAGTCCACCTTTTCTGCAAAGTGTTTTTGGAATAAGAAACCCCCACGCGATTTTAAATAAAGAAATCAAAGTTTTTAAAAAAAATCTTTATTTAAAAAAAACAAAATTATTTTTCCAAAATATATATTAAACAAGACATGAAAGAATAACGCCTTTGCCGAAACCAACTACTAAAAAAGGTTCTATTATATTTCAAGAGCTAACCAGAAGCGCTTTTTGGGTTGTGATTTTAATCAAAACAAGTGGAACCTTTCACTCAAGTCGGCATAGACCTCATAAAACATTCCGCTCTCATTGGCCAAACCAAAGAGCGAAAAAACCTTCGAGCTACAGCCAGTGACAGACCATTTAGGCATGAAAAAAAGTATGGACGCCGCACGGAACATTGAATTCTTCTAAAAAGAGAAAAAGCACTTTATTCCAGAGGAACACCCCGTGGAGCAGCCTTGAAGTTTAGAAAATCCCCAAAATGCTATTAGTGGGAAAGGCTTGTTCAGTAATCAATAGACAAAAAGCCAAAAAATTAAAACAGGGCATCAACACCACTTTTCATCGATAATGCTTAAGATGCCTTCTATCGCACTACTCAAGTACCAATCAGGCTTTATAGAACTTGAAATTTGGTCTGAACCAGAATTACCCAGCATTCTCTCAGCCTCGTTCAAAAAATCTGAACACTTGTTGTAGTTTACTATAAATTCCGAATTATTAATCTCAAAATCCATTGAAGTGAGGCAAGGACGATTATACTTCATGTATTCATACAACTTCAATGGAGATCCATCATGACTCTTATCTTCTAAGTAAGGAATAAGACCAACCTTAAAAGTACTAATTAACCGAGGAATATCTGAATATGTGAACTTCCCACGCAAACAAACGTTAGGTATTTTTTTTAGCTCCCTATATACCCCTTTATCTAGCGCTTTTCCATAAACAACAATGGAATATTTTTCAGCAATTTCTTTTAAAACTCCGAGGTCAAATTTATCCGTAATAAAACCTAAGAAACCGAAATCGAATTCAGGCTCGGATTCATGATCTGCAAGTCTCTCCGCACCAGCTGCCAAAAAAATTTTATTGGACACGATTACAGGGTCTGTGTCGGATCGCCAATTCCTGCTACGAAGACACGCATCGCTAACACCAGTAACAACATTAGCATGGGCCTCGACAAATTGATATTTCTCTTCAACTAATGACTTCTGAAAATCAGAGAACCTATTGTGCTTTACAAAATTGTCGATAAAGTCGTACCAATACAGCCAGCCATCCAAGCTGTATTTAGAAAAGCAACCAATAGGAAGAAAGTCTAGAAAGACGTTCACGCAATCTTCCTTCCAAAATTTCGCCAGACTATCTTCAATTAATTTAGGATAAATCTTTCGAGCCCAAGCTCTTCCTCTAAGCGGCCCAAAAAGATCTTTCGAAAGGCCATCAATGGTGGTGACCTTATTAATCTCAAAAGATTTACCCGAGATTTTTCGACCTAAACTTCTCTCAACTATAGAAACCGGTCTATTTAAAGCGACTATCGAGGACACAGACTGATTGTTCGCAAGAGTCTCTAAAATCTGAAGATCTCTTACTGATGGGCCATATTCATTATAAAAATAGCTATCTCTGTAAAGACTGACAAGAAAATTAAACTTCATACCGTACCTGTAAAACCAATCAAAGCACAGAAATAAGATCCATCTCTAGAAAGGTATTGGTTGAATAAGTAATGAGAATGTTCATTAAAAGAATCGCGAAAATCAAGGCTCTCCAATAAAAATTGTTTACATATTTACTGAAGAAATAGGCAAACGTCAGCGCCTGGATCGGATAAAAAACATAGAAGAATCTATACGAATACTCTGAGAAAAATACGGCAGAATAGAGAAGATTTCCAACCAAAGACACAGAGAACAAGAGATTGAAGACTTTATCTGTCTGAACGATACTATTTAATTGGCCATGCAAAAAATAAATACCTGTAAGCAGAAGGGACAAAGCCGCAAAATACGCTTTAACGGAATCTGAAAAAAGTCCATCTTGAAGCGTTAGGTACTTAATCGCAGCAAAAATTAAATAATTATCTGAGAATGGAAGCTTCAGCAATAGATTTACTAAGGTGTCGCCTCCCCCGGAGCCCCAAGCAAAAAAAAGCATACATGACAAAATATAACAAAACTTTTTCGCCTCAAATTTATTAACAAATACCCTTAAGATTAAACCAAAAAGCATCAAAACATATGAATAGTGAATAAATATCGGTAATGCCAAGACCGCTCGGTAAAATTTTGGTTTATCAATCAAAAAAACCAACAAATACATACCGAGGTACGACGCCAAGCCCTGCCTTAGACCATTGGTCATCATATCAAGACCCGGAAGAAATGCAACGAACGCAATAAAGGCAAATAACTTAGATTTGATTTTTAATTTAAAACAAACAGCTACAATTAAAATACACTGAACTGCAGTTAGAAAATAAATAAAATAGACTGGAGGAAGAAAAAAGCTGAAACCTTTATTGATCAGATAAAACAGAGGTTCAAATTTGAATTCTCTAACCCCACCTTCGATAAAGCTTAAGTAATAGCTATGGTAGTTATAAGTGTCTGCTCCGGAGCTCAAACTCCTAAACCCCAAAAACACCGAAAACAGGAAAACTAAAAAAATCAAAAATGCGACATCAAAATATCGGTCGCGATACGACTTAATCAACAAGCTTGGATAAACTAAAAAAACTGTAAAAGCAATAAGGATGAGGTTAGTCAATTCTTTTCACCGAAAAATCACAGAGACCTGCAAGGTCAACGTTTTTCTTGTTCAAGCCCCTAAATCCTGGCGATCATAAAAAACAAGGAATCAGTAAAGACATTCTCAACCAATTAGATCTCGAAGCAAGCCTTTAAAACCGTATCTAGAGGAGTATCCTCCTTTTGACCAATAGAGGGCAGCACCTAACGCCCTGAAAAAAAAGGCTTGCCTCCTAATTTCCGACCTTTCCTCTAGGTTTTGAATATGCAGACTAATTGATTTATCGAGGTCATCCAACTCTGCAATGTTCGCCGACGCTGCTTTGTCTTTTGATTTTTGCACTCCGGAGTGAAATATTTTTAATCTCTTGATCTTAGCTAACTCAAGTTCTTCCGAAGAATCGGAAAAAGCTTTGATGAGGCTCTCTTTGTAAGATGCCCACTTTGTCATTCGCACCGTGCGATTAACAATAAAGTCTGATTCGTTATTTTCATGTCGCCTGTAGTATTGAAGAACGCGCTCCTCCACGTACCTTTTGTTAAGTCCATCTGCAAACCAAACTAACCACGCATCATGGGCATCAAACGCTTCTGGGATTGGTAATGCCAAATCCAGTAGCTCTCTTCTTAGCGCACAGCAGCAGCCCATCACAAATCGCTCTAAGGGCATGCCTGCGTCGCTAATTTGGCCGAGCTTTGTAAGGCCAACTTCATTCAGCGCACCATCTGTAAGTGCAGCATCATTGGTTATTAACCAAAATTTTGGGTTTCGGTCTGCCACTGAAACTATATGTTCGATTTTCTCAGGGAACCAAACATCGTCTTGATCACTCAGGAATACCAAGTCTCCGGTCGTTTTCATTAACGCTGCGTTGAAGTTTCCGCAGTAGCCAAGGTTTTCGTTATTTCTATAAAATTCAACATTGAATGGTGCCGTTTTAGCGAATTCTCGGACAATAGCTTCAGTTTCATCTGTAGAACAATCGTCCGTGATGATGAGTTCGTCTGGTGTGCGAGTTTGGTCGGCGAAACTTTTTAGCTGTTCTTGTATGTATCCTGCACCGTTGTAGCTGGCCATAGCGATCGATACTTTCATGTCGTCTCGTATTCACCAAGTTGATAGATGTATTTGGTCACTAAACCGTTTCTCTACCAAAGCAACGAAGTTCCTCACCATCTCCTCATTTCTTTGCTCCGACACTGAAAGAAACTCCATAAGCTTTGGCCTCGTCTCAAGCGCCCAAGGTACGTCTTCCCAGCCATAGGCAATTCCATACCGGTTGAATATTTCAGGGCGCCATTCTTCTTTTGATACACCGGGTTGGGGGACCACAACCGGGATACACCCACACATCGCAGCGTAACGACAATACATTGTGTAGGGGTCATAACAGACAAAATACTTATATTGGTTAAAAATCTCTGCCAGTTTTTTATGCCCAATATCATCGACATTGAGGGCACCTCGGTCATGGTAATCAAGTGCACGGTCCCTGCCCTTACGAACCATGTAACACTGGCCATTGCGTGAGCTCGAATTATTATTGACATAGATGTCGCTCATCAATTCGGTAACTGTCAGCCTTTTCGTCTCATCTGGATTAAGAGCCCAGTCATTAAACTTTTCTTGATAAAAGAAAAACAATTCATTTTCGCCAAAATCGAAATTACCGTTGATGACTCCTGGCTTATTAAGCAGCCACCGAACTACATTTGGTGATCGAAGCGGATTTCCAGCAACGATTTCAGGGTATAAAACAACGGAATTATTGAGATCTTTATGACGAGCCAGTCGAAGCTCGTATGGCGACCTTATATCTTTCCGTCCCATCAGATGGAGAGCTCGGTATGCAGCCCAAAGAACCACCTTCTTCCAGCCGAGACTCGTGGCTAGTTCATAAATCGCAGGTTTTTGGTGTGGCCAGATTCTTACGTCGTGCCCCATAGCCCTGAGGAGGCTCGCCAGCTTGTGAAGAACGATTATTCCCCCACTGTTTTCTCGGTATATCGGGGTGTGTACGATAAAGCGTTTCATCAGTGCCTCTTGCTTACTAATTCACAGTAACCTGTTTATTGGTCTCAAAAATCTAAGTTTGTTAACTACATATCTTGTACCGTGAATTTTGAGTGCAATACTCAAGACCAATGCAATGGTGGCACCTGAAAAGCCCCCGAAGAGCAGTGACAAAAGTGGCTGAGCAGTAATGAGATTTGAAACTCCCAATGCAACGCCTCCAGCAACCGATGCTACAAGCATTGGTTTGGCTGCATCAGACAATTGGGCAGCAAGACCATAGTCGACCAATGTTCTGGAGAAATAGGTATTTGGCACCAGCGCTAATAACGACCCTATGATCTGGCCAACCACAATACCTTTTACGCCATAGGGTATCGCAATAAATAGTAATGATAGACTCACAGCTTTCTTAAGTAGTCCTACTTTCAGTACAAGATCCGAACGACCTTTCACATTGAGAAGATTGACATTCAAAGCGTGCAACGGATAGATCGCGCCAACCACACAGAGCAATTGCAGATACGGCACGGCAGCTTTCCAATGCTCGTCGAACAGGAGGTTGAATAGGGGGGCTGCCAGCCCAGCGAGTAACGCCATTACAGAGGCGATCACGAGCATCATGACTTGCAGAATCTGACTATATTTCGTTCGCAGGGCAGCATTATCCTCCTGTAATGTTGATAACGCTGGAAAGGTCGCCTGCTGAACGGCAAACGTTAGCTGGCGGGAAACCAGCTGTGTGATTTTTTGTGCAAAGAAATACAGACCTGTCAGTTCTGCGCTGAAAAAACGACCAATGACCAACACGTATGAGTTTTCGAAAAGAACCTGCAGAAACTCCTCGGCAAGCAGGTTTTTACCGAACTTGAACAGCTTCGCCAATGACTCGAAGCTAAATTGCAGCGCTGGCCGCCAATTGCTCGCCAGCCACAGCACGATGGCCGAAACCAGCGCTGAGCTTAGCATTTGTGCTGCAAGGCTCCAGACGCCCCAACCTGCATACGCCATATAGATCGCCAGAGCCCCCGATATGACAACACCGGTTGTGTTGGCCTTCATCTGGGCCTTGAAGTTCATTTCACGGCTGAGTATCGCCGTTTGCACAACCTTGGTAGCGTTTATAAATACAATCAACCCGACTATCCGAATAAGGTCGGTAAGCTCTGGCTGGTTGTAGAACTCGGCTACGAAGGGGGCTCCAAGGAAAAGCGTTACGTATACAACGCCGCTCAATGCCAGGTTTGTCAGAAATACTGTATTGAGATCTGCTTTTGTAACAGACTTACTGCGAATCAGCGCTTGGCTGAGTCCCGAATTGATGAGCGCATTCGATAACTCAAATACCACCATGGCCATGGCGACAAGCCCGAATACCTCCGGCGTAAGCACACGAGCAAGAAAAATCGTAAAAAGCGTGGACGCCCCGCGCGTCATGAACAAACCGGCAAAGTTCCAAAGCACACCAATCCCAATTTTTCGATTAATGTCTTTCATAGATGCGGGGTGTTCTTCCGGGATCGTTTTTCACCCGGAGTGATCCCGGCGGTACCATGTTCTGTTATGTCACGCCCCATCCGGTTGTTACCGCAAGCATTGAAACCATGTTTACTATAAAACCTGACTGCAACCTGATTCCTTGCATCGACTTCCAAAGAGAGCTTTTCCATCCCATCCTTCATGGCGCCTTCAAACACATTCTCCAACAAGAATTCTGCCAACCCGATTCCTCTTAGGGCTGGTTTTACACAGATAGAAGTGAGGAAGGCTGTCCTGCTCTGCAAGTCATTGGAATAGTATGCAGCGTGGCCTACATCTTGGCCTTCCATTACTAGGAATAAACTCTGTGCTCTTTTTGCCAGTTTGTGTGCGTATTCTGGCAAATCCACTTTATCGCTGAGGAAGGGAGTGAACTCACGGTCTACAGACAACAGGAAATCAAGAATTCGATTCTCTGAGCTAGATTTCTCAATCACGAACTTATTCATGAATTTTATAACATCTGAGAAGAGTTTTGGTCTTTTCTATGCCATTGAAAAACAGAACGTCTATAATAGAGAGGTTCGGAATGAACTCTTTGCCGAACTGTTTATAGAAAACTTGGTCGATCTCATGGAATTTAAGATCGACACCTTGGCGAGCAAAGTCTTCTTTTTTGTATAGCGCCTGTCCGCCAATCGGGTTTACGTACTCAGTCGCCTCTAGCAAATCACAGATTTTTAGAACGCGATCTTGACCCTTCAGCTGAGCAGTATCACCCAACTGAGACGAAACTAACAGCCTTGTATTTATCTCCAGACGCTGGCAGATTTTATTAATAGAGTTAAAAATAAAATCAAAAAGGTTCGTTGAAGCATGAAAAAGACAAGCTTCCAGAAGTGGAGCAATTTCCTGAAAATATGGTGCCTTCTGGTAAGCCGCCTTCAATTTACGATAAAGCTTTTCCCGTTCTACGGGCCAAGAGTCTGATAAACGGCGCTCATACACATCCAGATAATCGGAATCTTTCTTCAGCGGCAAAGTGAACATCTGGTCTTTGCCGCCATTGATATATCGATTCCTTTGAATCCAGCCTTTTTTCGTGAACTGTATGTCATCGTAGACTACGAACTCGTCCACATTCGCCATCAGCTGCCAATACCCTAGATATGGCAGGAAATACGGTTGCATAATAGCGACACGATTGCCAACAGACATATTACAAGCTCTTCAACAAATCGAAGTGGGTTTTCGCCTGTTTCCGTACCGCCGGAATATGGGAAGACAGATAATTACGATATTGCTCCCGGCGATTCCAACAATCCTTGATTCCGGCTTTTAAAGCTCCTGGTGAGGAGGGGTCCACCACGAACTCCTCCGCACCCGCGATGGTTGCGAATCCTTTGAGTTTGTGCGCTTTTGGCTCATGGCCATAGTCGATAACGACTGTTGGTATGCTCTGAGATAATGCCGCTACCGCAGCATGTACACGGCCACTTACGAGCATATCGAATGATTTGATAATGGCCTTTGTTTCCCAGGCACCATACACGCCATCTAACGCCATTACGTCTTCAGCAACTCCCCGATCTTCGATAACACTCTGGAGCTGCTTTATAATCGGGTAATCACGACCGTGCTTCAGCCTGAAAGGTTCTGGGGGGATGTCAAAACCATTAGAGTGCGACATAAGGCAAACTCTGGCCCCAAGCTCTTCAGATATGAACTCTACTGCTTCTGCAAAAACGCTGTAATCCTCATCATTTCGGGGCCACTTGTCGAAGGGGCCTTGCTCAAAATTCCAGCCACACAGAATAAAGCCGACAACCGGTTTAGGTTCGGGGCCACCAAAATCATAGATACTTTTCACTACCTCTTCGACGACGCTCTGCGAGGCAGGTTCGAAAAGGAAAGCTGGGCAAGCCAATGTGAGAGTATTGGAGCAATCGAACCCCTCGTCCTCCAGCAAACGCGTACTCAAGGGCTCCCGGTTGGTAACCAGGTCAAAGCCGCTATATACCTCTTTAGCCATGTGCTTAAGTTCGGGATTTGCGAACGGGCCCGGTGAGCCCGCCAACATAACGGTCTTTTTACCAAGCAACTGTGCGGCCTTATTCTTGAGCAAGCCCACTTCGAATCGATCTGGACCCAGAAAATCAGCGTTATCACCCCAAATGTCACCACTAAAGTCGACAATTAAATCAGCCCACAGGAGCTCATCGATATAGGGAGTGGTCTTTGGCAGTTCTCCATTGCCTTGATGATGCTCGGCTATCGCTACTTCTTCCTTCGCCAGTGCTAGGTCATTGCCGCTCCAGCTATAATAGAGCTCCATAGGCAATGTAGAAACGGATTCTTCATCACAGAATCGGTCTGACAGCTGGAAGGTTGTTTTAATCGTAGACGCCGGAAATACTCGCCTTAATTCACGGAAAAAAGGTTCTGTGATGTAGTAATTCCCGATGTTGCCGAACTCCATCCTGCCCCAATGCAGTGTGCATTGGCCCGTAACTAGAATATTCATAGAGCCTCTATCGTTTTTTCAAGAATTAAGTCGACGCTCTCTTCCGAGAGGTCGGAGAATATTGGCAAGCACAAGACTCGGCTTGCGATGTCGCTTGATACAGGTTGATTTTGCCGCGCATTGAGGCTCGTAACCGACTCTAGCGAAGGATAAAAATATCGTCTGGCCAGAATTCCATTCTCTTTCAAGTGGTGGGCCACCGCGACTGCCTGCATTTCGCTTTCGAGTACTATTGGAAAGTAGGCATAGTTATAGGTCAGTTCGCGACTTTTGGTCTGCAGTTGCACCAGCCTCTCCAATCGCTTCTCATAGCGCTGCCAAATATCTTCTCTGGCCTTGAGATTTTGTTGGATTTCGTCCAGAACACACAAGCCCATTGCAGCCTGCAACTCGTTCATCTTAGCGTTGATCCCCAACTCTTCGATGCTTTCAGGCCCGGTAATACCAAAGTTAATCATCTGTTTTGCTCGATCTAGGTCTTCCTTGCGCCTGAAAACGATGGCGCCACCCTCACAGGTATGAAAAAGCTTGGTAGCGTGAAAACTGAGCGTGGCTGCATCACCCTGCTCTAGCAGGCTCTTTCTGCCGTAATTCACTCCGAAGGCATGGGACGCATCATAAATAACTTTAAGGTTGTGTCGGACAGCAATGCTGTCGATAGCCTCAAAGTCGCAGGCGTTACCGAACACATGAACAGGAACAATTGCACGAGTGTGAGCGGTAATTGCTGATTCAATGTTACCTGGATCAAGACACCAGGTTTCGGGGTCAATATCCGCGAACACCGGCTGCACCCCGTCCCATTTCAGTGAACTGGCAGTAGCAATGAAACTAAACGGCGTTGTGATTGCCTCGGGATGCTTGTCTGACCTTGAATCACTCACGCCCAAGGCACGATACGCAATTTGAAGCGCAAGGGTGCCGTTAGCCACCAGTAATAGATTTTTCACCCCCAGATACTCTTCAAGACGACAAGTCAGTTCTTGAACAAGCTGGCCATTATTGGTCAGCCATTGGCGTTCGTATATGCCGTCCAGGTATTGATCAAGCTTTGCTCGGCTGGGAAGGTATGGTTTGGTAACAGGGATCATTCAGTAATACTCTTTCAACTCTTCCTGGGCTTGTTGCAGGGTTTGCCCCTGACGATCTTTTGCAGATAATAAGGGGTTATCACCACTCTCAACGCCCCAGTTGATACTAAGAGTGGGGTCATTCCAGCAAATGGTGCGCTCGTGGTCAGGCGCATAGAAATCTGTACACTTGTATTGAAAATCCGCCGTATCACTGGTTACCAGAAAACCATGTGCAAACCCCGGCGGTATCCAAAGCATGCGTTTGTTCTCTTCAGAAAGGTACTCCCCTACCCACTGACCAAAAGTGGATGATTGCGGGCGAACATCAACCGCTATATCCAGCACTTCGCCACGGGTCACTCGCACCAGTTTGCCTTGGGGCTGTTGGATTTGGTAATGAAGCCCTCGGAGAGTGTTTTTGACCGACCGACTATGGTTATCCTGAACGAATGTCGCACTGATGCCCGCATCCCGAAAAGCTGTGTCATTCCAGGTTTCCATAAAGAAGCCGCGTTCGTCACCGAACACTTTCGGCTCGACAAGTTTTACTTCTGGAATTCTGGTCTCAATGATTTTCATAAAGTTCGCTTACTTCGTTTTGATCAGTTTTTTTAGGTAATCGCCGTAGCTGTTCTTTTTCAGGTTTTCTGCCTCCGCCAGCAGTTGTTCCTCGCCGATGAAGCCCATCCGATAGGCGATTTCTTCCAGGCAAGCTATTTTCAGACCCTGGCGCTTTTCCAGAGTTTCGATAAAACCGCTGGCTTCATGTAGCGAATCGAAGGTGCCGGTATCCAGCCAGGCAAACCCCCGGCCTAACAATTCGACGTTGAGATCACCTCGTTCCAAGTACGCCTGGTTCACACTGGTGATTTCCAATTCACCACGATGGCTGGGCTTTACCTGTTTGGCGATGTTTACGACATCGTTGTCATAAAAGTAGAGACCGGTCACCGCATAATCTGATTTCGCGTTTGCCGGCTTTTCTTCGATGGAGATCACTCGATGATTATTATCAAACTCGACTACGCCGAATCGTTCCGGATCTGTAACTTGGTAGCCGAATACCGTCGCCCCTTTATTCCTAGCTGCAGCGGTTTGAAGCAATTTACTTAGGCCCTGGCCGTAGTAAATATTGTCGCCCAGAACCAGACATACACCGTCGTCGCCTATGAACTCTTCACCGATGATAAACGCTTGGGCAAGCCCTTCTGGGCTTGGTTGCATTGCGTAGCTGAGGTTAATACCCCATTGGCTTCCGTCACTGAGGAGGCGCTTAAAACCGTCTTGGTCCTCGGGTGTGGTTATTACGAGAATCTCCCGTATTCCCGCCAACATAAGCACGGACAATGGGTAATAGATCATCGGTTTGTCGTATACCGGGAGAAGTTGCTTGGATATACCTCTGGTGATCGGGTACAGACGAGTGCCGGAACCGCCGGCGAGAATAATGCCTTTCATTGATTTTCCAGGTATTCGCTTAGTGTGAGCTGTAATTGGTCTTGCCAGTCTGGTAGCTGAATGCAAAGAGCTTGCTCCAGTTTGGTGACCTCCATCCTTGAATTCAGTGGTCGTTGGGCTCGAGTCGGGTAATCACGGGTGGGAATGGAGTTTGCTGTGATATTAAATCCCGCCAGATGAAAAATCTCCTCAGCAAATCCCTGCCAACTAGTTTCACCCCTGGGTGCCAAATGGTATAGCCCTTTCGCCAGCGGCCTGTGAATGGCTAGGGAGGATATCTGGGCGACCAGCCTTGCGGGCGTGGGTGCGCCAATCTGGTCAGCCACGATGTTGAGTTCGGTTTTACTTTGCGCAAGTCGCAACATGGTTTTCATGAAGTTGTTGCCGCGAGCACTGTAGACCCAACTGGTGCGAAATATCAGATAATCTGCGCCGCTTTGTTCGATGGCTCGGTCGCCCTGAAGTTTGGTTCTACCGTAAATACTGAGCGGGGCAGGTTCGCTGGTTTCCTGCCAAGCCTGGTCACCGTCACCTGGATAAACGTAATCACTACTGTAATGAACCAGCCTTATCCGGTAGGCGGCGGCATAGCTCGCAAGCTGCTCAGGCAGGCCAGCATTGAGACGCTCAGCGTCAGCTTGGTTGTCTTCGGCGTCGTCTACTGCGGTCCAAGCTGCAGCGTTTACGATTAGATCTGGCTTTATACTGGCTAGGTAGTTAGTCACGCTCTCTTCGTTCATCAAGTCCAGCGTATCCCTACCCGGGGCTTTGACAGTCCCCAACGGGGAAAGAGTGCGGAGGAGTTCAAACCCGACCTGGCCAGTTTTACCCAAGAGTAAAATTTTCACTGTCCTACCCCCAACCGCTCTCGTTGATAGCTGCCATCCTGAACGTGCTGGCACCATTCCAGATTGCTCAGGTACCACTGGACGGTTTTACGGATGCCCGATTCGAAGGTTTCTTGCGGGGACCAGCCGAGCTCTTTCTGGATTTTGCTGGCGTCAATTGCATAGCGCATGTCATGACCCGGGCGATCTCTTACATAAGTGATCAGGTCCCGGTAATTCATTTCCTGTGGGCGTAATTCCTGAAGCACGTCGCAGAGGGTATGCACAACTTCGATATTTTGTTTTTCGTTGTGGCCACCAATATTATAAGTCTCGCCCGGTGTACCTTCGGTGACGACCTTGTAGAGGGCCTGAGCGTGGTCTTCCACATACAGCCAATCCCGGATCTGGTCGCCTTTACCGTATATGGGCAGCGGCTTGCCTTCTAAGGCGTTGAGAATTACCAACGGAATGAGCTTTTCCGGGAAGTGGTACGGCCCGTAATTGTTGCTGCAGTTAGTCACCAGTGTTGGCAGGCCGTAGGTGCGCAGCCAAGCTCGCACAAGATGATCGGAACTTGCTTTGCTAGCCGAATAGGGACTGCTTGGTGCATATGAAGTTTTTTCGTTGAAGAGATACTCTTCAGCATTTTCTAATTCCGCAGGATGCGGCAGGTCACCGTATACTTCATCTGTGCTGATGTGGTGAAAACGAAACCGAGCTTTTCTCTCAGCATTCATGGCCTGCCAATAATAGCGGGTGGCCTCCAAAAGAGTGTAAGTACCAACGATATTCGTTTCGATGAATTCGGCAGGTCCATCAATAGAACGATCCACGTGGCTCTCTGCTGCCAAGTGCATCACGGCATCAGGCTGGTGTTCCGCGAATACCCGGTCGATTTCGGCGCGGTTACAGATATCTACCTGCTCGAAACTGTAACGATTACTCCCGCTCACATCGGCCAAGCTTTCGAGATTGCCTGCGTAGGTAAGCTTATCGAGGTTGACCACTTCATCGGAAGTGTTATTGATTATATGCCGGATGACTGCGGAGCCTATAAAACCAGCCCCGCCTGTTACTAGTAATTTCATTTCTATTCCTGCCAAAGTAGCATCAGAGTGAAGCCCGAACGCTCGCGACTTATCACAGTATCTGAATTTGGGAAATGACTGTCTTAAGCTGGAAACAGGCTTTGCCCGCCAATTCCTTCAAGCTCTTGAAGACATGCATTTCGAATAAGGAGTTGAGGAAAAATAAGCGACTAATCAATAGAGCTTTTCTAAAACTTATAATGACCGTTTATCAGTTGTTGCTTATTTCGCTTCTGTTGCCGTTCTTTGCAAAGGCCACGATGAGTACGATAAAAACCGACAACATACCGCCAATCATTGTGGCAATCACGGCAATCAAGGCCCTTTTTGGTTCGCTTTTCTCCTCCGGGACAACGGCCGGATCCACAGTCTGGAAAACATACTCTTTTTGGGCATTGGCCAGCATAACCGTTCGGGTTTCACTCTCAATCAACTGGTAAAATACTTGTTGCATCCCGGCAATATTGGTGTCTTGCAACTTCTCTTCCAGATAATTGATGCTGGCTTCGGCTTCCAGAACGTCCCGTTTGCGCATGTGCTCATTAATGTCCCGCACCAACCACTCCGTCCAATTCTTGGCGGCAAGCGGCGACAGGCTTTTCACGCTCACAGTAACCATTCCGTTATCGTTGTTTTCGCTGACACTCAGGTGGTCTTCCCGAAATTTTTTGACCATGTCCCAATTCGTCGGCGCCAGGCTTTCGCCCTCCTCCACAGCCCACTGATCGGTTTCCGGATTGTATACGTCTCGGTCATAAATCCATTCTTCACGCTCCATACTCCAGCCTGAAGTCGCCATCAGCGGTATCGCCAGATTATGCCTCTGGATGAATTCGGTGAGAAATGCTCGGGACTGAAGGATTTCTTTCGCAATGACGACCTTGTTCGAGCCATCCTGGCCAACATTGACGCCAGCTAGACTGGCCAAACCGCCCAACTGTCCTCCCAGGCCTGCAGCGCCTTCGGCCTCAGTTGGCGCCAAAAGCGCGCTTGCCTGGTAGATGTTGGGCTTAGAAAGGGCGTACGCAACGCCAGCGACTGCAAAAATGAAAGTAACTGCAATAATTATCCACTTTCCGCGCCATAGGGTGACGAACAGCTCGCGGAGGTCGATTTCGTCATCTGGGTAGTGTTGGGGCTCTGGTGTCTGAGTCATCAAAGATTCCCCACTGCCGCTGCACCCAGAGCAATCTGGTAAACAATCTGGCTGACGTTTGTCCACAGCTCCAGCTGGTTCAGACGGTCCACGTCGATTGGCATAATGATCGTGTCACCCGGCTCCAATTGCTGGCTCCGGCTGCCAAACCACCGGCTTTTCTCCGGCAGCATTACGGAACCGTCCGCTTTTACCACGTATACCCGGCTTTCGTCGGCCTGTCGCGTCGGCCCACCAGAGCGTTCAAGGTAGTCATCTACGGTTAAGCCGGCCTGATGCAAATGGCTAGTGGGAAATTGAACTTCACCGAAGACAGTGACGGACTGGGGAATGGTCGGAACAGTCAGTGTATCGCCATCCTGGAGGCGAATATCCTGGTAGCCTTCATCATTAACCACAGCTTCCAGATTCACAACCATACGACCAACTGGTCGGCTGCTCTGAACATCCTGCAGGAGGTTTTCGACCTGCTGAACCCGGTCTGCACTTTGCCCAGCTAATCCGTCCCCTTCCAATTGGACACCGAGCAGATCTCCTTGCAATCGCTCTTCAGCTTCACGCAAACGCTGGGCCTCCAACTGGCGCAATTTGGCTCGGGTAAACACCGCGCCTCTCGGGAAGGCATTATCGGTCAGGCCGCCGGCGCGCTCGATCACCTGCTTGAGGGTTTCACCGTCTCGGAAAGTATACTCACCGGGATAGCGCACTTCTCCTTTAAGCACAATAGTGCTGGTTTTCGCAAAATCCGGTATGGATTTGATCAGAATTCTGTCGCGACTCTGGAGCGCGAGGTTGCCATTTCCGGCCATTGCGTCTGCCAGGTTCACGTTAAGGATATTCGTTTTTCCAATGCCGTTTTCATCGGTGGTGTATCGGGCGACTTCAGCGTGAAAGAGAGAGGCCGAATCCCTTAGTCCACCCGCCACAAAAATTGCGTCCGAAAGCTGGCGCGAAGCCGGCATGGGGTATTCACCGGGGTACCTTACTGGTCCAGTGATGCGAATAGTTTTTTGCGGAGAAGAAGGCGTGGCCTGGCTCTTCAGGCGCTGGAGCACAGGCGAAAACAGGCTGGCCCGTGTGTAGTTACGGCCTTCTTCGCCACCTTCCACTTTTCCGGCATCAGAGAAAATCAGCAGCTGGTCTTTCTCCTGCAGCGGGGTATCAAATTCGCTGCCCGGGTTTTGTACTGCTTTTCTCAGGCGAAGGTTCAATACCGAGATGCTGTCGGTTTCTTTGTCCGTGCGCACGATGGCCGCGTAGCGCTTGTCTGCAACGGGGGTAAGGTCTGCGTTCAGGTTTTTGATTACGGAACTCACCCGCATTCCCGGCATCCAGGCAAAACGACCCGGGCGGGTGGCCGCGCCACTGATCTCAACATACTGCCCGGTGATATCGGAGATCGAGGGAATGGAAACGGTGTCACCGGCCTGAATTCGCGCGTTCTTGCCTTTTCCGGCGGTGTAATCGGCCTCGGTAATGATGCGCAGGAAATCGTCGTTAGTGCGTTCGATATTGATACGCTGGGGATAGGCCTGGGGCGTAAGGCCGCCAGCCATTCGAACCAGGTCTGCCAGAGTGTTCTCATGGTTCAGTTCATAGAGCGCTGGGCGATACACCTCGCCCTTTATGCCTACGCGATTGCCGACAGGTGGAATGAAGATTACGTCGCCTGGCTGCAGGCGGCTGTCGTTAGAGCTATCGCCCTTGAGCAGCAAATCGTAAAGATCGAGGGTGCCAACCAGTTTGCCATTGCGCTTGTGCTGGAGGTTTCGCAGGGAGCCGTTTACCTTGATACCACCAGAAACGTACAAGGCGTTGGTAATGGTTGATAGGGAGCTGACCGAGTATGAGCCGGGGTTCCGCGCTTCACCAAGAACGAACACTCGCATGCTGCGCAGCTCGCCCAGTGAGACACTGGCTTGTACACCAATGTATTGCTCGGACACCCGCTTACGAATTTGTTGGCTGGCTTCTTCAAAGCTAAGCCCTGCCACGCTCATGGGGCCGGACTGGGGAAAGCTGATAGTCCCATCGCGGCTGATGGGCAATTCCAGGTTCTGGTTTTCCTTGCCCCAGAGTTGAATGCGCAATACGTCACCAGGGCCCAGGGTGTATTCAGAAGGAATCGGAATTTCGGTTACCGGAGCAAAGGTGGTTGGGCTGCCTCTGAAAAGATCGTAGCCGTAGGGCTTGAGGCCGCCGTTTTTTGCTACGGTTTTCTGTTCCTGCTGTTTTTCTTCCTGGGCCTGTTCCCTCTCTTCGTCTGGCATATCAGACAAAGGTTCTACTACCTGAACGTCCCGAGGGCGTTGGCTCTGCTGACCAGAGGAACCGAGGCTATCAAGATCGATTCCATATTGGCTGGCCAGAGATTCTTGTTGGGCCTTAGGAAGAGATCTGAATTGCTCAATCTGAGCGGGCGTAATGGATTGAGCATGGGCGGACAAGGCAGGCAAAAGTGCGAGCGCCAGGATCAGTTTTTGTTTCAGGTTCACGGGTGTCGGGTCCGGTTGGTTTTACTGAATGTCAGAAACGGTAACGCCAAGAGGCAGAGAGACTCCATTGGTCTTTCTCTCCTCCAACAAGTTGAATTTTTTTACTGGTGAGGCTAGCTTTTAGATCCAACCAACCATTCATTACTTCAGTACCATAGCTGGTTTCAAGCAAAGCAATGTCCTGGGCATTTGTCGGCAAATAGGCAAACACGGCCGCATCAGTAACTTTTGCTCCCGATACTCCATCCTTGTTAAAGCGGGCTGCGGTGAGGCTGACACCAAGGTTACTGCCATCCGGAAAGAAATTGAACATACCCAAGGCCAGGGCTTCCGCGTCTGCATCTATGCTCGCGCCCATGCTGCGGCCATAGTAGTGATAGCCGGTTTGATATCGAAAGTGGTCGTAAGTGATATTTGGCATTGGATCGCCCAGCACATCGTCTGCAAGAGTGTTGGCGTATTCTAAAAACCACTGTTGGCCATCACCAAAAAAGGAACTTGTCCAATCTGAACCGAAAAGCCAGGATTTTCGGGCCGGAAAGGCGCCAGCTTCATCCTCGCCCATCATTTGGGCGTATACCCCAAAGCTCTGGTCGCCCACAGCAAAACCGTAGCGAACGTCGATACTACCAAGCTGGTTGCCAGGGTCGTTCTCTTGGCCATCTTGGGAGTTGTCTCTACCGATAAGGATATCCCAAACAGTGGAGAGGTTTTCCGGCCGGCCTTCTCCGCCAAACATGAGTATTCTGGACAACCCTATATCAAGACCGCTTACTGGCCGGAATCCAAACCGCATTCCGATCAGTTTCGTGTCCGGAACCACGCGGTTGCTTTCCATCTGACCCGCAAAAACGCTGAACTGCCAGGGCCCAACCCATTCAAGCCACTTGGATTGCGGAGCAGTTGTCTCGTTGCGGTTGAGCCACACCGAAGGCAGAGGCCGGGCGTTGTTCGATAAAATCAGGCTGTGCTGCCATCCTGGCCCCCACCATCGATCAATTGCGCCCGCGCCCAACACCCAATTGTTAACCGTAGCGGCAAGATAGCTTCCATCCAAACGGAAAGTGTCATCGTCTTCCGGGTTCGCAGAGACCGATGGGTTCAAACCGAAAGCCCAGTGCGCTCCCTGCCATTGAAGATCAAGGCTGAGCTCACCGGGCTGCTCTGGCTTGTCGGCAAAACTGCGCACAAGTGTTGGCTCGGATGTACCAGCCACTCTGGCCTCAGCCCGGAATCCGGCCGTAGCATTCTGCTCCATTTCGAAACGTAGGTATGCCCATGCGCTTCCTGCAGACGGATCACTCGCCAAGGAAGATTGCTCTACACCACTGTGGACGTCGGCCCAGGAGACAGGCCACGTGGTAGCAACTCGGTCAAGGTGGCCACGGTCTGCCAGCTTTTGTAGGGCATATCTGGCGCGAACATCACCAGGCTCAAGCCAAGGCGAAGCAATCACAGAGAAGCTGCTCAGGCACGCTACCGCCCCACCGACCAGGGCCCAGTGTTTTAAGGTCATGAAGTTGGATTATCTTTAAAGCGACGGGAAACAGGCAAAAGGAAGGGGACAACTGACTCCCAACTGATTCCCTGTCGGTAGATGAATGTACTGTTTCAGAAGCGTGACGATTTTACGGCAATGTCTATGACAAGCAAGTGACAAAAAGTCTGGCACATGGGTTTTCAGTGAGTTGCGTTGGTAAAGAATTGTTAAAGTGACGCAGATGCAACTATTTTTGCACAGGAGACACTATCGGCGGGACAAACATCAATCGAAAAAGCTCTTTGCCAACGGCCACAAACGACAGACCCTGGCGGAAACTAAGAGGATTTCAGGGCAGAGACCGGAACTTTTACTCTTTGCCGCTTTTGCATAAAGTTGATGAGCACTATGGCACGCGCCTCACCGTCGTACGCCTGAAAAATGGCATTGATGCCTTCAAATGGCCCTTCGTTCAGCTGCACGGACTGGCCGGGCTTGATACCACCCCGCTCTGCCACTGAATCCAGGCTGTTTTTTATGTGCTGGATGACCTCATCGCTGATAGCTGCAGGCGTGTTGGCAAAACTGACAATCCTAAGAACACCGCGGGTCGAACGCAGTTTTGCCCATTGGGGATGGCTTTGTTCCAAGTTCACGAACAAATAGCCGGGGAACAAGGGCTCCAGTTTTTTTGTGCGCTTGCCCGCCTTGATTTTCTCAACGGTAATTTTTGGGTAGAAGCAGGCAATGTCCTGATTCTGGAGGTGGGTTAGGGCTCTGTCGCCCTGGGCGGGTTTGTGCTGGAGTGCGTACCATGTCATGGCTGCGGAATATACCAGCTTCCTGCAGCAATGAAATAAGGATTTAACACATCTTGTTTACCGTATTTCAGTGGTTCGCCATCCACCGCCTGAACCTTTCCTCCGGCAGCCACCAGCACCGCCTGAGCTGCGCCAGTGTCCCACTCGCAGGTTGGCCCCATGCGCGGGTAAATGTCAGCGTGGCCCTCGGCAATGCGGCAAAATTTGAGCGAGCTGCCAGCCTGCACCAGTTCGTGCTCACCAAGATTATCGATAAACGCTCTGGTTTCTGGGTTCAGATGGTTCTTGCTGGCTACCACGCGTTTCACGTCTCTCGGCTCCGCCACCCGAATTCTGTGAACCTTGCCTGTGCGATCACGCATATGGGCGCCCTCGCCGACCATACCCCAGTAGGCTTCTTTCAGGGCCGGAGCGATGACAACACCCATAACCGGCTCACCATCCTCAATCATGGCGATATTGACGGTGAACTCACCTGTGCGTTGAGTGAAATCCTTGGTGCCATCGATGGGGTCCACCAGCCAGAACCGGCGCCAGTGTTTGCGCTCTTCCCAGGGAATGTCTTTGCCTTCCTCGGAAAGAATGGGGATGTCGCGACTTATACGGCGCAGGCCATGAACGATGATGTCATGAGCGGCGGTGTCTGCAGCTGTGATGGGCGAATCATCCGCCTTGTAGCTTACCTTGAAGTCTGACTGATAGATATGCAGAACCTTCTCGCTGGCCTCGTCTGCTACCTTTATGACGTCCGGGAGGATCGAGCTGTAATGCATGTGATTCGCTTCCTGCTTCAGATCAATTTGGGAGCAACAAGTTGGGGTCAGATGAACTTTTCATCTGACCCCGATTTCATAGACCGATAGTATCATCTATAAATTAGGGGTCAGAAGAAAGCTTTCTTCTGACCCCGGCTTCACCAGAAAAGGACTGCAACATGAAACTTCGCTTCCTCGGCGGCACAGGAACAGTCACCGGCTCGCGCTACCTGCTCTCGGACGACAAGCACCGGGTACTGGTGGACTGCGGCATGTACCAGGGCGTGAAAACCCTGCGCCGGCGCAACTGGGCGAAGTTTCCGGTGGATCCTTCCACCATTGATGCGGTTGTGCTCACCCATGCCCACATCGACCATTCCGGCTACCTGCCTGCCCTGGTGAAGAACGGATTTAAAGGCAAAGTATACTGCACCAAGGCGACCCACGAATTGTGCAAGGTTCTGCTGCCGGATGCCGGCTTCCTTCAAGAGGAAGATGCCAAGTATGCATTCCGCAAGAAGTTCTCGAAGCACGAAAAGCCGGAGCCGTTGTTTACCGAGAAAGATGCCTGGGAAGCCCTCAAGCATTTTGAGTCTCTGCACTACCATGAGACGTTCGAGCCGGTGAAAGGCTTTCAGGTAACCTTTACCCCTGCAGGGCATATTCTGGGGTCATCCTGTGTGCACGTTCATCACAAGGGCGCAGACAGAACGGTTGTATTCAGTGGTGACGTTGGACGTCAGAATGACATCATCATGCGGCCACCGGAGCCCCTTCAGAAAGCCGATGTGCTGGTGTGTGAGTCAACCTATGGTGATCGCGCTCATGGTGAGACAGATCCGGAAGCAGAACTGGCCGAGATCATCACGAAAACAGCTGGGCGTGGCGGTATTGTGCTTATACCTGCCTTTGCCGTTGGCCGAGCGCAGATGCTGCTGTATGTGATTCACAAGATTATGGGGGATGGGAAGATTCCCAAGCTCCCCGTTTTCCTGAACAGCCCCATGGCCATCAAGGCTACGGAGATATTCTGCAAGCACCATAAAGAACACAAGCTCAGTGCGGCGCAGTGCGAGCTGATTGATGACAAAACCAATTTTGTACGCAAAGTGGAAGAGTCTATTGAGCTAGATGCGGTGCGTTATCCCTGCGTGATTATTTCGGCTAGCGGGATGGCAAGCGGTGGACGAGTGCTGCACCACTTGAAGACGTTGCTGCCGAACCCTCGTAACAGCGTCGTGTTCGCTGGGTTCCAGGCACCGGGTACTCGTGGGGATGCTTTGGTGAATGGGGCGGAGTCGGTTAAGATTCATGGTGAGTATTGGCCGGTTAAGGCCGAGATTCATAATCTGGATTCGCTCTCGGCGCATGGGGATTATAACGAGATTCTTGCTTGGCTGGAGCAAGGCTCGCTCAAGCCTGAAAAGGTTTACGTCACTCATGGGGAGATGGTTGCGAGTGACGTAATGCGGAAGAGGATACGTGATAAATTTGGCTGGGATGTTGAGGTGCCGGAGTTGTTTGAGGAGGTGGAGATATAACCATTCCATAACCTATATGACCTGGCATCCTGGAGGCCTGTAGGCTTCTTTCCGAGGCTGTAAACCAAATTGTGTAACTGCCCACGACTGAGTAACCTTTTCAAAAGGATACCATCGTGGGTACGCAATTGGACCAAGAAAAACTCAAAGCCATGGCCACCGAGCTGGCCAAGGACATCAAGTCTGAAAAAGATCTAGGAGCCCTCACTCAGCAACTGGTCAAGCTCACCGTCGAGACCGCTCTCAACGCCGAACTGGACGAGCATCTTGGATACGAGAAGCATGCTCCTGAAGGCCGTGGCACTGGCAACAGCCGTAACGGCTATTCTGCCAAGCGCCTGAAGGGCCAGCACGGCGAAGTGGCGATAGAAGCCCCTCGTGACAGGGACGGCTCCTTCGAGCCGCAGTTCGTCCGTAAAGGCCAGTCCCGCCTGACCCAGATGGATGACCAGATCCTGGCGCTATACGCCAAGGGCCTGAGCACCCGGGATATCGTGGACGCCTTCAAGGAGATGTACGACGCGGACATCTCGGCAACACTGGTTTCCAAGGTGACGGAGCGTGTGATCGATCAGGTTCACGAGTGGCAGAATCGCCCTGTTGATCCGATCTACCCCATCGTCTATCTGGACTGCATCGTTCTG
This sequence comes from Marinobacter sp. L-13, assembly GCF_056857715.1. Taxonomy (NCBI): domain Bacteria; kingdom Pseudomonadati; phylum Pseudomonadota; class Gammaproteobacteria; order Pseudomonadales; family Marinobacteraceae; genus Marinobacter; species Marinobacter sp. L-13. The sequence continues at coordinate 201,362 of NZ_JBSXNQ010000055.1, forward strand.
AAAATTCGTCAGGACAAGAGGGTGATCAACAAGTCCCTATATCTTGCCCTGGGCATCAACATGGAGGGCCAGAAAGAGTTGCTGGGCCTCTGGCTGGCCGAGACCGAAGGTGCGAAGTTCTGGCTATCGGTACTGACGGAACTGAAGAACCGTGGTCTGGAGGATATTCTGATCGCCTGTGTGGACGGTCTCAAGGGCTTCCCGGATGCCATTGCGGCTGAATACCCCCAAACCAAGGTTCAGCTCTGCATCGTGCATATGGTTCGGAACTCGCTGCGCTACGTGTCCTGGAAGGACTACAGGGCGGTTACTGCGGACCTGAAGCAGATCTACCAGTCTGCTACGGAACACGAAGCCCGGCAGGCGCTGGAGGCCTTTGGCGAACGCTGGGATAGCCAGTACCCTCAGATCTCTCGCTCCTGGCACAGCCATTGGGACAATATGATCACGCTCTTCGAGTACCCTCCGGCGATCCGGAAGGTCATCTACACCACCAATGCCATTGAGTCACTGAACAGCGTTATCCGCAAAGCGACCAAACGTCGCAAGCTGTTCCCTACCGATGACTCGGCACTAAAAGTGGCCTTCCTGGCGATCCAGCAGGCATCAAAGAAATGGACCATGCCGATCCGTGATTGGAAGCCGGCATTGAATCGCTTTATTATCGAATTCGGTGACCGCCTGGACGGCCACCTGTAATGGGGTGGGCAGTTACACAGATTTATTTACAGGCTCTTCTTTCCATTGGGAAGAGCCGCTTTTATCAATCAAACAACTCCAAGAACCCTCAACTGTTCGCTCGAACCGAATCACAACACCTGTCAAAAAGGGTAGTGCCTCGTCTCCCATGGTCACCTGAAGGTGACCAGAACCGTCAGCATTTAGGTTCGCTATAGGCGTGAGCGAATCCTCTAGAGTCAAAGAAGACGGCACATACCCCAAATCATGATTGCTTACGGCCAAGCCTTCAGAGATCCGGAATTCAAAACTAGACTTATAAGTTCCTAGCTCCCCTAACGCCCGATTCACCTGGGTTTTAGCTACGCTGGTTTGGTATTGCGGTATGGCTATCGCTGCCAAAATTCCAAGTATAGCAACAGCTATCATTAGTTCGATTAATGTAAAACCCGAATTCTTAACGTTCATATTTCGCTCCGCAATGGATCGCCTCACTCAACTTTGCATAGCAATAAACAAGCCAACGATTTTACTTCGGTTTCAGTCGTAGAATTCCGTCAATGATTCTGCAACAAATGAATAAAATTGCTTTAGCGATTCGCCACCATCATTCGGAGCGCCAGCGCCGAGCCAGATAAACACCCCTCCTTTTTTGTCAACAATTACGGCAGAAGTTGTTCCGGGCAGCTTCCCTCCTTGGATAAATAAGGGAATGGACTCTGGTTGAGCCTGGAACTTATACAAACCGAAGCCGTAACATTCTTGCAATTCTGCTTTGTCACACCGCTCAGCGGACCCTCCCTTTAAAATGTTGAGAGGCGACCACTCCAGAGACTCTTTTACCAAAATTGCCAATTCCGAAGCGTTTCCAGACAACCCTACAGATGAAGAAAGAGAGTAGAAGTCGAAGAGAGAAATATAATTGTTTGTGAAAAAATTCTCATGCCTCATATCATAGGTGACTTCATCCTCATAAAATGGGCCATCAATAAACCGGAAAAGCTTTGATTTGAAGTCAAACTTTCCAGCTATATAAGCACGAAACTCTTGTTCCGTAACAGCTTCTACGACCAAGCCGAGCAAACAATAACCCAAATTAGAATAACTGACATTCGACCCTGGGTCGAACTGCAAAGACGTGTCCCTTATTTTATGAGGCATGCTTGGGCACCATGGTTTCTTCTTTGCCATAAACATTAAATCTTGGGTTTTCTCTCTATCCCAACCAGCTCTGTGCGTAAGCAAATCTTGAACCGTTATTTTCTCCACCCTGGGATCGAAAAAGTTACCCTCCAAACCTAATATTTCAGTTAACTCTGAATCTAGCGAAAGTTTACCTCTGTTGATTAAGTCCAAAATGGCAATCGATGTAACCACCTTAGTCACACTCGCGTACCTGTAGCGATCAACATCACTCACAGCTCGACCACTCCAAAACCCATACTTCCATCCCATCTCACAATGATGCAGCTGCCCTTCGGGCTCAATATAAGCAACCTGACCAGAAAGCGCTTTCAGAGCAACTGAACCTTTTTTTTGAACGCTCTTAAGCCATTCAGGCGAATCATTACTGCACGATATGGAAAACTGGGAAAACGGCACCTGTACGAAGAATAATAGTCTTGAAAAACCAAGTGGGTTATTAACTAAAGCCCATGAAACCCCACTTACAACAGCCACCAAAATTAAAACTATTAAAAAATCCGAAAACCTACCCCTGACAAGTCTCATTTTCCAACCCCACTTACAAGCTTAAAACGCAAGAAGAAACCATTAAAAATATAAATAGATATCGCTACTCATCGTGGGAAAATACCATGTAGCCAAAAACGAGGCATCCAATAATCAAATCCAAGTGACCGATAAATAAAGCTATCCTCAATCATCAGATAGTAATATCGATGAACACCAAAAATGAAAACAAAAATCAGCAAACCTAGCGAAAATCGTACAACTAGATTGCTGCAGCGAAAGTCAACTGTTAAACGCCCCCATCCCTTTGGCCGCCCGCAAACCAAGTATATCTCAGCAAGAAAAATGGACCAAACAAACAAACCGACTATCATCGACGAGGCCGATATATAAATTCCGGAAAAAAGTGAGTGAACTAGAGAAGCAGTTATTGACGCAGAATATACAACTATCCTTTGCCGCTGCGCCTTATCGCCACAATTCATCATTACAATAGATTTTCTAAAAATTTGGAAAATCGAGAACAAGACAATAATCAGGGCGATCCACCCATACTCTGCTGCCACCAGTAGGTACATATTATGGGGAGCCCCATATCGGAGGCCATCTTCCATGCCCTCAGTCAGTGATTGGTGCGTCATCCATGACATTCCACCCATGCCAAATGGAAAGTTTTGAAAGCTCATCAATAGCGCCTCAGCCCACAGGATAAGCCTACCAGAGCCACCAGTATGGAAACTTAAACCACCCTTCGACTCCCAAGAAAGAAACACAGGGAGCAAATGATTCAAACAAACCCAGAGTATTAGACCGCCGATAAGCAGTTTAACCATCTCTTTGAAAAACAACTTAACTTCTTGTAAATCTTTAGACAAAAGACCCGCTATTGCCGTAATCGAAACCAATGATAAAAGACTACCTCGAGAGGCAGTGGCAAAAAGCATCCAGACCCATAACACACCGAGAAGATGTGGGCCCCATTGAAATAGTGGGTGCCACTTCCTCTTCCCGAGAATCACTAATGGAATCAATGGCACCAGCCAAGTGGCTGTGTGGCTCCAGAATCGAACATTCTCGAATCTCAAAGGGAACTCTCCATTAAACCCGCTCATTATGTAAGGTGCCTCGCCAGACAACCAATAAAAACCGAAGTTTAAACAGATAAAGAAACCGCCAATTATTAATGAAAACGCGGCGAATGCATACGCCCCGACTTCATTCAAATCTCGTATTCTAATGTAATTGGCTAACCCTCCAGCAGATAAAGCAAACAACAGATAGCTTGAAATCTCAACCTGAGCGAAGAATCCAGCTTGTCGCGAGGGTGTAAAAGCCGCCATTAAAAAGAACAAATAGAAGAGAGGGCTAAATGCCACTTTGCCTTGGCTTGGCTTTTCAAAAAAGATGGCAAAGAGAAAGATTGTGGCCGACAGCGAAACCAAGAAAATTCTCTGAAATGAATATAGATCAAATTCCAAGATAATTGGTTCGACGAAAAAAACGACGAGCAAAGAAAAAACATAGAGTAGAGAAAGCGAGACTGCCTTTCGATCTGGCACTTTAAGCTCCCTCGAAAAACGCTGATCTTCTAAAGAAGAATCTCATTGAAGCCTTTAAAAAAAAGGGGCCTAAAGAGGCCCCTTCATACAAACTAAATCCAGCAATTAGTTTGTGGTGGTAGCAGCCGTTCCACAACCTGCAGGCTGATATTTAGTATCGGTGTTTGTGGTACAAGACCAAACGCCATTTGCGTCACGTGCCCAAGTCAAGGTATCGCCGTTGATTGCAGATGAAGCATTACCGCCGAAGGTAGCGACCAAACTAGCGGTGTTATTAGTAGCGTCAATGGTTGCGACCAAGCCTGCGCCTGTTCCGGACCCCTGAAGGTTAACTGCACCCAAAAGGTTACTAGCAGTCCAGCCAAAATTGCAGTTTGCTTCTGCAATGCCGTTCATCATACAGTTCTCGGTAGCAGTACGAACTGAGCCAACTTCACTCATGACACGACTTACCTGTGAGCGTGCGATGTAATCTTGGTACTGCGGAATCGCGATGGCAGCGAGTATACCGATGATGGCGACAACGATCATCAGTTCGATAAGGGTGAAACCTTTCTGGGCGTGATTGATTTGGATGTTCTTCATAGTCGACCTCTGTGATTGTCGTTAATTAACTCTATCCTGGCCCGGGCCCGGTGGAGTTAAGCCCCGCGACCGGTAGTTTGAGCCTGTCAGATCTAAAGCATTCGGTGTGCCAAGTTTTTTAAATGCAAAACAATGAGAAATACTGACTTATAAACAGCCACTTAACCGAATTTCTGCTTAGATTAGGGGCCCCACCAGTTCAAGGAATCGATGCCCAACGACGTCAGTCGGTGACAATTTTTGTCACTCTGAATCACTCTCGCTCGATCCATGTACTGAAGAAGGGTCAGAAGAAAGCTTTCTTCTGACCCCGGTGCGTGCCGCATATCAAATAGGGTCCTTTCCAAACCGGAGCTAGCCATCTAAACTCATTGGAACTTTCAAAACACCCGTTTCAGCAACTTAGGCTGCGCTCCTTATCTAATTTATGTCTACCAATAAAAGTAATATCACGCTTACGGGCCTTGCGAGGCGTTTCGTGGATGACGGACTGCTGGACGAGGCGGTAGCAAAGGATGCCTTTATTCAAGCGTCCCAGAACCGTATACCTTTAATCACCTATCTCACTCAAAACAATCTTGCCGATAGCTCCAAGCTAGCGTTCTCTGCAGCTATGGAGTTCGGGGTTTCGGTTCTGGACCTCTCTGCGTTTATGCCAGAAATGATGCCGGAGAAGGTAGTAGATGAGAAGCTGGTTCGTAAGCACAACGCGCTTCCGCTATACAAGCGGGGAAACCGTTTATTCATAGCCGTCTCAGACCCCACTAACATTCAGGCCTTGGATGAGATCAAGTTCAACACCGGCCTCAGCACAGATGCCATCTTGGTGGACGACGCCAAGCTCAGAGAAGCCATCGATAAGTATCTGGAATCTCAAGATACCTCTATGGGCGATCTTGAGGATGCCGATCTTGAAGGAGTAGAGACCGAGGGTGGAGAACAGGAGGACGATAGCGCAGTTACCGCCAGCGAGGTAGATGACGCTCCCATCGTCAAATATGTGAACAAGATGCTGCTGGATGCTATCCGGGGCGGTGCCTCCGATATTCACTTCGAGCCCTATGAAAAGGTCTATCGGGTTCGGTACCGGACTGACGGGATACTGAAAGAAGTTTCCAGACCCTCTATTAAACTGGCCCCGAAAATTTCGGCCCGAGTGAAAATAATGGCTCAGTTGGATATTTCTGAGCGTCGGGTACCTCAGGATGGCCGAATTAAAATGAAGCTGTCCAAGACAAAAGCCATCGACTTTCGCGTGAATACTCTGCCCACGCTCTGGGGTGAGAAAATTGTTCTTCGAATTCTGGACCCCAGCCAGGCGAAGCTGGGCATTGATGTGCTTGGCTATGAAGCGGACCAGAAAGAGATGTACATGGATGCCCTGAAGCAGCCGCAGGGCATGATTCTGGTGACCGGCCCCACCGGCTCCGGTAAAACGGTTTCTCTGTATACCGGCCTGAATATTCTGAACACCCCGGATATCAACATTTCTACCGCGGAAGACCCGGCGGAAATCAACCTGGAGGGTATCAACCAGGTAAACGTGAACAACAGAGTCGGACTGGGTTTTGCCGAAGCCTTGCGAGCATTCTTGCGCCAAGATCCCGATGTGATCATGGTGGGCGAGATCCGAGATCTGGAAACAGCCAACATCGCGATTAAAGCAGCGCAGACTGGCCACCTGGTTCTCTCAACACTGCACACGAACAGTGCTGCCGAAACTCTTACGCGGATGATGAACATGGGCGTGCCCTCATTCAACATCGCAACCTCCGTTAGTCTAATTATTGCTCAGCGCTTGGGTCGCCGACTGTGCAGCGCTTGCAAGCAGCCCTTTGACGTCCCGAAAGACGTGCTAATGGAGGAAGGGTTCACACAGGAACAAATTGATACAGGCTTCACGTTGTACCGCCCCAAGGGCTGTGATAAATGCAATGGAGGATATAAGGGCCGCGTCGGAATTTACGAGGTGGTAAAGATTACCGACGAGCTGGCGAACATGATTATGGAAGAAGCCAGTTCCATCAAAATTGCAAAGCAGGCTCAGGCCGAGGGCTTCCGTAACTTGCGCCAATCGGCACTTATGAAAGTGATCGAGGGCGTAACAAGCCTTGAGGAAGCCAACCGCGTGACGAAGGATTAAGCATGGCAGAGAAAGCGCAAAAGCTGGAATCGTACGTTTGGGAAGGGAAAGACCGCAAAGGTAACAAGTCCAAGGGCGAGCTAACCGGCTCCAACCTTGCACTGGTTAAGGCACAGCTTCGTAAACAAGGGATTATTCCGGATAAAGTAAAGAAAAAGCCCAAGCCGCTTTTCGGTGGCAGCAAGAAGATTACCCCCTTCGACATTGCCATGCTGACTCGACAGCTTGCCACCATGATGAAGGCGGGTGTGCCTCTGGTTCAGAGCTTCGATATCGTTGCGGATGGTCTTGAAAACAAAGGACTGCAGGAACTGGTAATGAGCATCCGGAATGATATCTCGTCCGGTACCAGCTTTGCCGGGGCCCTTCGAAAGCATCCGAAATACTTCGACAACCTATACTGTAACCTGGTTGACTCCGGGGAAAAGGCTGGTGCGCTGGAGCAGATGCTCGACAGAATCGCTACCTACCTCGAAAAAACAGAGCTCTTGAAGAAGAAAGTTAAAAAGGCAATGACTTACCCAATTGCCGTTATTGTGGTTGCAATCGTTGTCACAGCTATCTTGCTTGTGAAGGTTGTCCCGCAGTTTGAGAGCCTGTTCCAGGGATTCGGGGCGGAGCTGCCCGTTTTCACTCAGATGGTTGTAGAGCTTTCCGAATGGCTACAAAGCTGGTGGTTCGTTGTGCTTCTTGGCATTGTAGGAACGATATTCCTGTTCAAAGAGGCAAAACGCCGCTCTCAGAAATTTTCTGACCTCGTTGACAAATATGTACTTAAGCTGCCGGTGGTTGGCGAAATCCTCGATAAATCGGCCGTCGCCAAATTCGGCCGAGTACTTTCAACTACCTTTGCTGCCGGTGTTCCATTGGTGGATGCACTTGACTCAGTAGCGGGCGCAACAGGCAACGCAGTTTATCGCGATGCCATCGATCGAATAAAGAACGACGTTTCAAGCGGCACCCAACTGCAGGCATCCATGCGCCAACAAGACGTATTCCCTGTGATGGCAGTCCAGCTAACGGCAATCGGTGAAGAGTCCGGTAATCTGGATGAGATGCTGGCAAAAGTTGCAGAACATTATGAAGCTGTAGTCGACGACATGGTCGATAACCTGACCTCCCTGATGGAACCAATGATTATGGCGGTTCTGGGCGTTCTGGTCGGTGGTTTGATCATTGCGATGTATTTGCCGATCTTCCAGATGGGTCAGGTTGTTGGTTAAAAGCTTACCTGCAAGGCCCGCTGCTTTAAGGCGGGGTCAGAAGAAGGCCTTCTTCTGACCCCGAGTTACCCCGCCTGATTCTCGGATAATTGATGATTACTCTGGACGCCTTTCTCGCCACTCCCTGGCTTCTTTTTCTTTCCGTCACCTTCGTATCCCTCTGCATCGGCAGCTTCCTGAATGTTGTCATTCTGAGGCTGCCGAAAATGATGCACCAGGACTGGCGCTGCCAGTGCGAGGAATTCCTGGAGCTGCCGGACAAGCAGCGAAAGCAAGAAGAACGGATTACGCTTTCCAAACCGGCTTCCACCTGCCCTTCCTGCGGCCATGGCATTCGGGCGTGGGAAAATATTCCGGTGGTGAGCTGGCTGGTTCTTCGGGGCAAATGCGCTTCTTGCAAGGCGCCTATCTCGCCCCGTTACCCGATCATTGAGGCCGTTACCGCGATTTTCTCAGTGGTGACCATTGCTGTCATCGGGCCGAACGAGTCGGCGCTGTGGGCCCTTCTGCTGGTTTGGGCTCTGGTGGCCCTGACCGTTATCGATTTCGACACCCAGCTACTGCCAGACAGCATTACGCTGCCCCTGATGTGGCTGGGCCTCGTGTTGAATTATTTTGGCGTGCTGACGGACTTCAACAGTGCCTTTTGGGGTGCGGTGGCAGGTTATCTCTCCTTGTGGTCTGTTTACTGGCTCTTCAAGCTGGTAACCGGCAAGGAGGGCATGGGCCACGGAGACTTCAAACTGCTTGCCGCACTCGGCGCCTGGCTGGGGTGGCAGTTGTTGCCAGCGGTGATTCTGCTTTCCTCGGTTGTAGGTGCCGTTGTCGGTATCAGCCTGATGGTGTTCAAGAAGCATGGGCGGGAAGTTCCGATTCCGTTTGGGCCCTACCTCGCCACGGCAGGGTTGATTTGTTTGTGGTTTGGCAGTGAGATTCAGGCGTTCTGGTACGGATTCCTGGGAGTCTGATTCATGAAGATTGCTGGCCTTACCGGCGGGATTGGTTCCGGAAAATCCACTGTGGCTCGCTTGTTTGGTGAGCACGGCGTGCACTGGGTGGATGCCGATGATGTTGCCCGGGAGGTGGTTGAGCCCGGTACGCCAGCGCTTGCTGAGATTGCCAAGCACTTTGGGGAGGAGATTCTCACGCCCGAGGGTGCATTGGATCGTGCGCAGCTTCGCGCAATTGTCTTTCAGGAGCCGGAAGAGCGAGTTTGGCTGGAGTCGCTGTTGCATCCGATCATCCGCGAGGAATTGATTCGGCAATTGAATCCGGAAAACTACCAGCTCCCCTATGTGCTTCTGGTCTCCCCTCTCCTCCTCGAGACCAATCAACACGAACTGGTTGACCGCATTATCGTGATCGACGTGCCCAGGGACGTTCAACTTGAACGCACCATGGCTCGGGACACCAATTCCCAAGAGCAGGTTGAACGGATCATTGCGGCTCAGATGTCCCGTGAAGATCGGCTGGCGCGGGCGGATGAGGTGATTGATAATGACCGCCCTCTGGATGATGTAACGCGTAAGGTGCGGGAGCTGCATGAAAGGTTGCTGGTGGAATTTGGCTGACTGGTTTTTCCGCTCTCGTTTTGCAGGTCTTGCGGCTGCACTCTTCCTGACACTCTCTTCCCCAACCCACAGCATCGAGCCGGTGTTTGAGGTTCGGGAGCGCTCTGTGGCTGAGATTCTGTCTCCGGCACAGCTCCCGATCGGCTTCTACACATTTGAGCCAGACGAATACTGGGCAGATCCGCGGGATTCCTACTGGCTCAAATTCAGCAACTGGGTACTGCGGCAGGAGCGTCTTCACGGGCAAAAGATCCAGTCGGTGGGCCAGTGGGCAGACCGTACCTTATCGGGCAGCGCCCAGAGCCTTCCCAACAATGAGAGCTACCTGCGCATAGGCTTTGCAACGGAATCCGAATACGGCGACCCGGCCCAGTTTGAGCCTGAGGCTCGGTTCCGGCTGGATATTCCCACCACCCGCCGGAAACTGCGCCTGGTGATCGAGAGCGAGAGCGAAGACCTGATTCCTCTCGGGGAGCGCCAGCGGGACCGGCAGCTTACGGAGCCCGAGCGTTCCGATACGGAAGCCACAGGTGCACTGCGTTACCTGACCCAGATTGGTGACGCCATCAACTTTTCCAACGACGTGGGTGTGCGCCTGCGACTTCCTCCAGACGCGTTCTGGCGGGCAACGGCTGAGAAACGTTGGCGGCTGGACGACAAGTGGATTCTGAACGCTCAGCAGCGGTTTTATTACTTTCATCAAGACGGCTGGGGCGAGCGAACCTGGATTGGCGTTGGGCGCCCGGTGGGCAATGACTGGTATTTTCGCTCGTCGTCAGAACTGGAGTGGGTGCACAACGACAAGGAATTTGTTGCGGCTCAGATATTCAGCATGCGTAAGCGCATGAATAACCGCTTGATTGTAACGCCCCGGCTGGGTGTGCTTGGGGAAAGCAAACCTTCCTGGCGCACCACATCAGCATTCGGCGATCTCACATTCCGCTACCGTCTACACAGCAACTGGCTCTATGCGGAGCTGATTCCAGCACTGGAATTTCCCCGGGAGGAGAGCTTTAAAGACCGTGCTTCTGTGGTGTTTCGGGTGGAAATGTTTTTCTCCGGTATCATTGAGGATGATCGTTTGTAATGCCAAGACACCCCTCGAAACCCGCGGCCGAGGCCCTTACTCTCACGCCTATCGCCATTACCCGCTCATGCTTTCAGGACAAGTTCGGGGTGCCTCGCCAGCCGGGGCTGACCCGTCATGCCCGGGCCGACCTGATTATCCAGCCACCGTTTGACCGGGAAGATGCCTTTCGTGGGCTGGAGACCGCCAGCCACCTTTGGCTGACCTTTCAGTTTCACGAGGCGGTGCGGGCAGACTGGCGGCCCGTGGTGCGCCCTCCCCGCCTGGGCGGCAATCGCAAGATGGGTGTGTTTGCCAGCCGGTCTCCGTTTCGCCCAAACAGCCTCGGCCTCTCGGTCGTTCGCAATGAGGGATTGGTGCGCAAAGATGGACAGCTCATTCTCCGCATCAGTGATCATGACCTCATCGAGGGCACACCGATACTGGATATTAAACCCTACCTTCCATTTGCCGATTCAGTTCCTGAAGCGACATTGGGCTGGGCAGACTCGCCACCCACGGAAAAACTCGACGTGGTTTTTCTGCCGGAAGCGGAGGCCCAGATTGGCAAGCTGTCACCCGAAGAGTATCCGGAACTTCGCCCGCTGATCGAGGATGTGGTGGCTTACGATCCACGCCCCTCCTTTCGCAGAGGACGGGAAGAAGAGCGCATTTACGGTGCGCATCTGTACGATTTGAACGTGCGATTCCGATTCGTGAATGATCATTCACGGAAACGTGTCGAAGTGCTGACGGTCTGTTAAACTGCTTTTGGTGATTTTGTAGTCGACACAGGGAATATGTGCCTTGCCTTCAAAGCGGTTCTTCAAACGATTGGGAATACGACCACTGGCGGCAAGGTTGCTCGCCTACGTATTGCTGTTCAGCCTTTTTCTGTCTCTGGTGGCAACGGGCGTTCAGCTGATCGGAGAATTCGAGCGGCGCAAGAACGATCTGCTGAATGACCAGACACGGGCCGCGGAGTTGGTTTCCGGAAGCATGAGCAACAACATCTGGCTGATGAATTTCAGCGAGGTGGCCAACAGCCTGGATGATATGAAAGCAGTGCCCGCTGTCCAGTACGGGCGGGTGGTGACCAGCACCGGCGAAACCTTCAGCACCGGTACTTACCCTGAGGGCCGGGTCATATCGCAGACCTTTCCACTGGTTTTCGACCGCTCCAACAACCGCAGTCCTGAAAACGTTGGCACGCTCACCGTCACCTCCTCCATAGACCAGATCTACAAAGACCTGCGTAACCGCGCGCTCCTGAACCTTTTGTTTCAATCCATTGTTGTCATGCTGGGCACCCTGGGCCTGCTGGTGATCGTTCGTTTAACGCTGTCCCGGCATCTGGAATCCATGGCCGATTACGCCGCCCGACTGAATCTCGACGCGCTGGTAGACCCGCTGAAGCTCAAGCGCAAACCCCGAAAAACGCCAGATGAACTCTCGGAGCTGGAGCAGGCCCTGAACAAGATGCGCCTGCAAATCCTTGAGGACACCCGCTCCCTGCGCCAGACCACAATCCAGTCCCAGGGTGAAAGGGACGAGGCGGTGCGGGCCAATCACGCCAAGAACCAGTTCCTCGCGAATGTCAGCCACGAACTGCGTATTCCTCTGCAATCAGTGCTGGGCTACGCCAACCTGCTCACCGATACGCCGCTGGATCAGGAGCAGCGGGAATACGTGCTGACCTTGTTGAGCGCCTCGGAAAGCCTCTCGGCCATCATCAACGACCTGCTGGATATCTCCAGCATGGAAGCGGGCAAACTGGTACTTGAAGACATCCCCTTTGACCTTCGGGAAACCCTCAATGATCTGGTGCACATGCTTGGCTCTCGCGCCCGCGAGAAAGGCCTCGCACTGGAGCTTCGGATCGACGAAAACCTGCCCTGGGCGCTGAAGGGCGACCCGGTTCGCATTCGCCAGATATTGTTGAACCTTACGTCCAACGCCATCAAGTTTACCGATTCCGGCCATGTGCTGATCAGTATCGAGGTGTTGGGCCGTCGGGATGACAAGGTTCGCCTTCGCATTGCCGTGGAAGACACCGGCGTGGGTATCAACCCGGAAGATGTTCCCCTGGTTTACGAGCCCTACGTGCAGCTTGGCCAACAGTTCCAGCGTCAACTGCCCGGTGCAGGCCTTGGCCTCACCATCTGCCGCCAACTGGTGGGCCTGATGGACGGGTCCATGGATCTTGAAAGCCGCCCAGGTGAAGGATCGACCTTCTGGATGGAACTGACCCTGCCCGTGGCCCCGGAGAACGCGGCCCGGGTTCGGCCAGATACCCGGATGGTGAAGGACCGCCGGATTCTGGTAGTGGATTCCTATGAGCTATCCCGCAAGATCACGCTGGAAATGCTGTCCCGCCACGAGGTGCACATTGAGGCGGTGAAATCCGCTGGCGAGGCGCTGACATCCCTGCGCACCGCGTTCGATGGCCAGCAGCCGTTCGACGCGATCATTCTGGATGGCTTTGTACCGGATATGGACAGCGACCTGCTGTGCCGGCAGATCCGTAGCAACCCGCTCTGGTCAGATATGCGCCTGCTGATCCTCTCGTCCAACCCCCAGCGGGGCGATGCCGAACATTTTCGCCAGGCGGGCGCCGATGCCTTCCTGAGCAAATCTCTGCGAGAGTCTTGCCTGACGCCGATCCTCAACCAGTTGTTTGCCGATGCAGCCAAAGAAGAACGGCGTTTCCTGACCCGATTCTCGCTCCAGGCCACCACCGATACCGCCCGGCGCCGGGAGCTTCCCTGCGGCCGCATGAAGGTGTTGCTGGTGGAAGACAATCCCGTGAACCGCACGCTGACCCGTCGGCTGTTGGAGAAACTCGGTTGCGACGTGATGACCGCCAACGATGGTGAGGCTGCGGCCAGCCTCTGGCAGTGGCACCCGTTCGATCTGGTGTTCATGGATTGTGTGATGCCCCGTGTGGATGGCTTTGAAGCCACCCGGCGTCTGCGGGAATGGGAGAAAACCCACAACCGCGCGCGCATCCCGGTGGTCGCACTGACCGCCAGTGCCATGGAAGAAGACGAGGAACGCTGCCGCCGATGCGGTATGGATTCGTTTGTTGCCAAGCCTGTCAATATTGAAATGCTGCGGGCAGTACTGGAACAATATTGTCAGGCGTCTGCTGCCTCCTGAGACCGGCTTACCGAACTACGGGCACAGACATCCAGACACGTTTCCGATACCCGAAGGCAACCATGAACGTTGAATGCCCAACCTGTAAAAAGTCCGTGGAATGGACCGAGACCAATCCCTGGCGCCCTTTCTGCTCCGAGCGTTGCAAACTGATCGATCTGGGGGCCTGGGCCAACGAGGAATACCGGGTACCCGCAGAGAACGCATCACCAGAGGATCTGGACCAGGGCGGCGAGACCACCCGGCACTGATCTGCGAAAAATGAAAGTTAACGGGGACTTACCGGCATTTAAGTTGAGTGGCCCGGAACACCCCGTTAACATACCGGCAATTCTGCTAAAAACGTAACGAAGGTGCACATATATGAAAGCGTCCCGGATTTCCCTGATGATTCTCTCACTGGCTGCCGCGCCTGCCTTTGCAGGGGATGTCGACCTCAGCCTCACCAACGATTCGGTGAAGGGCCAGGTAAATTTCTTCGGCACCAACAACGACCTCCAGCTTGGCACCGGTTACACCTACCGCGAAGGTGGCCGCGATATTTTCAACGTTGATTTCCATGCCCAGGGCCGCACGGCAATCGGCAACCTGCCCACCACAGCCGGCATCGGCATGAGGGGTATCTATTGGGATCAAAGCCGCGCCGATGGCGGTGCTGTCGGTCTTGGCGGTTTTGCGACCGTCAATATCCCGGATGTCCCTGGCCTGTCGTTCACCGGTGGCCTGCACTACGCCCCCAGCATTCTCTCGTTTGGCGATTCCGATGATATGACCAGCCTTGAGCTGCGTGGTAGCTATCGGGTTATCCGCAACGCCGAGATTTTCGCCGGCTATCGCTATCTGAACACCGATATCGAGAACTCCTCACGAGACGTCAATCTCGATGAAGGCGTTATGGCGGGCATGAAGATTTTCTTCTGATTCCTGCCTTTTCTGAAACGGGCCCGGTGGGGCCCGTTTCGTGTTTCCTCCATAACCCTTTCGTGCTTTTCCTCACGCTTTCCCGAGAATCCCACTGTTAGACTGTTTGCCTGTATTTTCTGCACGGATAGCCAGGCATGCGATTCACACTCGGTTTATTGCTCTCTTCGACTCTATTACTCACCGCCGGATGTGGTGGCGGTGACGATGCCATTGAGGGGGCGGCTAGTCAGCCCAATGACTTCGCAGGCAACAAGAACCCGGTGGACGATTTCAGCTCCGGCAACACCGGCGATTCCACCAACACCGGGGGCCTCGCCAGCAACGAAGTCCGGGTAACCATGGAGGTACCGGGTGGTGTCACCAGCGAGGGCGAGCCTACCCGCCGTAACCTGAGAATCGTACCGCCGGACAGGGTGAGTGTTTACTACACCAATCAGGCCCTGTCTGTGCTTGATGAACCCGCGATTTCCACGCGCACCGACAGCGAAGGCTTCACCATTATCGAATTCACCAATGGCCTGCCCCTGGGTCCGGATGTGATTATCGATGCCAGTTACGGCAACACCCGCATGCGTGCCCTGGCCGCCGATGCTGACCGGGATGTGAAGGTGAATCCCTTCTCCGAGTACCTGGTGCGCAATACGCTCAGCAGCTACACCGCCGGCGAGTTCCAGACCATTATGGATTGCGTTGCCGATGAGGGCGGCGAGCCGTGCCTGAACAAGTATGTGTGGTCTACCCTGGCCGACCAGGTGCACGACTTTGAAATTGAGATTCCTTCCAATGTTGGCCTCGGCGGTGCCCTGGATATTCTCGAAGATCGGGGAGACTTTGCCCGTTACGTGAGCGCAATGGCCGACTACGCGGTGCTCGATGAGACGTCCTCGGGAAAGATAAGCGCCAGTTCCGCAGACTATAATTCGGTATTCCTGGGCATCGAGTTGGGGCAGACTTTTCTCGAGTCTACCCTGAGCGGGTCCGGACAATGGGGTGTTCGAACGGCCCAGGAAGAGGTGCTGACCGATGATAATGGCACCGGCTATGTCTATCCGGCTCTCACCCTGACCAGCTTTGATGCCTTCAACATCCGAGTGACCTCTCTGGCCAACGATATTCCATACGATCGCGAGGCTCTGATTCACCAGGCGGGAAACGACTTCTTCGTGCGGGGCTCTGAATACTGGGAACGGAACACTCATTCTTCATCCCCCGGAGCAGCCACGCTGTTGGAAGACACCCGCCTGCTGGCAGGCCGGGCCCTGTATCAGAGCATTACCGGCCGGGGCAGCTCGAAAATTATTGGCTGGACTCGCAATCCCTACTATCTGGACGCCTTCACAAGCGCGCCTGAGGATGAAACCACTGGGCCCGACCGGGTGATCAGCGGCTATTTCAGCGCTGGCAAAGCGATCGAGCTGGAAGCAGACGGCGACCAGTTGCGGCGGCTGGGTACTCTGGAGGATCAGTATCTGTCGGTTCTTGAGGTCAACCTCCTCAGAAAGGAGGGATTCGACGCCGACAGTCTGAATGGCCGCGACTACAACATGCTGTATCTTGGAACCCGATTCAGCGACGAGACAACGCCTCTCACCATCGAAACAGGCGTTGGCCAATGGCAGATTTCTGGCGGTACAGTTAACCAATCCCAGAGCTTTACGTCATTACAACGAGACAGTTCAGGCACTGTCTCGACGGACTCCAGCGGTACCCGAGCAGAATCCTGGACCCTGAGCAACCGAACCTCGCGGCTCAGCAACGGGGATGTGGATATCGGACGACTGAACCTGGACATAACCACCGCTTCCGGTGATTTCCAGCAGCCAGATATTGGTGTCGGTGCCAGCACCCCGGATGGCACCCTGATGGCATTCAACCTGGACGATAGTCCGCTAGGCGACGGTATCCTGATTGCCGCGGAACAAACCGCGAACACCGCACCGGCTACGGGACAGTTCAGGCTTCAGGGCGTGGCCCTGGCCCTGACATCGCAGACGAACCGCCTCCGACATTTTGACAATGCCCTGCTGACCATCGAATCCTCAAGCTCGGCAACACTCTCGCCGACTTCGCTGACCAGCACCCATTCCGTTGATGACGAGACCGTGACAAAACCTGCGCTGGAGAGCCTGGCGGACATCGACCTGGCGCTCAGCCAACTGGGCGACGGGAGGGTAGAGTTCACCTCAGGCAACCTTGTGCTTGAGGGTTTTCACACCGCCAGTCAGGACCAGTTCTATTTGCGTTTCCGATCCACATGGGGTGGTGAGGAACAGATCGGTTTGCTTGTTGCAACACGACTGCCCTGACGGCAGTGGCATCCGACAAAACCCAACTGGCAAACGCTCTCGTATAACCTGTTATAATCATTGCTATATCGATTGAAACGAGAGGTTTTATGTCTGCGGGTAAACGGGCCATCATACTGATGCTCCCCCTGATTGCATTTGCGATCGGCGGTGGCTTTTATACGCCACAGGCCAGTATTGACCGGATCAACTCCGATAACACAGGCTCCGAACCCGCACTGTCTTCTCTGCCCCCGCTCCCAAGTTGGGCCAACGACGACTTGCCGGATTTTTCTCAGTATCAGGACACCACGGAGAAAAAGGCCGCGTTCTTCTCGTTTCTTTACCCACGGATTGTTCTGGCCAACTCCCGGATTCTGATTGAGCGCGACTACCTGGATAGCCTCGCTGCGAAAGAGACATTGACCAGCAAAGAGTATGATTGGCTGGCCCAACAGTCTGAGCGATTAAGGGTAGATGCCGAGCCCGGCAGCGACGAGCAGTTTGCCCTGCTACGCATGCGCCTCGATGTGATTCCTCCGTCTCTGATCCTGGCACAGGCCGCCAATGAATCCGCCTGGGGCACCTCCCGATTTGCCACGAAAGGTAATAACCTTTTTGGGCAGTGGTGCTTTTCAAAAGGTTGCGGGCTTGTTCCCCGCGGCCGGGCAGAGGGCGCGAGCCATGAGGTGGCCAAGTTCTCCTCACCCTACCGCTCGGTTCGTGCGTACATACAGAACCTGAATCGCCACCCGACCTATCAGTTGTTGCGAGACGTCCGGCTCGAAGACCGCCGTGATAATGCCCCTCTCTCAGGCCTGGAGCTTGCAGAGGGTCTGCTTGGCTACTCCGAGCGCGGAGAAGAATACATTGAAGAGATCCGGGCAATGATTCACTACAACAACCTGGAGTTTTACGACGACGATTTCCGCAGCGTGGTTAGAAACCTCGAACCCGGCAGCCTCGAACAGCTGGCTTCTACCGAAGCGGAAACCGGTTTGCTACCCCGCCAATCATCACTGAAAACCAACCCGGCTGAAGGTTAGAGACCCTACCCCATGCTCGATTTTCTCCCCGCGCCGCTGAAGGGGACTTTGGCGGCCCTGCTCATCCTGTGTAACACGTTGGTGCTGATTCCGTTTCTCCTCGCAGTCGCCCTGCTTAAACTCGTTCTGCCCATTACCGCCGTACGAAAGGGCTGCACGGTGATCCTCAACACCATCGCGTGGGTCTGGATTGGCTTCAACAATCTGCTGATGGAACTTCTGCACAAGGTCGACTGGGATGTGCGGGGCGTGGAAAATCTCAGCCGGAAGCACTGGTATTTTGTCACCTGCAACCATCAAAGCTGGGCCGACATTCCCGCCATTCAGTACGTACTGAACAGCCGGATTCCCCTGCTGAAGTTCTTCCTGAAGAAACAGCTGATCTGGGTGCCGTTTCTGGGGGTTGCCTGGTGGGCGCTGGATTTTCCGTTCATGCATCGCCACACCAAGGAACAGATTGCCAAACGCCCTGAGCTCAAGGGAAAGGATGTAGCGGCCACCCAGGCTGCCTGCGAGAAGTTTCGCTATACCCCGGTGACGATCTTCAACTTCATGGAAGGCACCCGTTTTACACCCGAGAAGCATGATCGCCAGAACTCACCCTACAAGCACCTGTTGAAACCAAGAGCAGGCGGAACGGCTTTTGTACTGGGCGCGATGGGCGACATGATTCACACCATGCTGGATGTCACGATCGTGTATCCCGACGGCAGGGCCGGCTTTTGGGATTACCTTTGCGGGCGAATCCGAAGGATTACTATTGACGTGCGGACGCGGGAAATTCCAGGCGAGTTTCTGGGAATGGATTACGAAAACAACCGGGAGACCCGGATTGCGTTCCAGCGCTGGGTGAGCCAGATTTGGGCCGAAAAAGATGCGCGAATCGATGAGCTTAAAGCAGCCCAAGCTCCCGGGCCCGGACAATAGCCTGGGTTCGGGATTTCACTTCCAGCTTGGCATTGATTCGACGCGCGTGGGTTTTCACCGTGTGCAGGGAAATATGCAGCTTGTCAGCTATTTCCTGGTTTGAAAGCCCTTTTGCAATCAGCTCAAGCACGCCCTGCTCCCGCTCACTGATGGGTTCTGCCAGGGTGTCCAGGGTACCAGCGACCTCACGCAGCTCGAACACCTCGCCCAGCGCCTCTTTAAACGCACTCTCGGGAAGCTGACCAAAGCCCTTCGTCATTAGCTCCTGCAATTCGTTCCTGAGCTCCCGGAACGGACTGATGAAGTGCTCTGCAGCAGCCTCATTGACGACAGTAGACAGAATCTTCAGGGCAACCACCGGTCCCTTTTCATCCAGAACGATCACAGCCTCAAGCAAGCGCATGTGGAGCTCTACGCCCCATGGAATGGCTCCCTCATATCGTTCACGGATACCCTGGAGTGTTTCCCGGGCTTTTATCAGATCACCGCGGGCCAGGTCGACCCGAACCTGAAGGCAGTCCAGCAAGCCCGGCATCATGGGGAAAAGCTCCGGTACGCAGCCCGCTTCCCGGTAAGGAGCAAGCTTTCGAACCGCCTGATCGGCACTGTCGATCTGATTCTGCGACAACCAGCAGTTGGCTTTCAGGGCCTCGAGAACAGGTACGAACAGGGATTCGTCGACTTGCCAGGAATGCATGGTACGCTCGGCCCGACCAATCCAGACAAACGCATCCTCCAATCGCCCCTGGGCCCGACACATCAAGACACGAATGGTCATCGCCAGCAGCAGTCCAAGATCCCTGGTCTGTTCAGCATGTCGCCCACAGGTGACCAACAGGCGATCTGCTTCCGCTTCACGGCCCTGATGCCAAAGCACAAGCACCAGATTCAGTTGCAGGCGGGTTTCACCAATCCGGGCAGGACGCGAGAGCTCCTGCATGGCGGTATCGAGACCGGTGCGCAACAATTGCTCTGCATGTTTCAGGGCGCCTTTGCCCAGTTCGATCCGGGCATGGGCATAAACCGCCAGTGCTTCCGAACCGGAATCGCCCGCTTCTCTTGCCAGTCTCGACGCAGCCCGGTTTGCTTCCCGGGCCTCCGGGAATCGACCCGCGGCGCACAATGCACTGGAACGGACCATCTGCGTGACAAGCTGGCCCTGAGTACTGAGTTCCCCGTCAGCCAGGGCCTCATCAGCCATGTCCAAAGCCGGCCCAACACTGCCCTCGCCCCGCAGGATAAACGCTTTCAAGGCACGAATCCGTGCAGCCTGCTCCTGTCGGTCGGTCACAGCCAGACCATCAATCAGCGCTCGAGCCTGGCGGAACTGGCCGCCAATTGCATGAACCCAGCTATAGACAATTCTGAGACGCACGCTTCGTTCCAGGAGCTGGGCCGGCAGACTCTTTCGAAGGCGCAGGAGCGATGCGGTATCCTGACCCAACAGCAAAGCCTCTGATCCCTCAGCGGCTATGCGGATGACTTCCTCGGCATCTCCAGACAGTAGCGCGTATTTCAATGCTTCCGGGAACTGGTCGCGCACGCCAAACCATCGGCTCGCCTGCAGCATCCGCTCCGAATAACCGGCCATTACGGGCGACTTCAGCCATTCCTGCAACAACGGGTTTACACGGAACCAGCGACCACGGCCCGGCATCGGCTTCAGGGGCAGCCCCCGCTCGGCAGCCTGAGAGGGAACAAAGCCAGCTTCAGGCAGGAGTCGCTCAAGCGCCAGGAACAGTTCATCGGAGCACAGTTCAAGTTCTGCAATACCCCGCATGGACCGCATCTGCCCCGGGGTCAGATTGCCAAGCACCGACTCCTTCAAAAACCTTTCAACGCTCGGTGTTTCCTGAATGGGTTTGCGCTCGATATTCTGAGCAACCTCCCGACGATACAGCGCCAACGGCGTCGCCCAGCCCTCGGTCATATAGTAGAGGTTATCGACAGCAACGCTGGTGAGTTCGCTCTTCGTCGTGGCGGACCGGAAAAACTCGAAGGTTTCTGAACGGGAAAACTCAAGCGTTTCAGACCCGATGCGGGTGAAACGGTTTTCCAGCTCGAGGCTGTGCGTTTCGAAAGGTAGCGCCTTACGGGAGATAAGAACGATGGACGAACCACTCGGAAATTCCATCACCAGCTGTTGAAGCAGGTCCACTACGGCGGGATTGCTGAGATTTTGGAGGTTGTCGAGCACCAGGACCCGTGGCTGGCCGGAACCCTCTCGCGCCAAAGCGACCTGCATCATCGAAAGGGTATCCGAGAAGGTGGCGCCGCTATGGAGCCCCTGCTCCGGGGTTTCAGGCAGATCCAGGGCAATGGCAAGCAAGGTCAGGAAGCGGGATGGTGCATTATCCTGGGAGTTCAGCGTAATCCAGCGGACTTGATCGGCAGCCATTTGAGCGCTGACGAGGCCGCTGACCACAGCGTGGGATTTGCCGTAACCACAGGGCGCCTCCAGAAAAAGAACACCTCTGGAAGTCAGTGCTTCGGAAATCCTGGTATCAAGCTTTGGCCGAACCATTGAATCGGACGGAACCGGGGGAATATGAACCCGTTGTCTGAGCAGGTCCCTGATTAACTCGCCCCGTTGAAGACCACTGTTCGCTGACTGGAATTCGTCGTTGGCTGCACAGCCATCATTGAATGGTTTCACGCACTGCCCCATTTAGCTCCGGCTCGCACTGCCTTGCACCGCCGGAAAAGTGGATCTTGCACTGACTTTTCAATGGCGACCGACATCGGGTACGCCTTTAGTATGATAAGAAGGTTAAACCAATTGAGGGGTGGGCTGCAAAATTTTGACGTGAAAGGGTTTTCCAGGGTGTAAAAAAAACGGCGGGCCGTGAGGCCCGCCGTTTTTTGGTCTTCTGTAGAACCCTTACCGGGTACCGGCGCGGCGCAATGCGGCCGGCGTGTAATCCCTGGAGCGGCGCTCAACGCCAAACTCATACGGATTCTCTTCCTCGTTGGTCAGACCAAGCGCGAGGTAGCGGCCAGAGAGCAGGTCGTACAGCGTCTCTATGGCGTACCAGGGCACGTTCTGATCGTAGAACTGCATATTGTGGGCTTCTGCAACACGCCAGAGTTCGCCACGGCCGTCGTAGTGATCAATGACAGATGCCTGCCAGGAGTCTTCATCAATGTAGAAGTCACGCTGGGCATAGATGTGGCGGGCCCCTTCTTTCAGGGTTGCGCGAACATGCCATACACGGTGCAGCTCGTAGCGAGTGTAATCCTGATTGATATGACCAGCCTGAATAATCTGGTCATAGCTCAGACTGCGATCGGTCAGCTTGTAGGAGTTGTACGGAATGTACATTTCCTTCTTGCCAACCAGCTCCCAGTTGTAGCGATCCGGAGCACCGTTGAACATGTCGAAGTTATCCGAAGTACGCATACCGTCAGACGCGGTACCCGGTCCGTCATACGCTACCTGAGGCGCCCGACGAACCCGACGCTGACCGGCGTTGTAAACCCACGCACGGCGAGGCTCGGCAACCTGGTCGATGGTCTCGTGTACCAGCAGTACGTTACCGGCGAGACGTGCCGGAGCGGTAATGGCCTGCTTGAAGTAAAACAGAACGTTCGCATCCTCGTCCGGATTGTAATCCGAGAGGTAGGTACGCCAGGTAAGCTCGTCCTGGAATTTCACAACAGAGAAATCACCAGCTTCAGTCGGCGTCACCTGACCAACGGTACGCTGTACAGAACCACCTCTATAACGGGTAATGTGGTTCCAGATTGCCTCCAGACCATTCTGGGGAATCGGGAACGGGGTGGCAGACTGATAGTTGCCCAGACCGTTACCGTCCTTGATCAGCTCAACCGTGGTCGCGTTTTCAACGGTCTGCTCCATGACCTCTTCAGGATAAGCAGCAGTACGATGGGTTTCGTACACCGGCATGAAGTAGTCATCGTAGCGCTCGATCATAGCCACCTGGCCAGGGGACAGGTTGTCTTTGTACTGCTCGACGTTGTTCTGATCGATGGTGAACTTGGGCTGCTCATCCGCGAACGGATTCACGTAGATGCCGTCATTATTGTAGCCGGGAGGCGGCGTTGTCAGACCACCGGTCCAGGGGGGAATGGCACCGCCGTTACCGGCTTTTTCTGCACCCATCGGTGTCAGCGAGTTACCCAGCTTGGCCGCTTCTTCAGCAGAAACCGCACCCCAGGCCTGGCCGGCAAACATGCTCGCTGCCAGAACGCCTGTGGCCAGTAGTTTCTTGTTTAGTTTCATTTAAATTCCCTCGTTCAACGAATACTTTCCGGGTTCAGAATGAGTATGAAACGCTAGCACTCACGAAATCGCGGTCAGTCAACTCGTTATACGGCTTGCCGCCGAAAAAGTTTGTGTAACCGATGTTGCCGGTAATCTTGTTCTGGTAAACCGCCTGCAGAGACAGACCGATAGCCTTGCTGCCTTCGTTGAAAGCACCGCCCGGCTGCGGGCTGTAACCCTCAACATCGTGGCTCCAGGCCAGCTGAGGTGACAGGTTAACACCGGCCACGGCGTCCAGGTAATCCCAAACCAGACGGGTACGGTAACCCCACGAGAAGTCGGTTGTGAAGCCTTCGTTGTTACAGTAGTTGGTGTTGATGTTGGCACCACCGTCGGAACAGATGTCGATTGGGCCGAACGGGAGAGTACCAATACCGAAGGTGCCTGAACGACCGTAACGAGCTTCGTCGTAATCCGGCAGGTCATGCACATAAGTTGCACCGAACTCCGTGATCAAAGACAGCCGACTGGCGCCCATTACCTGATCGAAGAACTTGATCAGCGTAAACTGAGCCTGGGACACATTGAAACGATCGTATCCGGCGACCGGCTTGCCAGCCAGGTTTGCACCCGGATTTTCTGCAAGACGCTGCGCTTCCAGCTTACTAAGTGGGTCACCTGCTGGATCACGCTGCTGCAAGCCACCAAAGATCAATTCAAAAGCGTTCCACTGCAAAGGCACGTTGTCGCGGAAGCTGTATTCAGCGCCCAGCGACCAGCCACCGGGTGTGGTGGTGTTGATGCTGATGCCGTACAGGTTGATGTTCTCCGGGTACTCGATGAAGTAGCTCGGGAAGCTGGAGAACGGCAGGCTCGGATCGTTCTGCTGCGTCGAAGTCGGGCTGGATGGGTTGTTCACCAGACCACTGACGTATGGCAGACGACTGTTGTACTTGATGTAGTAGAAACCCAGCTCTGAGTCATTCAGCTCAGGTACATACCAGCGCACGGCCACACCAAACTGGTCTTTGGAATCCGCTTCCTGGTCTCCAATCCGAGGCGCGATGAAGCCCTGTGCAAAGGCCTGGGAATCCGGTAGCTGGCCAGCGAGAAGTACCGGGCCGCAACCATCAGCTGCGAAATCGTTGGTTGAGAAGAAGGTTCCGCAGTCATCCGGACGAACTGGCTCCCAGTCCGCCTGCACAAAAGTTTCCAGTGTAATATTTTCAGTCACGCCGGCAGACATGTAGAACATCTCCACGGGCAGCAGGGCGTCTTTAAGCTCGGAGCCCGGCGCCCGGAAAGCGGGAACGTCTACAGGGTTGATGATATTGATACCGCCCTGAATAAACGTACTTTCGCCCCAGCTGAGAACCTGCTTGCCATAACGCAGGCTGACCGGAATCTGGCCAAAGTACCAGTCCGAGAATACATAGGCATCCAGAATTTCACCACCGGAAGCATAGTCCTTGGCATGTTGATTCAGCTCGCGGCGCTGACCGACAAAATCAACGGCACGGCTTTCATCTTTCAGTTCAAAATCATACCAGTAGCGGCCTCGAAGCAAACCACCAACACGGGTAAGGAAAGAGCTGTCGACGTTGTAATTGAGGTAAAGCTCGCTGTTACCCTTGACGATTTTGGAGTAGGTATCGCCACTTTCGAAGTTGAGGTTGCCGTCGTCGTAGTTGTTGGTGGAGGCGCCGATGTTTTCCAGAGCACCGCCCGGAGCGTACTCGGGGCCAAGGTTACCCTGGGCGATAAGGCGTTTGTCGCGATCTTCGACCCGCCAACCGGCACCTGCGGACAGCGTGGTGTTGAACTGGGCTTCCACATCTCCCACGTAGAACGAATAGGCGGCTGCGTGACCGGACATCCCGGCTGCAACTGCCACGGCCAGCGGTAATTTGGTCCAACGCTGCCATTGATGTGTTTTTCTTGTCATTGGAAGGCTACTCCATTGTTGTTCTGAGTCGCTGCTCTGATTATTGGTGTTCACGATGTATTGGAGGCTTCGTGCACAGTGCTCGTGATGTTGGCACTATAGCTAACGCCTTCGGGCGCTTTGATCAGTCAAAAGTATGATTTTGCTATCATCCCCCTGTAAACGCCGTTTGCCGCCGGGTTCCGTCGCACAGAATCACTATAGACAACAAAATTAGATGCAACCACTTTGGTTTTGGTGGTTTTTTTCGCTTTAAACTTGGGAGCAAGCACTGCCGCCGGGGTGAGCCTTCCGGGAACCGCTACGAGCACATCCATGTGCGCTTGTTTCGGGCCATCCATGGCCCTCTACATTCCCGGAAGGCTCACCCCGACGTCAGCGCCCATAGTTCCGATGTAATCTGCGACTCAGATGTCACCAGATTCACGACAAAAGGAAGCTTCGGCACCAGTGCCTCGAAAAGCCTTCTCGTATTGTCAGGGGCAAGGGGCGGTCGTCTTTCTGAAACTGTCGGCAGCATGGATGCTGCCGTCAAGCCTACAGGGACGTATTTACGGCGTGTTTCAGAAAGACGACCGCCCCTTGTCCAACAACCGAAGCAAAAGAGCTATACAGGATTCCTGCTTAAAGCATCTCAATAGCCATGGCCGTAGCCTCGCCGCCACCAATGCAAAGAGCTGCAATGCCCTTCTTTTTGCCGTAACGCTGAAGAGCATACATGAGGGTGACCAGCAGGCGGGATCCGGTGGAGCCGACCGGGTGGCCCTGTGCGCATGCGCCGCCGTGGATGTTAACTTTCTCGGGGTCCAGGCCTAGTTCGCGGATGGGCATCATGGCGACCATGGCGAAGGCTTCGTTGATCTCGAAGAGGTCGACGTCGTCTTTGCTCCAACCGGTTTTGCCGAATAGGGTTTCGATAGCGCCAACCGGCGCGCAGGTAAACTCGGCAGGATGCTGGGACTGGGTGCTGTGACCGACGATTCGCGCCAGGGGTTTGAGGCCGCGTTTTTCAGCCTCGGACTCGCGCATCAGGAGCAACGCAGACGCGCCATCTGAGATCGAAGAGGCATTCGCCGCTGTGACGGTACCATCTTTGGCGAATGCCGGGCGGAGGCTCGGGATCTTGTCGATGTTGGCGTTGTGGGGTTGCTCGTCGTCCTCGACAATCACTTCGCCTTTTCGGCTTTTCACGGTTACCGGAATGATCTCGTCTTTCAGCAGACCTTCCTCAATGGCTTTTTTGGCCCGAGTGAGGGAGGTGATGGCGTATTCATCCATTTCTTCCCGGGTGTAGCCTTTCTTGTCCGCCATTTCCTGGGCAAAGGCGCCCATCAGGCGACCAGTTTCGGCGTCTTCGAGGCCGTCCAGGAACATATGATCCTGGGGTGCCTGACCCGGGCCCATGCGGTAGCCGCTGCGAACGCCCTGCAGGATGTAGGGAGCGTTCGACATGCTTTCCATACCACCGGCAACCATGATGTCGTTGCTGCCGGCTTTGATCAGATCGTGGGCGAACATGGCGGCTTTCATGCCGGAGCCGCAGAGTTTGTTGATGGTGGTGGCGCCGGTGTGATCCGGGAGCCCCGCCTTGCGCATAGCCTGGCGGGCCGGGCCCTGTTTTAGGCCGGCAGGCAGGACGTTGCCCATGATGACTTCCTGCACATCCGCAGGCTTCAGACCGGCGCGTTTTACGGCCTCGGCGATGGTGATCGCTCCAAGATCGGTTGCGCTGACACTGGCCAGGCTACCCTGGAATCCACCCATGGGGGTACGAACCCCGCTTACGATAACGACGTTGTCTGTGCTCATTTCTGAATCTCTCTGTTGGTTGTCTGGCAGGTTCTTGTCGGATTGCGCTGTGCTGATCCGACCTACGCAGGGCTGTTTTCTTTTTTATGGTTTGTGCGGTGCTTCGAGGTATTCCCGGGACTGCATTTCCAGCAGTCGAGATTCGGTGCGCTCGAATTCGAAGCCGAGGCGGCCGCCGGTGTAAAGCTCTTTGATAGGTGCCGCCGCCGAGATGATGACTTTAACGTTGCGGTCGTAAAATTCGTCAATCATGTTAATGAACCGGCGCGCCTGATCGTCTTTTTCTTTGCCCAGAACGGGCACGTTGCTGACGATGATGGCGTGGAACTGCCTGGCCATCTCGATGTAATCGTTCTGGCTTCGTGGGCCGTCGCAGACGTCTTTGAAATCGAACCAGACTACGTCGTCTGCGTGCGCCTGGGCGGGAATTTTACGGCCGTTGATTTCCATGGATTTGCTGTGTTTACCGGCCTCAACCGCCAAAGCATCGAAACTTTTTCGCAGGCTGACATCTGCATCTTCATCAAGAGGCGAGTGGAACAGTTCCGCCTGCTCGAGAGTCCGCAACCGGTAGTCTACTCCGCCATCAACGTTGACCACATCGGTGTGCTTTTTGACGAGTTCAATAGCGGGCAGGAACCGGGCGCGCTGGAGACCATCCTTGTAGAGACCATCCGGGACGATGTTGGAGGTACACACCAGGGTGACGCCGCGACTGAATAAACCATCCATGAGAGTGGCGAGGATCATGGCGTCGCCAATGTCGGACACGAAAAACTCGTCGAAACAGATAACCCGAGTTTCATCCGCAAACTTCCTGGACACCAGTTCCAAAGGGTTTTTCTCGCCCTTGAGCGATTTGAGTTCGCTGTGGACACGCTGCATGAAACGGTGGAAGTGAACCCGCATCTTGCGATCAAAAGGCAGCGACTCGTAAAAAGTGTCCATGAGGTAGGTTTTGCCGCGGCCTACCCCACCCCAGAAATACAGGCCCTTGACCGGCTCTTCCTTGCCTTTTTTGAGCTTGCGGAAAAGTTTGGCCTTGGGCTTGCTGCGATCCCTTTCGGCTTCCACCAGTTTGTCGTACAGTGACTGAAGGCGCTTGACCGCATCTTCCTGGGCCGAGTCCTTCTGGAAATCCGGGCGTTCAAGATCCTTCTGGTAACGTTGCCAAGGGGTCATGGTCGCACTGGTTTCGGAGGACATCGCAGCTGTCATCAAGGTATTCCCGGAAGTTGATCGTAAATTTGGGCGCCATATTGTCTCGCATTTGGCGATTTTTCGCCACGTTGGCCGCCTCGGCAGCAATACGACGATTGGCGCAGGCCACAATCATGGGATGATGGAGCCTGGGGCGTTATACTCGTCGAACAGGGGCTTGGCTCACTTCTAGGTAAAAGGACGACACAGCATATGACAAACCTGATTCTGGCAGCGATTGCCGCATTGGTTGTTGGCATTGTCATCGGGGTATTTGTTGGCCGTTCCGGGCAGGGAACGTCGCTTCGGCAGCGCCGGGCGGAACAGCAGATTGAGGAACTGAGAAGCGAATATACCCGCTACCAGGCCCAGGTGAACGAGCATTTCATGGAGTCGGCCCATTTGCTGCGCCGCTTCAACGATGCCTACCGCGACGTGAACCAGCATATGGCACGCGGCGCCAACCGTCTTTGCAATGACGAAGACTGGATGGAGGAGTTGGCGCAGGAGACTTCCAAGAAGCGCCTGGAAGAGGTTCGCGAGGACGCTTCCGAGCCGCCGCGGGATTATGCGCCCAAGACAGATCCTAAGGATTCCGGCACGCTTGCTGAGGACTTTGGGCTCAAGAAGGGTGATAAGGCTCAGCAGGCCTGATTCGTTCAAGGCCTGACCTTAATTCGGCGGTCGGGCCATTGTAAGACTTCTAATTTCAGTGAGTGGGCGGGTCGGACACCCCTGTCCGGGAACCGCTACGAGCACCCGCACGCGGGTCCGGCCAGCAATCACAGATTGCTGGCGTTCGGCTGTCGCATGAAGCTTCGCTTCATAAACGCTCGGCCTCACCCATCTGCGCTTGACGTCGGCCATCCTTGGCCGCCGACATTCTCGGAAAGGGGTGACTACCCCGCTCCGTCGACTCTGTGCAATTCGCACTAAGCCTTCATCTAACCATCTATTCCTGATTAGACAGGGTTGTCGCAATCAATAAACTTGTGACTCACCCCAAATTCCTCGGCTAACGCTTTCCCGAGCGCTTGCACACCATAACGCTCAGTCGCGTGATGACCAGCCGCATAGTAGTGGATACCACACTCCCTTGCCGTGTGCGTCGTCGGCTCGGAGATTTCACCGCTGATATAGGCATCGAGCCCCGCATCCAGAGCAATGTTAATAAACCCCTGTGCAGCACCGGTACACCACCCTACCCGCTTGATCGCAGTCGGACCTTCGCCCACCCAGAGCGGTTCACGGTGAAGCTGTCTGGCAATGTGAAGACCGAACTTCTCGGGAGACATTGCTTCTTCCAGCTCGCCTTCCCACACCAAACCACCTAACGGGCGCGGGTTCTTGATGTTGAGAATGTTCGCAAGCTGACGATTGTTGCCGTATTCGGGATGGTCATCCAGCGGGAGGTGGTAGGCGACAAGATTGATATCGTTGTCCAGGAGTTGCTTCAAACGTTCTCGTTTCATCCCCTGAATGCGCTGATCCTCGCCTTTCCAGAAGTAACCGTGGTGGACCAGGATCATATCGGCGTTTGCTTCGATCGCAGCTTCGATCAGAGCCTTTGAGGCCGTTACGCCAGAGATGACGGTTTTAATTTCAGGCGTGCCTTCAACTTGCAGGCCATTGGGACAGTAATCCTGGAAATTATCGGGTTGGAGCCATTCGTTGATTTTCTCAAGGATGTCGCTTCGATTTGCCATAAAAACTCCACTCCGGACTATTTCAGAGAAGCTCGAGGAGTGAGGCAGACGCCCCTTCCCGGGAATGTCGGCGGCCAAGGATGGCCGACGCCAAGCGCACATGGATGTGCTCGTAGCGGTTCCCGGGAAGGGGCGTCTGCCTCACTCTACCCGCCAACTTAGCAGGCTAGAGGGACCGGAGCCCCTCAATCAAAGCATCATTCTGCTCAACAGTGCCAATAGTGATTCGCAGAAATTCGCTAATTCGGGGCTTATTGAAGTGCCGAACGATAATGCCTTGATCTCTCAGGCTCTTGGCCAAAACCTCACCCGGCTGATCCTTATGACGGGCAAAGATAAAGTTTGCTTTTGAGGGTAACACCTCAAAACCCAACTCCTCGAGGGCGGCAGTTACACGCTCGCGCTCGGAGATCACGCCATCGCAGCACTTCCGGAACCAGGCTTCATCCTCGTAGGCCGCCTTCGCACCGGCCAGGGCCAGGCGGTCGAGCGGGTAACTGTTGAAGCTATTCTTGACCCGGTTCAGGGCCTCGATCAGGTCCGGATGACCGACAGCGAAGCCTACGCGCAACCCCGCCAGCGAGCGGGCCTTGGAGAGCGTTTGGGAGACCAGCAGGTTCGGGTATTTGTCGACCAGGGTGATTGCCGACTCGCCGCCGAAATCAATGTAGGCCTCATCCACCACCACGACGCGGTCGGGGTTGGCCGCCAGGATCTCTTCAACATGCTGCAGCTCGAGATACCGACCGGTTGGCGCGTTCGGATTCGGGAAAATCACGCCGCCGTTGGGTTGTTTGAAGTCCTCCGGGTTGATTTCAAAGCTTTCTGTCAGCGGGACTTTTTGGCTCTCGATGTTATAGAGGCCACAGTAAACCGGATAGAAGCTGTAGGTGATGTCCGGAAACAGGATCGGTTCGCCGTGCTGAAACAGACCGAAGAAGATGTGTGCGAGGACTTCATCGGAGCCGTTGCCGAGGAAGATCTGTTCCGGCTTTATCTTGTGGTAAGCCGCAATGGTCTCGCGCAGGCTTTCGCCTTCCGGATCGGGATAGAGGCGCAAGCCGTCGTTCAGTTCGGCCTGGATGGCTTCGATGACTTTTGGTGAGGGGCCGAAGGGGTTTTCGTTGGTGTTCAGCTTCACCAGGTTGGCCATTTTTGGCTGTTCGCCTGGTACGTACGGAACCAGGTCGTTTACCAGGGGGCTCCAGAATTTGCTCATAGCTTTTGCACTCCGTTTGGTGCAGACGGGCGACGGGCAGCTCAATCTCCGAGAACCGCTACGAGCACCCGCAAGCGGGTCCGGCCAGCAATCTCAGATTGCTGTCGTGTGGCTATCGCATGAAGCTCCGCTTCATCATCGCTCTGCCACACCCATGTGCGCTTGGCGTCGGCCATCCATGGCCGCCGACATTCTCGGAGAGTGACCTCCCCGCCGCCCTGCATACATAGGGGGTGAAGTCTTTTAATCTTTAATACGATATTCCGCCGACCGGGCGTGTGCCGTTAAGCCCTCGCCACGGGCCAGAACCGAGGCCACACGTCCCATGCGGTCAGCACCGGCAGCGCTGAAGCCGATGATGGAGGATCGCTTCTGGAAGTCGTAAACGCCCAGCGGTGAAGAGAACCGTGCGGTGCCGCTGGTGGGCAGCACGTGGTTCGGGCCGGCGCAGTAGTCGCCCAGGGCTTCTGCGGTGTAGCGGCCCATGAAGATGGCGCCGGCGTGGCGAATGTCTTCGAGCATGGCCTCTGGGTCTTCAACCGACAGCTCCAGGTGTTCCGGGGCGATGCGGTTGGACACTTCGGCGGCTTGTTTCAGGTCGGTGACATGGAT
This sequence comes from Marinobacter sp. L-13, assembly GCF_056857715.1. NCBI lineage: Bacteria > Pseudomonadati > Pseudomonadota > Gammaproteobacteria > Pseudomonadales > Marinobacteraceae > Marinobacter > Marinobacter sp. L-13. Next base: position 232,936 of record NZ_JBSXNQ010000055.1, read on the forward strand.
CAACGCGGCGCGGTCAGTCATGGAGGTGCGGATGATGTCGGCACGTTCCATGGTTGGAAGCAGGTTGTTGATACTGGCTTCGACAGCGTCGAGGAATTCAGCATCCGGGCTGATCAGGATGGACTGGGCCTGTTCGTCGTGTTCCGCCTGGGAGAAGAGATCCATGGCGATCCAGTCGGGATCGGTCTTTCCGTCACTGATCACGAGAATTTCCGAGGGCCCGGCAATCATGTCGATGCCGACGACGCCAAACACTTCACGCTTGGCGGTGGCAACAAAGATATTACCGGGGCCGACGATTTTATCGACGGCCGGAATGGTTTCTGTACCGTAGGCCAGCGCGCCAACAGCCTGGGCGCCCCCAACGGTGAATACGCGGTCAACGCCGGCAATCGCTGCCGAGGCCAACACCATGTCATTCACCACACCATCCGGCGTTGGAACGACCATCACCACTTCACTGACGCCGGCGACCTTTGCCGGAATAGCGTTCATGAGCACGGATGAAGGGTAAGCAGCCTTGCCGCCAGGCACATACAAGCCCGCCCGGTCCAGAGGCGTCACCTTCTGGCCAAGCACGGTTCCGTCTTCGTCCTCATACTGCCAGGACTTCTGGTTCTGGCGTTCGTGGTAGTCGCGAATTCGCTCAGCCGCTTTTTCAAGGGCAACCCGCTGGTCCTGGGGAATCGCTTCCAGAGCCTTCTGCAGTCGGCTCTGGTCCATTTCCAGCTCGGCGACGGACCCAACCTTCAGGCGATCGAATTTCTCGGTAAATTCCAGAACCGCCTGGTCACCCCGGGTTTTCACCTCATGCAGGATGTGGCGCACCGACTCGTTCACCTGATGATCAACGCTGTCGTCCCAGGCCAAAAGTTTGGCCAACGCATCATTAAAGTCACTTTGGGAAGCGTTCAATCGGGTGATCTTGGCGGTCATAACTCAAATCCTGTATGGGATTAACGACTAACTGACTCTGGCCGGCCCTGACATCAGGTCCGGCGTTTATCCACAGCTGCGGACATCTTTTCGATTATGGGGTTAATACGCTCGTGTTTCATCTTCATGGAGGCACGATTGACCACCAGCCGGCTGCTGATGTGTTCAATCAGTTCCCGGGCCTCGAGGCCGTTCGCCTTCAGCGTGTTGCCGGTGTCGACAATGTCGACGATCTCGTCGGCCAGCCCGAGAATCGGAGCCAGCTCCATGGCACCGTATAACTTGATGATGTCTGCCTGACGGCCCTGGGCCGAGTAATATCGGCGGGCCAGGTTTACAAATTTTGTTGCCACCTTGATACGACCGGATGGCGGAGTCTGATCTTTTGGGCCGGCGGTCATAAGGCGACACCGGGAAATGTTCAGATCCAGTGGCTCATACAGCCCTTCCCCACCATGCTCCATCAGCACGTCCTTGCCGGTCACACCAAGGTCCGCGCCGCCGTACTGAACATAAGTCGGCACGTCTGTGGCCCGGATAATCAGAACCCGAACATTGGGGTCCGTTGTCGGGAACACCAGTTTGCGCGACTTTTTGACGTCGTCGATCAGTTCGATTCCTGCTTCCGCCAACAGCGGCAGGGTTTCTTCCAGGATTCGTCCCTTCGACAAGGCGATGGTTATGGAATCTGTCATGGATTCTTCCGGTTTCCCGTAGTGTCTGGATAGATGTCTTTCACGCTGGCAGGCGGCGGATGGTGGCACCCAGCAACTGCAGTTTCTCTTCGATACACTCGTACCCGCGGTCTATGTGATAGATGCGATCTACGATGGTATCGCCGTCGGCCATGAGGCCGGCGATGACAAGGCTTGCCGAGGCCCTGAGGTCCGTGGCCATAACCGGCGCACCGGTTAGGTGATCCACGCCCTTGATGATCGCGGCATTGCCCTCAAGCGTGATATCCGCACCCATGCGGATCAGTTCCTGAAGGTGCATGAACCGGTTCTCGAACACGGTTTCCACAATGGTACCGGTGCCTTCGGCCACGGCGTTCATTGCAGCGAACTGGGCCTGCATGTCGGTCGGGAAGGCCGGATATGGCGCTGTACGCAGGCTAACCGCTTTCGGGCGGTTACCCTTCATGTCCAGTTCAATCCAGTCCGGGCCGGTGTTGATGTGGGCGCCGGCCTCTTGGAGCTTGAGGACAACAGCTTCCAGCAGGTCTTCCCGGGTATCCTTCAGTTTTACCCTACCGCCGGTTGCAGCCGCAGCGACGAGATAGGTACCGGTTTCAACACGGTCTGGCAGCACGTTGTAATGGCAACCGTGCAGGCGCTCAACACCGTTGATTTCGATGGTGGCGGTGCCGTGACCTTTGATGTCTGCGCCCATGGCGATCAGACACTCGGCGAGGTCAACAACCTCCGGCTCGCGGGCCGCGTTTTCCAGGATGGTTTTTCCGTCGGCCAGGGCAGCCGCCATCATAAGATTCTCGGTACCGGTTACGGTGACCGTATCCAGGAAAATGTGCGCGCCTTTCAGACGACCGTTGGTCTTGGCCTTGATGTAGCCATTCTCGACCTTGATGTCCGCGCCCATCATTTCCAGGCCATGGATGTGCAGGTTCACCGGGCGACTACCGATCGCACAACCGCCGGGCAGGGATACTTCTGCTTCGCCGAAGTGAGCGACCAGAGGACCCAGCACCAGAATGGAGGCCCGCATGGTTTTCACCAGCTCGTAAGGGGCATGGAAGTGTTTGATGGTGTTGGCGTGGATTTCCACGCTCATCTTCTCATCAATGATCACTTCAACACCCATGCGACCCAGAAGCTCGATCATGGTGGTTACGTCGTGCAGGTGCGGTAGATTGCCTACGGTTACCGGCTCATCCGCCAGCAGAGTTGCTGCGAGGATCGGCAGTGCGGCGTTCTTGGCACCGGAAATCCGGATTTCACCATCCAGAGGCTTGCGCCCTCTGATCAGAAGTTTATCCACAATAAATATCCTGTTTTGTCCGGACCGTTCAGCCCTGGCGCTCAGCCCATTCGGCCGGAGTAAATGCTTTTGGATGAAGGGCGTGAATCGAGCCATCCATGATCTGCTGGAACAGCGCCTTGTTGATCAACTGCTGGCGCTTGATAGTCGGCAGGCCTTCGAATACGTCACCCACCACGACGACCAGGTAATGGGTACCATCAACCTGTACCTGAACTTCACAGCCGGGCAACGCTTCTTTGACCAGCTCGGTGACTTGGGCGGCATCCATAGAAAATCCTCGGGTGTTTTGAAATCAGGGGCGAGATTGTAACCAATTCCGGCGCTCGGGTCAGCTTTAGCGTCCGGTCAACAAAGGGAGCTAAACCGGAATAATCAGTGGGCGGGATGGACGGCTTCCGGGCCAAACCCCTCAAGCTGATCATCAAGATTGCTCAGGGCTGCCAGCGAGGCCAGACGGCCGCTGACGCCACGAAACGAAAGGGCAACGCCCGCCTGATGCGCCAGGCGCTGCCAGCAGAACAGCATTGAGAGAACAGCACTGTGGGCCGTCACCAGTCCATCGAGATCGACGACAAGATCGGCAGAAGCCAAACGGATCAGCTTCTCACCCTGCTTTCTCAAGCCGACCACGGTGTCTGTGTTCACTTCACCGGTAACGACGAGCACGCCGTCCAGGAGCTGAACCACAGGCGAGCCGCTGGTCATGATTGGTTGACTTCCTGATCGAGGTTCAGACTTTCAACAGCGTCGCTCCACCCATCAATCACCGCCTGGATCTGGCCGCGGTTTTCTTCCATCTCCTGGCCGAATCGATCCCGGAAAGCCAGGCCTATGTTGACGCCCTCAACAATGACATTTTCCATCAGCCACTTGCCTTCCGCCGTCTTGTACATTGAATAGGTCACCGGGTAGCGATTACCGGAGGCACTGATCACTTCCATCTGCACAGAGGCTCGATCGTCACTCTGGGGGTTGATGGTCGCCTCCTTGACCTGGATCTCGAAATTCTCGGCATTAACCAGCGCCTGGGCGTAGCTGTCAAACAGACTGCGCTTGAACTTGGCCACGAACTCGTCTCGTTGCTCAGGCGTCGTTTGGCGTGCGTAACGGCCCATCACCCTGGCAGCGATGCGGCGGAAGTCGACAAAATCGGTCAGAGCCTCATCCATGCTTTTATAAAAAGCCTCTGGATCCCGCTCGTAGAGTCCGCGCTCCTCGTTCAGCTTGTCCACGAGCCGCTGGGTGTTGGCATCCACATACTTGCGAAGCTCCTCCGCTTCACTCGCCTGGGTCGGCGCGACCAGAGCCAGGGCCATGAAGAGGCCGATCAGAATGTGGTGTCTCAGTGCAAACATCAGGATCTCCTGTTTGATCTTTCCGGCCCGAATCAACGGCCCGATGCAAAGTTGCTGATCAGCCGTTCCAGGTTCATGGCCGACTGTGTCGAATAGAAGGTATCGCCCTCTTTCAGCGAATCCATCTCGGCGCCAATCGATATATCAATGTACTGCTCGCCGAGCAGGCCGGATGTACGTATAACTGCGGAACTGTCCGACGGGATATTGTCCACATCCGAATGAATCGACATCTCGACCCGAGCCTGGAAGGTTTCCGTGTTCAGGCTGATGGATTCGATGGTGCCAACCGTTACCCCGGCCATCGAGACCCGACCGCGGGGCGTGAGCCCGCCCGTATCGTTGAAATTGGCGTAAATGGTATAGGTGCTCTCGGCCGATTTCGGCGACAGCCCGCTCACCTGAAGCGCCAGGACCAGCAAAGCTGCACAGCCTGCGATCATGAACAGGCCAACGATGATTTCAGTGGTTCTCTGCGCCATTTCAGGCTCCGGTATTATCTCGTTAATCGTTGATTCAGAAATCGCCAAACATGACAGCGGTCAGCACGAAATCCAGCCCCAGCACCGCCAGCGATGAGTACACCACGGTCTTGGTGGTCGCCGAGCTGATCCCTGCCGATGTCGGCACACAGTCATACCCCTGGTAGACCGCAATCCAGGCGCAGACAAAGCCGAAAACAACGCTCTTGATGACACCGTTCAGGACATCATCAACAAAATCCACCGACGACTGCATATTGCCCCAGAAGGAGCCTTCGAACACGCCCAGCCAGTCTACACCCACCAGCATACCGCCCCAGATGCCGACCACCGAGAAAATGACCGCCAGTACCGGCATGGCGATAAACCCGGCCCAGAGGCGGGGCGCAATGACGCGCCGAAGCGGGTCCACACCCATCATTTCCATGCTAGACAGCTGCTCGGTGGCTTTCATCAGGCCTATTTCCGCTGTCAGCGCCGAACCGGCCCGGCCCGCGAAGAGCAACGCGGTTACCACCGGCCCGAGTTCGCGCACCAGGGTCAGGGCAATCATCTGGCCGATAGCGGCCTCGGAACCGTAATCACTCAGAATTGTATACCCCTGCAGCCCCAGCACCATGCCAATAAACAGGCCAGAAACCACGATAATGGCCAGGGACAGAACGCCAACGGCGTACAGCTGCTTCACCAGAAGGGGGAAACCGGTCGCCGGCCTGGGCACACCGCCCAGAACGCCTGCAAGGAAACGGCCTGAACGGCCGAATGACGAGACGATATCAAGACCGAGCCGCCCGAATGCCGCAATTCTGCCAATCAAGACACACCCCCGGACAACCCAAAGTCCTGGGCGGCGCCCTCGGCCGGATAGTGAAACGGCACCGGGCCATCCGGCTGCCCCTGGAGAAACTGCTGGACCTTCCCGGAAGGATGCGCCCGGAGCTCTTCAGGCGTGCCCTCCCCGATCACCTTGCCGTCCGAGATGATGCAGGCGTAATGGCAAATGCTCAGGGATTCGGGCACATCGTGGGAAACCAGAACGCTGGTCAGCCCCATGGAGCTGTTCAGATCGCGGATCAGCTTTACCAGAACGCCCATGGCAATCGGGTCCTGGCCGGCGAACGGCTCGTCGTACATGATCAGCTCGGGATCCAGGGCAATACTTCGGGCAAGAGCAACCCGGCGGGTCATACCTCCGGACAGTTCCGACGGCATCAGTTGGCGTGCGCCTCGCAATCCGACGGCTTCAAGCTTCATTAGCACGACATCACGAATCATGTCTTCCGGCAGCTTTGTGTGCACCCGCAACGGGAAGGCCACGTTCTCGAACACGCTCAGATCGGTGAACAGCGCCCCACTCTGGAACAGCATGCCCATCTTTTCCCGAAGGCTGTAGAGGGCTTTGCGCTTGAGCTTCGGCACTTCATGGCCGTCCACCACAACACTGCCCGAATCCGGCCTGAGCTGGCCGCCAATAAGGCGAAGCAGCGTGGTTTTCCCGGTTCCGCTGGGCCCCATGATGGCGGTGATTTTTCCGCGGGGGATGTCCAGGCTGACACCGTCGAAGATACGGCGCCCTGAGCGGGAGAACACGACGTCCTTGAGCGATATGTAAGCCGGTGAATTCATAGTCCTTACCTTTCAAAGAGGGGCTACATTATGCCAAGGAGCGCGCAAGCTCAATCCAAAGTGCCCAAAATGTACTGATAGCAATGATCAGTTTGACTGAACTTTCGGTAACCGGGCATCGTTGCCGGGTGAAAATGGTATACTCTGCCCAACATTTACAACGTCCCGACAGCCAGGCCCAAAGCCCGATGACCGAACAGACTCCCAGCGATTTCCGATCTTCTGCCATCCGCGCCATCCGCATTGAGCGCGACGCCATTGATGCCCTTGAAGGCCGAATCGACGACCAGTTCACGCGGGCCTGCGAAGTTATCATGAACTGCAAGGGCCGCGTGGTTGTGACCGGCATGGGAAAATCCGGCCACATTGGCAACAAAATTGCCGCCACCCTGGCCAGCACTGGAACGCCATCGTTTTTCGTGCACCCGGGCGAGGCAAGCCACGGTGACATGGGTATGATCACCTCCCAGGATGTGGTCATCGCCATTTCCAACAGCGGCAACACCAGCGAGGTGGTCACCATTATGCCGTTGATCAAACGCATGGGCGCTCCGCTGATCAGCATGACCGGCAATGCCAGCTCCACACTGGCCCGGGAAGCCGTCGCCAATCTGGACGTCAGCGTTATGGTGGAAGCCTGCCCACTGGGTTTGGCGCCCACCTCCTCCACAACGGCCACCCTGGTGATGGGCGATGCCCTCGCCGTTGCACTCCTTGAGGCCCGGGGCTTCAGTGCCGAGGATTTCGCTATCTCTCACCCCGGCGGCAGCCTCGGGCGTCGGCTGCTGCTCAGGGTCTCCGACATCATGCACAGCGGTGATCAGATTCCAGTCGTCAACGAGGATACCCCCTTGAGCGGTGCTCTTCTTGAGATGTCCCGAAAGGGTCTCGGTATGACCACCGTCGTCAATGATAAAGGCACTCTTACCGGAATATTTACGGACGGTGACCTTCGACGGACTCTGGATCGATCGGTGGACATTCACAATACGCCCATCAACGAGGTCATGACCCGGCATGGTAAAACGATCCAGGCCGATCATCTGGCGGCGGAAGCGCTGAACATAATGGAGGAGATGAAGATCAACGCCCTCCCCGTTACCGACGACCAGGGTGGTCTGATTGGCGCCATCAATATGCACGACCTGCTGCGTGCCGGCGTTATCTAGGGGCTATGAGGAGCTGTTTGATATGAAGCACCAATGGCCGGATTCGCTGTTGGCAAAGGCCGTAAAGATCCGCCTGATCGCACTGGATGTCGACGGCATCATGAGCGACGGTAAACTTTATTTCAGCGCCACTGGTGATGAGCTCAAGGCTTTTAACATTCTGGATGGCCTGGGTTTGAAACAACTGATGGCAGCCGGGATTACCGTGGCCGTGATCACCGGACGAAAGTCCCCCCTGACCGAGAAGCGCATGCGGGATCTTGGCATTCCCCACCTGATGCAGGGGCGAGAGGACAAGAAGGTAGCCCTTCAGGAACTGGTCAGCACCATGGATATCAGCCCCGAGGCCATCGCATACATGGGGGACGATCTGCCAGATCTCCCGGCACTGAGGTTCGCCGGACTGGGCATCACCGTGCCCAACGGTTACTGGCTGGTGCAGCAGCATGCCGACTACTGCACCATTGCCCGGGGCGGCGAAGGGGCGGTCCGCGAAGCCTGCGACTTGCTGCTGACGGCCCATGGCAGGCTTGACGCAGCACTTGCCCCCTATCTGGAGCCCGAGGCATGAACTGGCTGCTGGACAGACCCTGGCTGCGAGCACTGGCACTGGCTGCTACCGTGGTGGCAGCCGTATTCCTGCTCTGGCGCAGCGATGAACCCCCTGTGATTGATGACGAGGCAGCGGCCCTACGGGGAGACGCCGAACCAGACGGTTTCGTGGTGAATGGTCAGTACACCTCCTTCGATGAAGCGGGCAATCTCAAGATCCGGTTTTCCAGCCCCCGAATTGAGCAGTTCGAGGAAGGCAACCTGGCCACCATGGAATCTCCCCGGGCCGAGCTGTACGGGGACCAGGAGGCCCTGCCGTGGATTGTCGAGGCCGACAATGGCAGCTTGCTGCAAAACCAGAATCTGGTGTACCTGACGGACAATGTCCGGGTTCAGCGCACGATTGGCGAACGGGACGCCGTCCTGACAACATCAAGCCTGACCCTGGATAACGACCGGGGCATGGTATATACAGACGCGCCCGTAGAAATACGTGATGTTACCGGCATAACCCGGGCCACGGGCATGAAAGCGTGGATAGACGAACGAATTCTGGAACTGAACTCCCAGGTGGAAGGACTCTATGAAACCGGAAACTAACCGATACCGGCGCCTGATGGCTGCCCTGCTAACGGTCGTGATGATCGGCCCGGCGGCTGCATTTGACCTTGATTCTGACACTCCTATCAAGGTCACCGCAGATACCGCCCGCCTGGATGACGGCCAGGGCATTGCCACCTACACCGGCGCTGTGGAACTTGAGCAGGGCAATACCCGCCTGACTGCCGAGCGGGTCGTCCTGTACCGGACCGAGGACGGCCTGAGCCGGATCGAAGCCTCTGGTACGCCCGCTATATACCGTCAACCGGCGCGCGAGGGGGAAGGCGAAACCGATGCCCGTGCCCTGAACATTACCTGGTCTGCCACCGACAGCCAGCTGACCTTTGAACGGGAAGCAGTCATCGAGCAGAATGGCAACCTGTTCCGGGGTGATGTCATTCATTATGATACCGTCGGCCGGGTTGTCACCGCTGAGGGCGGCGCAGACACCGGCGAGGGCAGCGGCCGGGTAGAGATGGTGATTCAGCCACGCAGTACAGACAGACAGGGATCCGATGGCAGTTCTGAGAGCCAGTAACCTGGCAAAGAGTTACAAACAGAAAAAAGTGGTGATCGACGTTTCCCTGGAAATCCGCAGTGGGGAAATTGTCGGGCTGCTTGGTCCCAACGGTGCCGGGAAAACCACCTGCTTCTATATGATCGTTGGGCTGGTTCCTGCCGATCACGGGCGGATAACGATCGACAGCCGGGATATCACCCCCCTGCCCATGCATGGTCGGGCCCGCCAGGGCATCGGCTACCTGCCACAGGAAGCCTCGGTTTTCCGCAAACTGTCTGTGCGCGACAACATCATGGCGATCCTCGAGACGCGGCAGGGCCTGAGCAAGGCAGACCGGCAGAAAAAGCTCGAGGAGCTGCTGGAGGAATTCCACATCACCCATATCCGGGACAGCGTTGGTATGGCCCTGTCCGGTGGTGAGCGGCGACGGGTGGAAATTGCCCGGGCCCTGGCCATGGAGCCGGCTTTCATCCTGCTGGATGAGCCCTTCGCCGGCGTTGACCCTATATCCGTCAGCGACATCAAACACATCATCCGGCACCTTCGGGACAAAGGCATTGGCGTTTTGATCACCGACCACAACGTGCGTGAGACCCTGGACATCTGCGAGAATGCCTACATTGTTTCCGGCGGCCACATCATCGCCTCCGGCAATGCCGACGCCATCCTGGCCAACCAGCAGGTCAAGGAAGTCTATCTCGGCGACGAATTCAGACTCTGACACCCAATGGCTGATTGTTTTGATGATCTGTAGCAAGTAAACTCGGCAAAGAACTTGCTAGGGTAAATTAAAATCACGGCAAGTAACCGGCATATAAAGATTTTTTCACGACTTATGACACAACGCGCTGATGAGTGACGGATCCTGAACCATGGTTATGAAAGCCTCCTTACAGTTAAAGCTGGGTCAAAGCCTGACCATGACGCCCCAGCTGCAACAGGCGATCCGGCTTCTCCAGCTCTCCACTCTCGACCTCCAGCAGGAAATCCAGCAGGCACTGGAATCCAACCCCATGCTGGAGACCTCCGAGGACGATGACCAGACCGACGCAGCCAGCGAAAACGACGAGCGCGAGGCCAACGCCACCGAGTCCGCCGCTGAAGCTGCCCCGGAACCGGCCAGCGACTGGGATGAATCCGAGAACGGCCCGGACTGGTCCTCGGAGAACGAGATTCCTGACAACATTCCGGACGATCTGCCGGTTGATACCGCCTGGGACGACATCTACCAGTCCGCACCAGCGCCGGCAGCCCGCAACGACGACGAAAACGATCACGATTTCGAAACCCGTAATTCCCCGACCGAAACGCTTCAGGATCACCTGGAATGGCAGCTCAATCTGACGCCCCTCAGTGAACGGGACCAGGCCATTGCCCATGCCCTGATGGATGCAGTGGACGAACGGGGCTATATCACCAGCCCGCTGGAGGAAATCCACGCCGGACTGCTGGATGAGAACGATGAAGACCCCCTTGAACTGGATGAAGTGGAAGCCGTGCTTCACCGCCTGCAACACTTTGATCCGCCCGGCGTGTTTGCCCGGGACCTACAGGAATGCCTGCTGATCCAGCTCAACCAGCTGCCGCCGGAAACACCCTGGCTGGCCCAGGCACGCCTTGTAATTACCCATTACATCAACCTGCTGGGCAACCGCGATTACGCCCAGTTGCTGCGCCGCAGCCGCCTGAAAGAAGACCAGTTGCGGGATGTCCTGGCGCTGATCACCGGCCTGAATCCGCGGCCGGGCGATGTCATTGACCGGGCCGAACCCGATTATGTGATTCCGGACGTGATCGTTCGCAAACACAATGGCCGCTGGCGTGTTGAGCTGAATCCTGAAATTGCACCGCGCATCCGGGTCAATGCCAGCTATGCTTCACTTATAAGGCGTGCGGACAGCAGCGCAGACAACACCTACCTGCGCGACCAGTTGCAGGAGGCCAAGTGGTTCATCAAGAGCCTGCAGAGCCGCAATGAGACCTTGCTGAAAGTCGCGACCCGTATTGTCGAGCACCAGCAGGGATTCCTGGATCACGGTGAAGAAGCCATGAAACCGTTGATTCTTTCAGACATCGCCCAGGCGGTAGAGATGCATGAATCGACCATTTCACGGGTAACCACCCAGAAATACATGCATACCCCCCGTGGCATTTTCGAGCTGAAGTACTTCTTCTCCAGCCATGTCAGCACTGACGAGGGTGGAGAATGCTCCTCCACGGCCATACGCGCGATGATCAAGAAGCTGATTGCGGCGGAAACGCCCAAAAAGCCGTTGAGCGACAGCAAAATTGCAGCCATGCTAGGGGAACAGGGTATCAAGGTTGCGCGACGCACCGTTGCCAAGTACCGGGAGGCCATGCACATTCCGCCGTCCAACGAGCGCAAGCGGCTGGTCTGAATACCCGGGGGCCGGGACGCAACACCGTATTCGCCGGCGCATAATGCGCCAGCACCCAGACCGGCTCCCGGGAGCCGGCACGATGACAACAGGAGACGCCTATGCAACTCAATATTTCAGGCCATCACGTAGAACTGACTCCCGCACTGAAGGATTATGTTTCAGAGAAGTTCGAGAAGCTCGAGCGTCACTTTGACCACATCAGTAACTGCCAGGTGACCCTGGAAGTGGAAAAGGTGCGCCAGATTGCGGAAGCCACGTTGCATGTGGTTGGTGGTGAGATTCACGCAAAGGCAGAAAATGAGGATATGTACGCAGCCATCGATGCCCTGATCGACAAGCTTGACCGTCAGATCCTCAAGCACAAGGAAAAGAATGTAGACCGGATGCACGGAAACGGCTCTCGCTAACTGACTGTTTTCATGCAATTCATCTAATCGAGCTGCGACATGAGTAACGTGTCGCAGCCTTTTTTTTAACGGAAACGCAGTCGATCCATGAGCGACACATCCCTGACCATAGAGAACATTCTTGCTCCGGAGCTCACCCTCTGCAGGGTAGCTGCGTCCAGCAAGAAACGGGCCCTGGAGTTTATTGCCGAGCAGATAAACCATCAGGACAACACGCTCAGCGAGACCCAGCTCTTCAACAACCTGATTTCCCGCGAGCGCCTGGGCAGCACCGGCATTGGCCAGGGAATCGCCATTCCCCACTGCCGTCTGGAAGGACTTGATCACGTGGTGGGCGTGCTGATGACGCTGGAAGAAAGCGTCGAATTCGATGCTATCGACAATCAGCCGGTGGATCTGATTTTCGCCCTGATCGTCCCGAAGGAAGCAACGAGCGAACACCTGGAGCTGCTCAGCCAACTGGCTGAAAAGTTCAATGAGCGGTCGTTCTGTGATCGCCTCCGGCAATCCGAGGACGCCAGCACGCTGTACCAGCGCATGACCGCCTCAGGCGGCTGATATTCACTGCAGTGGAGGTAAGGTGGTCATGAAGCTGATTATCGTCAGTGGCAGGTCCGGTTCGGGCAAGAGTACCGCACTTCATGTGCTGGAGGACCTCGGGTTTTATTGCATCGACAATCTTCCTATTGGCCTGCTCTTCCCCCTCACACGGGAAGCCGCCAGCCAGACCAGGCCTGGTCGACTGGGCAAGATGGCCGTCAGTATCGATGCGCGGAACCTTTCCGGCGAGCTGGCCAATTTCGAGGAGATCTACCGGCGCCTCCAGGAAACCGGGGTTACCGTTGAAATCATCTTCCTGGACGCCGACGAGCAGTCGCTTCTGCAGCGTTTTCACGCCACCCGCAGAAAGCATCCGTTGAGTGACGACAGGACCTCTCTCCGGGAAGCCATTACCAGCGAGAAGAAACTGCTGGAGCCCCTCTCCAAGCTTTCCGATCTTTACGTAAATACCACCGGCATGTCCATGTACGAGCTGCGGGACATGGTCAAGCAGCGCGTGGTCGGTCGAAAAGATCAGGAACTGGCTCTCCTGTTTCAGTCATTCGGCTTCAAACACGGCGTGCCGCTGGATTCCGACTACGTTTTCGATGTCCGCTGCCTGCCCAACCCCTACTGGGATACCAGCCTCCGCAAGTATGTCGGGACGGATCAGCCGGTTATCGAGTTTCTGGAAAAAGAACCGGCAAGCCGGAAGATGATCGAGGACCTGAAATCATTTCTGGATACCTGGCTGCCCTCCTTTGCAGACAGTAACCGCAGCTATATGACCATTTCCATTGGCTGTACCGGCGGCCAGCACCGGTCGGTGTATGTGTGCGAGCAGTTGGGTGAGTACTTCCGGCAACGGTACAGCAATGTGCAAGTGCGGCACACCGAGCTGCCACACCTGCAGACCCGGGAAGAGATCTGATCAAGCCATGATTCGCCGCCCCATTACCATCATCAACAAACTGGGCCTGCATGCGCGCGCCACTGCGAAGCTGGTCAACACGGCATCGGAATACGACAGCAGCGTGCGTATCAGCGGCAAAGGCCGGGATGTGGACGCGAAGAACATCATGCAGGTGATGATGCTGGCCGCCAGCAAAGGAACCGATGTGGAGCTCATTGCCGACGGACCGGATGAGGAACAGGCCATCGAAGCATTGGTGGAACTGATTAACGACTATTTCGGTGAGGGTGAGTAAAATAAACACATGACCGATATTCTGGAAAAAAGCCAGGCCCGCCAGCGTCTTCGTTCCCTGAGCGAAGCGCTGGACAGTGGCGCACTGAAGCAGGTTGCCCGCATCCTGAACGGTGGCCTGAGCCCCAGTGATATTGCCCATTTGCTGGAGTCCTCACCGCCCCGGCAGCGGGCCCTGCTGTGGAACCTGGTGGACAAAGACCTCGAAGGCGAGGTTCTCCAGTATCTCAGTGATGATATCCGAGGCTACTTCCTGAGCCAGCTGAACGCTCAGGAACTGGCGGACATCATCGAGGATTTCGAGTCAGACGACCTGGCCGACCTGCTGCAGCAGCTGCCGGATACGGTCATCCAGGAAGTCCTGGAGACCATGGACGAGCAGGACCGGCAACGGGTGGAGGAAGTTCTCTCCTATCCGGAGGACACCGCCGGCGGTCTGATGAACACGGACACCATTACGGTGCGCCCGGACATCAGTATCGATGTTGTGCTCCGCTACCTTCGCAGGCACCGCACCCTGCCACCCATGACCGACAGCCTGATCGTGGTCAGCCGCCGGGACGATTTCATTGGCATGCTGCCCATCACGAAAATGCTGGTCTCCAACCCCGCCTCCACCGTGCGGGAAGTCATGGATACCGACATCGAGCCCATTCCCGTGAGCCTCTCCGACACCAAGGTAGCGACATTGTTTGAACGCTACGACCTGATCTCGGCGCCGGTGGTAAACGAGGAGGGCCGCCTGCTGGGTCGGATCACCATCGATGACGTGGTTGACGTTATCCGGGAGGATGCGGACCACTCACTGATGAGTATGGCGGGTCTGGACGAAGACGAGGACACCTTTGCGCCGGTGTGGAAAACCACCCGTCGCCGTGCCGTCTGGCTGGGCATCAACCTGATTACGGCACTGACCGCCTCCGCCGTCATCGGGCTATTTGAAGACACGATCGCCAAAGTGGTGGCGCTCGCAGTGCTGATGCCAATTGTTGCCAGTATGGGCGGCATTGCTGGTAGTCAGACGCTTACACTGGTGATTCGCGGTATGGCCGTGGGGCAGATCAGCGGCGCCAACGTAGGCTGGCTGCTGAACCGGGAATTTCTGTCAGGGATACTGAACGGCCTGCTCTGGGCCGCCGTGGTGGCGGGTGCAGCCATGCTCTGGTTCCAGGATGTGATGATCGGCGCGATCATTGCTGCCGCGCTGGTGATCAATCTTGTCGCCGCAGCGCTGGTTGGCACGGTTCTGCCACTGTTTCTCAAATCTCGCAATATTGATCCGGCCCTGGCAGGCAGCGTGATTCTCACGACTGTGACCGATGTAGTCGGGTTCATGGCCTTTCTTGGCCTCGCGACGATTTTCTACGCTTAAGCGGATCTCGGATTTATGAAAGACCATCAAGACAACGACGCGCCGGAATACGACGGCCCGAGCAAATCCCAGCTGAAACGGGAAATGCATGCCCTGCAGGATCTGGGCAAGCGGATGCTGGACCTGAGCAACGATCAGCTGGAAACCTTGCCAATCAGCGAGACCCTCCGCGCCGCGATCGAGGAATCCCGCCGTATCCGCCAGAACGAGGCCAAACGACGGCACCTGCAATACATCGGTAAGGTCATCCGACAGGAAGATGATCCTGAAGCCCTGGCGAAAGCCATCGACGCCTTCGATGCCGGTAGCGAAGAACACACCCGCAGACACCACCTGGCGGAACGCTGGCGGGACCGGATGATTGCCGAAGGCGATTCCGTTGTTGGCGAGTTCTTCAGCTACTGCCCCACTGCCGATATGCAGCACCTGCGAAACCTTGCTCGAAACGCCCGAAAAGACGTCGAAAAACAGAAGAACACCGGCCAGGCCCGGAAACTGTTCCGTTATCTCAGGGAGTGCATCGATGACGCCGAGGCCATGTGAGCCGTTGGTTCAACCTTTGAGCCGGCGGTGCTCCCACACCGGCATCCGGGCGCGCAGATTGGCTACCTGATCGGCGTCCAGTTCGGCGGTGACCAGGCCCGGGCCTTCCCCCATTTCCGTCACGATCCGCCCCCAGGGATCACAGATCAGGCTGTGGCCATAGGTGCGACGGCGCTCGCTGTTCTGGCCACCCTGGCCAGGTGCCACTAACCATACCTGGTTCTCGATCGCGCGGGCCCGGATCAGGGGGTACCAGTGGGCATCACCGGTCTGCCAGGTGAAAGCGCTCGGAAGGCAAATCCAGTCGACATCCTGCTCACGCAGCAGCCTGAACAGCTCCGGAAAGCGAAGATCGTAGCAGATCGCCAACCCCAGCTTGCCCGCGGGCGTATCCACGGTCACTATCTGTTCGCCGGGCTCGAAGGTGTCCGATTCACGGTATTGACCATGGGCGTCTTCCACCATGGCATCAAACAGGTGAATCTTGTCGTAACGGGCAACTTCCTCACCCTGGTCATCAAAGACAATGCAGGTTGCCCTGACCCGATCCTCCAGATCTGAGCCGTCCGGTCGTTTGGCCACGGGCATCGATCCGCCAACGATCCAGAGCCCCAGTTTCCGGGCCTGTTCGGCCAGGAAGGTTCTTATGACAGGCTCGGCCCCCGCCTCCTGGCGACCACGATCAATCATCTGACTGGTGGCCAGAACCGCAAAATTCTCAGGCAGTACGGCGACCGAGGCGCCCTGCTCGGCAGCCCGGGCCAGCAGCTGTTCCGCTTCGCGCAGATTGGCGTCAATGTCATGACCGCTGACCATCTGGATGGCTGCGACCCGGTTGGAAACACGCTTGTTCATGACTGCCTCCGATATTGCCAAACAGAAAAGTTATTCGCCGGTGTCAAAAACCCGTTGCAGATTCACTTCCGGCTCGTCCCATGAGCCGGTCACGCTGTAGGTTGCGCTTGTCAGCCTGCTCAAAGGATCGCCCAGAATCTTGTCCAGCACAAACAAGGCGCCGCCGATCGGCGCACCGGCACCCATGAGCAGCGCCGCCAATGGCAGATTCTGAGTCAGGGGCAACACAACCACAAGCCGCATATCCAGCTCCTCGCTGGCCATATTGGTCGTGCCACTGAGTTTGAAGGCGCCGGATGGGCCCACTATTTGCAGTTCGGGATCCATGGTCAGCAAGCCATTGATGATCTGCGCCTTGCCCGAGATCGCGTCGAATGCCACCCCACGCTCATACAGATCGGAAAAGTCGAGCTTCAACCGGCGCCATAGGGTGTCAGAGTTCAGCAGATTGAACACCCGGAACAGTTGCGCCGTGTTGTTTCGCTCCAGGATCACACCCTCATCCAGCCTTAGACTGACCGAGCCACTGAGCTCCGGTATGGAAAGCTCATCCGGACGGCCGGGCCAGTCCAGATCCAGCTCTATGTTGGTCCCCTCGTTAGTGACCGGCATTTCAGTGTCGAGGAGCTCGTTCAGATCCGCGAGCGCACCCCCGCTGATGGAACCTGTAAACCGGCTGGTTTCCCGGTCTCCGACGATGCTCCAGCTCATGTCGCCCAGCAGTGTCAGGGAATTCAGGCGCCCCTCGATGTCATTTACCTGCAACCGAAAAGGTTCGGGGCGGAGCCGGAAGGCCCACTGTCCCAACGATTCGTCGTTCAGTTGCAGTTCCGCAATCGAGACATCGATATCCGGCCAGTTTCCCATATCCAGCGCGCGGAACGCCTCAAGCTGCTCTTCGAGGGTGAGTAATTCCGGCGAATCCTCAGGGGGTGTTTCACTGCGCACGAGCCGTAACACCTGAAAATCGGCCTTCACCGTGTCGCCATTTTGCGGAATTGTCAGTCGGCCTTCGGCGCGTTGCGAGCTGGTGGTCACCACCCACCGGTCACCAAGATCGAGGGCATTGATATCAATATCGTTCAACACCTGCGGGCCAAGGTGCAGGCGGCCAAGACGCAAATCAAACCCGGTCTCTTTCCATAACAGATCGAACGTTGCGCGGTTTTCCCAGTCGCCCGTAATGCCAAGCCCGCCGGCGGCCGAGGGATTGATGGTTGCCCGCAGCGGTGCTGCCTCATCCGCCGTTTTTGACAGTGGCTCCGGCCAGTCAACCGCCAGCCCCTCAAGAGTGGACCGCACGCGGATGCCCGACGTTGAATCCGATCCCACGTCCAGGTCCGCGGTATAGGTAACATTGCCCTGCAAACCAAAACCCGAACTGGTCTCAAGTCCCGCCTGCTCAAACACCCCGGGCACCGGTAGCGTTCCCGACTGCCGGATGGTAAGGGCATTGCCCGCCCGGGACTTGCTGAAGGCAATGGTTACCGGTTCATCGAAAAATTCGGCAGTCAAAGGGCCACCGGAGAAGCCGTTTTCGCTGTGGTAGGTCAGTTCACCCTGAACCGACCGCCAGGCCAACCCTGCCGAGGGGTAGGAGACGGTGCCTTCCTGTGCGGCAATTTTTGCCTCAACCACGGTTGGCTGCTCCGTCCCCAATGGCAAGTCGACACCAAGGTCCAGCTGATACTCACCACCATATTCAAGCTTCTGGGCCTCTGTGCCTGCCATATCACCCAGGGGGCTATTTTCCATCCAGAACCCGACCGATTCGCCGGGCACCCGTGCCGAGGTATCCACCCTTATCCGTGTGCCTTGATCGGAGGGCTCCACGCGAACCGTCCCGGGATCGAGATCCAGGCCACCGGTCTGACCTGCTTCGAGTCGAACCAGCGTGTCGCCATTGTGAACCCTGACACTGCCCCGGGCACCTGTGACCTCCGGCCAGGCGTCATCGTAGCGGACAGATGCCTGATCGAATTCATAGATCATTGAGGTGACGAAGGAGCCCCGGGGTGCACCAAAACCTATCTGACCATGGCCGAAAAACGTCCCTGAGGTAATATCGGCCTCGAGAATGGCGGTCGTGAGCCAATCGTACAAACCGGGGTTTACCGCCTTAACCGGAACGAAATCTGCCAGCATGTCGGCGTTGCCGTTTTTCACCGACACTTTGAGCCCCAGATTGTCTTCACCCTCTCGATCCATCCTGAGGTCAAAAGCACCGTCCAGTTCGGTGGCCTCGCCGTAACGCATCCGTACGCCATCCGAAAACACACGGGTAATAGCGCCATCCAGCAGCCAGGCCACTTCGCCCTCAAGTACGGGGAATGACCAGGCGCCCCCGAAAAGCTGGGGAAAATCCAGAGAAACGGGCGACTCGCCGGCGGCAATCCGGACATAGCCTCGTTGCCGGTCCAGAGCGATGTCTCCGTTTACAGAGGTAACGCCGGGCGCGCCGCCGTGGGCCCGAACACTAACGTCACGCAACCGGCCGGAAAGCTGAAAGTCTTCCGGGGCGCCCTCGGGGAAGAAGATTCTCAACTGGTCCAGAAAGCCACCGGGCCTATAGTCCTGAAGGGCCCGGAGTGCACGCTCCGGCAATAACGGAAGCCGCGCAGCGAGGCGACGTGTGGGCGCTAGCGGAAGGGCGTCGGCAATGACGGACATGCCTCCCTCCGACGGCGCCAACCTCAGACTGAAAGGTGAAACCACATCGCCGTCCCAGGTCCACTGGAGCTGCTTCAGATGCCACTCGCCAAGGGCGAAGGCCCCGGATTCGACCACAGTCTCGTCGGTCATCACCGTATCGTGGCGACGCCAGCCAAATCTCGCGCGGATGTCTTCCAGTGGCGCCAGGGATTGAGAGCCTACACCCAACTGCAGATAGGGGGTCCGCACCGTACCGGTCACCTGTTGCAGCAAACCGTTGCGGAACGTAAGCCAGGCTTCACCACCAAGATCGAAGCCTTCCACCCGGAGGGATCGCCACTGGTACTCGTCAACCAGTCCGTCGAACAGCCGGCCGGAATCGACGCCAAGGTACAACTGGCCGGTAAAGTCACCCCGGAAAAAATGCTGGCCCACGAGGGCAAAACTGGCCAGCTGCTGGGTAGTACCAGACTGCATGGCACGGCCGGATGCGTGGAACAATCCACGGCGGTAGTCGAGATCCAGCTGGGGGATATCCAGGTGGCGCAGGTTGCCCTGGTTATCCCGGATACCAAGATTGACGCGGGTAATCTTGACGTAAGGATCAGAGAGCCAGTCACCGGCAAGCTCCAGCCACTCCTGCAACTGATTGCTGACCGGTTCCGGTATTTCTGCGCCTCTCACCGCGACATCACCGCCGCGCTCCTGATTCACGGTCAGTTCCAGACCGTCTGCCTGGAAGTCCTCAAAGACAATCCTCAGACGCATCAGCGAGGCCAGTGCAGCAAAGCGGATATTCAGATGCTGAAGGTTGGCAACGACAATTCCGGTGTCAGGGTGAGTGACCTGAATGTCGCTGGCCGTAAAGGCGGGGTCGAGCCAGTACCACTGGGATGAAAGGCCACCGATGCTGACATCATGGCCCAGTCGGTCTGACAGCTCACGAGCCAGATCATCGCGAAAGCTGTCCACATTCTGGGTCAGTTGGCGGCCAAGACCGGCGTATAAGGCCAGCAGCACCAGAAGTGTCAGCAGCATCCACCAGATCAGGCTGGCGAGCCGCGCCAAAAGCCGAACCGGAGGGCTCTCGGGCAGGTTCTCCGGAAGCGGCGGTTCGTGGTCAGCGGAGGACATTCAGACCCCTTAACCCGGTAACCGGCGCAGTTTCCCGGCATCAGAGCAGAACAACATCATACTGCTCCTGGCTGTAGAAGGGCTCCACCTGGAAGCGAATGGTCTTGCTGATGAAGGTTTCAAGATCGGCCACGTTATCGGATTCCTCATCCAGCAGGCGATCCACCACGCTCTGGGAGGCCATCACCAGATAGCTCTCGGCATCATAGGCGCGATTAACCCGGAGAATTTCCCGGAAAACCTCATAGCAAACGGTCTCGGTGGTTTTCAGAAAACCCCGTCCATCGCAGATGGGGCAAGGTTCGCAGAGCACCTGACCAAGGCTCTCGGTGGTTCGTTTGCGGGTCATTTCCACCAGGCCCAACTCGGAGACGCCGGTGATCTTGGTCTTGGCGTGATCCCGCTCCAGCATCTTCTCCAGCATCCGGTGGACCTGGCGCTGGTGCTCGGGATCTTCCATGTCGATAAAATCGATGATGATAATGCCGCCCAGGTTTCGCAGGCGCAGCTGACGACTGATGGCCCGAGCCGCTTCCAGGTTGGTCTTGAAGATGGTTTCTTCCAGATTCCGGTGCCCGACGAACGCCCCGGTATTGATATCAATCGTGGTCATGGCTTCGGTCTGGTCGATAATCACATAACCACCGGACTTGAGCTGGACCTTTCGGCTCAGGGCCTTCTGGATTTCGTCCTCGACCGAGTAGAGGTCAAATATAGGGCGCTCGCCCGGGTAGTACTCGACCTTGTCGGCAAATTCCGTAACGAACTCCTCGACAAACTCCATCACCCGCTGATGACTCTCGCGGCTGTCGATACGCACCTTTTCGGTCTGGGGCCGGATCAGGTCACGGATGGTGCGAATGAACAACGGCAGATCCTGATACACAACCGCCGGCGCCTGAACCCGGGCAATTCGCTCGTGTATGGACTGACTTAACCGGTGCAGATAAGCCATGTCGCCAATCAGATCCTCAGGTGACGCCGCTTCCGCGGCCGTCCGGATAATATAGCCGCCCTGAACATCCGGATCCTCGGCGGCGGCCTCCTCAACGAGCGTTTTCAGCCGAGCCCGCTCGGTGTCGTCCTCAATTCGCTGCGAAATACCAACGTGGCTAACGCCTGGCATAAACACCAGATACCGCGACGGAATTGAAAGCTGGGTGGTCAGGCGGGCCCCCTTTGTACCGATCGGATCCTTGGTAACCTGGACGACCAGTGACTGCCCTTCCCGAAGCAGGCTTCGAATATCGGGAACGGTTTTGGGAATATCGGCGGGCTCATCGCCATTGGACTGACTCGGAACCACATCGGACGCATGAATGAATGCGGCCCGTTCCAGACCAATATCGACGAACGCCGCTTCCATGCCCGGTAGAACGCGCACCACCTTGCCCTTGTAGATGTTGCCGACAATGCCTTTCCTGCTGGTGCGCTCTATATAGGCTTCCTGCAGCATGCCGTTTTCAACCAGGGCCACCCTCGTTTCCACCGGGGTGACGTTGATCAGAATCTCTTCGCTCATAATGTTTGGCTCTCCAGACTGCGCGGCCAGTTTTTCCAGACCGGGTAACCGGCACCAGCCAGCAATGCGGCGGTTTCCTGCAGCGGCAGACCAACCACGGCACTGTAGCTACCCCGGAGCTCATTAACAAAAATACCACCAAGGCCCTGAATTCCATAACTCCCGGCCTTGTCCATGGGTTCGCCGCTGGCCACATAGGCGTCGATCTCTGCGCTGGAAAGCTGCCTGAAACAAACTTCGGTGATGACCAGAACAGACTGGCATTGCCCTTCTGAGGCCAACGCCACGGCAGTCATGACTTGATGAGTGGCGCCGGAGAGGCGGGCCAATGTTTCCCGGGCTTCGGTGAAGTCTGACGGCTTACCGAGTATCTCGCCATCGAGCACCACCGATGTATCCGACCCAAGTACCAGGCATTCCGGTGAGGACCCAGCCACAACCAGCGCCTTCTCCCGGGCCAAACGTTCCACATAGCGTTCCGGGGATTCATCGGGCTCCGGTGTTTCGTCGATGTCCGCCGGACGAACCGAAAAATTCAGGCCGATTTGCTGCAACAGCTCCGCCCGGCGCGGCGAAGCCGAGGCGAGAATGATTGATGGCATGGCTAACCCAGTTTGCGGTTAATGTTGTCCAGCAGGATACAGAATACCGGCCATACCAGGGCGCTGGTCAGGGCCGGCCAGAGGTAGCTGAAGCCAGCATCATCAGCCCCCAGCAATTGCTTTACAAAATGCACCAGCATCTGATTGATGCCCAACAACAGGAACACCATCAGGCACTGCTGGGGCATTGGATACATGCGCAAACGCTGGTGGATAGTAAGCACCAGAAAAGCGATCAAGGCCATCGCCATGGCATTCACGCCAAGAGGCGTGGCTTCCAGCACATCCAGAAGCAGGCCCAGACACCAGGCCAGCAGGATGCCGAACTGGGCCGGAGCCCGGAATGTCCAGTAGAAAACAACCAGCCCCAACCACTCCGGGCGGAACTCGAACCAGCCCACAGGAAACAGGGAAATACTGAACACCAGGGCAACGATCACGGAAAGCACAAAGACCGGATAGCTGATTACGGACAACATCAGTCCTGCCCTCCCTGGCTGGCATCTTCGGCGACGTTGGCAGCGGATGCGTCCTCACCCTCGTCGGTTTCGATCGGCGCGGCATTTTCCGCAGGGAATACTACCAGCACCAGACGGCTCTGGTTGAGTTGCGCCTTGGGTGTGGCTTCAATGGAGACAAAAGGTTCGCCCGGCTCTTTGGATATTCGACTGACTTCCGCGACCGGGTAGCCCCTCGGAAAACGGCCACCAAGACCGGAACTGACGAGCAGGTCGCCCTCGCGAATATCCGCCGTATCCGGCACATGAACGAGATCCAGGGTATCCGTATCGCCGGTACCCAGCAGGATGGCGCGCAAACCGTTACGCACAACCTCCACCGGAACGGCGTGGCTGCTGTCGGAGACGAGCAAGAC
The DNA here is from genome assembly GCF_056857715.1 of Marinobacter sp. L-13. Taxonomy (NCBI): domain Bacteria; kingdom Pseudomonadati; phylum Pseudomonadota; class Gammaproteobacteria; order Pseudomonadales; family Marinobacteraceae; genus Marinobacter; species Marinobacter sp. L-13. Next base: position 256,287 of record NZ_JBSXNQ010000055.1, read on the forward strand.
GCGGGAGGTAATCTGGCTGCTCTGCACCACCTGGCCCATCAGACCATGGGCGTCCAGAATGGCCTGGCCCGGCGACAAGCCGTCACTGCGCCCTTTGTTGATAATAATTTCGTGGGAAAAGGGATCCGGGGAGACACCGACCACCTCGCCAACGATGACGCGGTCATCCAATACTTCTGATGAGTTCATCAGGCGGCGCAGCTCGTTGTTCTCGGAAGCAAGCGCGGCGTATTTCAGGGCGCGACGCTCGAGGATCAGCAAACGAGCCCGGAGATCTTCATTCTCTTCCTGAAGATCCTGTTTATTTTCAAACAGCCCGGCGAACCAGTCGGAAAATTCGTAGGGCGCATTCCCCAGCCAGTACACGGGTGCCAGACCGGTTGCAATGGTACTTCGCACCGTTGAGAGCTTGTCGAAACGCGCATCGGCAACCACCAGGGCTGCCGATACGAGAAGAACAATGAGGAGTCTGAAGCCGGGAACAGGCCCCTGGACAAAGATGGTTTTAATGGCGAGCCCTCCCCACAGGATTATCCCTCCTGGGAGAACATTCCGATGCCACCCCGGTCAATCACTTCCAGCGCCTTGCCGCCACCACGGGCCACACAGGTCAGCGGGTCTTCAGCGATAATCACCGGCAGGCCGGTTTCCTCGCTGATCAGTTTGTCCAGCCCGCGCAGCAGTGCGCCGCCGCCGGTCAGAACAATACCGCGCTCGGCAATGTCGGACGCCAGCTCGGGCGGAGACTGTTCCAGAGCACTCTTGACGGTCTGAACGATCTGCGCCAGGGATTCCTGCAGCGCGTCGAGAATCTCTTCGCTGTTGAGGGTAAATGCCCGGGGCACACCTTCGGCGAGGTTGCGACCGCGCACATCGATCTCGCGGATTTCGAGGCCTTCGTATGCGCAACCGATTTCGTGCTTGATACGCTCGGCGGTAGAATCACCGATCAGGCTGCCGTAGTTGCGACGCACGTAGGTTACGATGGCTTCGTCGAATTTGTCACCGCCCACCCGCACAGACTCTGCGTAAACGATGCCATTCAGGGAAATAATGGCGATCTCGGTGGTACCACCGCCGATGTCCACGATCATGGAGCCGCTGGCTTCTTCAACCGGCAGACCGGCACCAATGGCGGCGGCCATGGGCTCTTCGATCAGGAAGACTTCCCGGGCGCCGGCGCCAAGCGCGGACTCTCGAATGGCCTTGCGCTCTACCTGGGTAGACTTGCTGGGCACGCACACCAGTACTCTCGGGCTCGGGGTAATGAAGCTGTTCTCATGCACCTTATGAATAAAGTGCTGGAGCATTTTTTCGGTTACCACAAAATCTGCAATCACGCCGTCCTTCATGGGGCGGATCGCGGTGATGTTGCCCGGGGTACGGCCGAGCATGCGCTTGGCTTCAGCGCCAACAGCGGCAACCATTTTCTGGGAATTGTTGGTGCGAATGGCCACTACCGAGGGCTCGTTCAGCACGATTCCGCGCTCACGCACGTAGATCAGGGTGTTGGCGGTGCCCAGGTCGATGGACAGATCGCTGGAGAAGATGCCTCGGAGTCTTTTTATCAACATTCGTGTAGTTTCAACCTGAGAGTTGCAGTCGCAAAGAAAAGATGCGGCAACTTTAGCAGTGAGCACCCCTGCAGGCAAGGCGCTAACGGGCCTCAAGCCTTACGGTTCACACATTTACCTTATGGGCTGGGGCCTCCCGCCATTGTTCGAATCTGTTACCATGGTCCACCTGATTTTCCGGCTTCGGTGTAGGGCCGCTCGGAGATCCCTTTTCAAAACACGCTACGAGCACGTCCATGTGCGCTTGTTTCGGGCCATCCTTGGCCCTCTACAGTTTTGAAAAGGGATCTCCGAACGTCCCCGCAGTTCAGAGCGGCCCTCTTTTTTCAAAACATTTATTAATGACATTTCATTTATCTGGGAGGCAATGCGTGACCATTTCCCGTGAGGACATTGAGAAAGTCGCTGTGCTCGCCCGCATTCGTGTGGATGACGAGCAGGTTTCGGCTCTGGAGAAGGATCTGGGCAACATCCTGGATCTGGTGGATCAGTTGGGTGCTGCCGACACCGATTCGGTTGAGCCCATGGCCCATCCGCTGAATGCAGTGCAGCGCCTGCGCGCTGACGAGGTAACCGAGACCAATCAGCGTGAGGCGTTCCAGGCGATTGCGCCGGCTACCGAGAACGGGCTTTATCTGGTTCCCAGAGTGATTGAGTGAAAGGACAAGTCATGCATAACAAATCCGTAGCAGAGCTTTCCCGGGAGCTGGAGAGCGGCCAGGTTTCCAGCGTGGAGCTGACCCAGGAGTTCCTCGACCGCATCAAGCGGGAAGATTCGAAGTACAACAGCTTTATTACCGTGACCGAAGAGCAGGCCCTGGCCGATGCCCGGGTCGCGGATGACCAGCGTGCGGCGGGGAATGCGACGCCCTGGACGGGGATCCCGTTTGCGCACAAGGACATTTTCTGTACCAACGGCGTTCGGACCACTTGCGGTTCGAAGATGTTGGAGAACTTTGTTCCGCCTTATGATGCCACCGTTACGGCGAATTTCCGCCAGGCCGGTGCGGTGTGCCTGGGCAAAACCAACATGGACGAGTTCGCCATGGGGTCGTCCAACGAGAACAGTTATTTTGGCGCAGTGACCAACCCCTGGGGCCTGAGTGAAGGCAACAAGCGGGTGCCGGGCGGTTCGTCTGGCGGGTCGGCTGCGGCGGTTGCCGCTCGACTGATTCCGGCGGCTACCGCCACGGATACAGGCGGCTCGATCCGTCAGCCGGCGGCACTGTGTGGTGTTACTGGCCTGAAGCCGACTTATGGCCGGGTGTCCCGGTACGGGATGATTGCCTTTGCGTCCAGTCTCGACCAGGGCGGCACTATTGCCCGGAGCGCAGAGGACAATGCACTGATGCTGAATGTGATGGCAGGTTTTGATCCGAAGGACTCAACGTCGATTGACCGCGAGGTGCCGGATTACACGGCCACACTGAACGAGCCGCTGAAAGGTCTGAAGATCGGCCTGCCGAAGGAGTACTTCAGCGACCAGCTCAGCCCGGCGATGGAGCAGCAGGTTCGCAACGCGGTAACCGAATACGAAAAACTGGGCGCCACGGTTAAAGAGGTGTCGCTGCCGAACGCAAAGCTGGCGATTGCGGCCTATTACGTGATTGCGCCGGCAGAAGCCTCCGCCAACCTGTCTCGTTTTGACGGGGTGCGTTATGGCTACCGCTGTGAAGATCCGAAGGATCTGATGGATCTGTACACCCGCTCCCGGGCGGAGGGTTTTGGTGCCGAGGTGAAACGTCGGATTCTCGTGGGCACCTACGCCCTCTCCGCCGGCTATTTCGATGCCTATTATCTCAAGGCCCAGAAGGTTCGGCGGCTGATTCAGCAGGATTTCATCAATGCCTTCAAGGAAGTGGATGTGCTGATGAGCCCGACCACGCCCTCGCCGGCCTTCATCCAGGGCGAGAAGACCAGTGACCCGGTGACCATGTACCTGGAAGACGTATTCACCATCGCCATCAACCTGGCGGGCGTTCCGGCCATGTCGGTACCGGCTGGTTTCGTCGACGGTCTTCCAGTGGGTTTGCAGATCATCGGGGATTATTTCTCCGAGGCGCGTCTGCTGAACGCCGCCCATCAGTTCCAGCAGGTGACCGACTGGCACCAGCGTGAACCGCAATAAGCCCGGGACAGGCCCCTTACAGGAGAGAGCAACTATGCAGTGGGACATTGTGATCGGGCTGGAAATTCACGTTCAGCTCGCCACCAAGACCAAGATTTTTTCCGGCTCCAGCACCTCTTACGGCGCCGAGCCCAACACCCAGGCCAACGCGGTTGACCTGGCCATGCCCGGCACTCTGCCGGTGCCTAATGAGCAGGCGTTCCGCTATGCGGTGATGTTTGGCCTGGCCGTGAACGCCCAGATCGAGCGCCGTTCGGTATTCGAGCGGAAGAACTACTTTTACCCGGACCTGCCCAAGGGCTACCAGACCACCCAGCTGGAGCGCCCGATTGTCGGCCCCGGTTTCGTGGACATTGATCTGCCGAACGGTGAGACCAAGCGCGTTCGCATTCACCACGCCCACCTGGAAGAGGATGCCGGCAAATCCCTGCATGAGGATTTCCACGGCATGACCGGCGTGGATCTCAACCGGGCCGGCACACCGCTCATTGAGGTGGTCACCGAACCGGATATGAACAACGCGGAAGAAGCCGTCGCCTTCGCGAAGAAGCTGCACAGCATCGTGACATCCCTGGGCATCTGCGACGGCGACATGTCCCAAGGCTCCATGCGTTTCGACGTGAATATTTCGTTGAAACCGAAGGGGTCCGACACTCTGGGCACACGTACCGAAACCAAGAACCTGAACTCGTTCCGGTTCATGGAGCAGGCCATTGCCCACGAAGTTGAGCGGCAAATGGACGTTCTGGAAGACGGCGGCAGCATCGTGCAGGAAACCCGCCTGTATAACGGCGACCGTGACGAATCCCGCTCCATGCGCACCAAGGAAGAAGCCAACGACTACCGCTACTTCCCCTGCCCGGACCTGCTGCCGGTAGAAATCGATGATTCCTTCATTGAAGAAGCCCGCAACAGTCTCCCGGAACTGCCGGACGCCCGCAAAGTCCGCTTTATGGACCATTACGGCCTGAACGACTACGACGCCAGCCTGCTCAGCGGCGACTCAAAACTGGCCACGTTCTTTGAAGAAGCGGCCAGCCAGGGCAAAGACGCAAAGCTGGTCGCCAACTGGATCCAGGGCGAATTCTCTGCGCGCCTGAATGCAGAGGAGAAATCGGTTGCCGATTCGCCCATCAGCGGTGCTCAGCTGGGCGATCTGGTGGTACGGATTGCCGACAATACGATTTCATCCGCCGGCGCAAAGAAGGTGTTCGAGGCGCTGTGGTCCGGTGAGAACGACAGCGTTGACGCCATCATCGATGCCAAGGGGCTGAAGCAGGTGTCTGACACCGGCGCCCTGGAAGCCATGGTAGACGAGGTTCTGGCGGGCATGCCGGATCAGGTGGCGCAGTATCAGAACGAGGAAGACCCGAAGAAGCGCAAGAAGATGCTTGGGGGTTTCATGGGGCCTCTGATGAAGGCCTCCAAAGGTCAGGGGAATCCCAAGCTGTTTAATGAGATTCTTGTTCGCAAGCTTGGGGGGTGACCCTTTTGGCTTGGGTCGTGGTTTCTGACTGCGGCCCTAGCCTGCTAGCTTGGGGGGACTGCCATGGTGGGTAGAGCCTCCCAAAAAACGCCCGTGAATACATCCCTGTAGGGCTTCGTCGCGCCATCCCTGGCGCTCCAGATTTTTGGGAGGCTCTACCCACCACGGCACTCGAGCTGGCGGCGTGCCCTCGCGAAGACAGGCCATCAAAACAAAATGATAGGTCGGATTACGGCTTCACCTGATCCGACCTACTGACCTTGTTTATCCGGCCCGATTGCTCCCTATCCCTGAAGATTCTGAGGCCTTGGCGGGGTGTGACTCCCAAAAATGTCGGCGGCCATGGATGGCCGACGCCAAGCGCACATGGATGTGCTCGTAGCGGTTTTTGGGAGGCACACCCCGCCGAGGCCTACCCCCAAATTCGGCAGGCTAGGTGCCCAAGCCGGAAGCCATCAAAGAAGCCGAGCCCAAAGATCATGCTCATCGGCATGCTCAACAACCGCCTGAACAATCTCACCCGGAACAAGGTCGGTCTCGTCGTTAAGGTAAACCATACCGTCAATCTCCGGCGCGTCTGCCTTGGAGCGACCAATGGCGCCTTCCTCGTCGACCTCGTCAATCAGCACATCAATCGTCTGGCCGATTTTGGCCTGTAGGCGGGCTGCTGAAATCTCTGCCTGTTTTTCCATGAAACGGGCCAGGCGCTCTTCTTTGACTTCCTCGGGAACCGCACCTTCCAGTTCGTTGGCTTTGGCGCCTTCCACCGGGCTGTATTTGAACGCGCCAACACGATCCAGTTGAGCCTCGTCGAGCCAGTCCAGCAGGTACTGGAAGTCCTCCTCGGTTTCACCGGGGAAGCCGACGATGAAGGTGGAGCGGATGGTGAGCTCGGGGCAGATCTCACGCCATTTGCGGATGCGCTCCAGAGTTTTGCTGTCGTGGGCCGGGCGCTTCATGGCCTTGAGTACTCTCGGGCTGGCGTGCTGGAACGGGATGTCCAGGTACGGCAGGATTTTTCCCTCGGCCATCAGCGGAATGATGTCGTCGACATGGGGATAGGGATAAACGTAGTGCAGACGTACCCACACGCCCATTTCGCCGAGCGCTTCACACAGTGACTGCATCTTGGTCTTGAGCGGCCGCCCTTGCCAGAAGCCGGTGCGGTATTTGGTGTCGACGCCGTAGGCGGAGGTATCCTGGGAGATGACCAGCAGCTCTTTAACACCGGCATCCACCAGGCGCTGGGCTTCGTCCATCACATCGCCAATGGGCCGACTGACCAGATCACCGCGCATGGAGGGGATGATGCAGAAGGTGCAGCGATGGTTACAACCTTCGGAGATCTTGAGGTAGGCGTAGTGCCGCGGGGTCAGTTTGATTCCCTGCGGCGGAACCAGATCGGTGAACGGATCGTGCTGCTTTTTCTGCGGAACGAACTGGTGAACCGCGCCGACCACTTCTTCATAGGCGTGGGGGCCGGAAACCGCCAGAACACCCGGGTGAGTATCGCGAATCTTGTCGGCCTCTACACCCATACAACCGGTGACAATCACCTTGCCGTTTTCGCTGATGGCCTCGCCGATCGCGTCCAGCGACTCCTGTTTGGCGGCATCGATAAATCCGCAGGTGTTGACCACAACAATGTCGGCGTCGTCATAGGTCGGGACAACATCGTAGCCGTCCAGCCTGAGCTGCGTGAGAATGCGCTCGGAGTCGACGAGAGCCTTGGGACAACCGAGGCTGATGAAACCGACTTTGCCGTTTCCGGACGAGGCGGGGGTCTGGGTGTTATCTGTCATAGAAGGCTTGGAATTCCCGGAGCTCAGCGCGAGCCCACAAATGAATGAAGGGCGATATTTTACACCAGCTCAGGGACCGCCTGCAGCAAAAGTCCGACGAGTATTGGAACCGATGGAAACTGACGGACGTCAAAATTTGTGACGTCTTGTTCAGAAAGATTTAACAAATCTGCCACTATAGGCGGCAGGCTTCTTGCTGATCACAAAGTAAACAACTACACTTTCATTCGCTTATCATGCGTTTAAGTGTTTTTCTGGAAGGGATTTATGGGAAAGGCAGCATCATTCGCAACCAGACACGCCAGAAGAGTCAACATGAAACCTGTCGCCGCCAAATTGAATTTGCGCAACCAACAGCGAGTGGACGTAGCCACCGACATTACTATTGAGAAATCGGACGGCTGCTGCCTGACCTGTTCGGTATCCAATCTCTCCCGCACGGGCGTCATGATTTCCTGTAATCAGGAAACGGTGAAACAACTCATTCCCGAGCAAAAGGCCCCGGCTCCAGGACACTGGATTGCCGTGAAGACCCGATTCTCCGTGCCGGTGGTTGCAACGCAACCGGTTTCCATTATTGCCGACGGCAACATCGTTCACATGCGACGCATCGCAAGGGACGAATTTCAGCTGGGCATCCAGTTCGCTGAGTTTGAAGGTAACGGCTTCGATTACGTCGATCGATACGTTGCCAAACTGTTGGCTGACTCCCGCAATCCTGCCTGACCTCGACCTGCCGGCTGACGAACAACCAGGGCCCACCACTGCTATATTGTTATAACGCCAATGTCTAGTTGGCCGTCTTCTTATGCCCTTACCCCCTCTGGTATAGTTGCCGTATTCATTCGCACAGCCAAAACGGCCCGCACGGCGGCAACGGATTATCATGACCACATACAACCTCACGCACCTGAAACAGCTGGAAGCGGAAAGCATCCACATCATCCGGGAAGTGGCAGCCGAGTTCGACAATCCGGTAATGCTGTATTCCATCGGCAAGGACTCCGCGGTAATGCTTCACCTGGCCCTGAAGGCCTTTTACCCGGGTAAGCCGCCCTTTCCGTTGATGCACATTGATACCACCTGGAAATTCCGGGACATGATCAAGTTCAGGGACAACGTCGCTGAGAAGTTCGGCCTCGACCTGATTGTGCACACCAACCAGGAAGGCGTGGATCAGGGAATCGGGCCGTTTACTCACGGCAGCGCGAAACATACCGATGTCATGAAGACCCAGGCCCTGAAACAGGCGCTCGACAAGTACAAGTTTGATGCAGCCTTCGGCGGTGCCCGCCGTGACGAGGAAAAATCCCGGGCCAAGGAACGCGTGTATTCGTTTCGGGATGAATACCATCGCTGGGATCCCAAGAACCAGCGTCCCGAGCTGTGGAACATCTACAACGGCAAGATCAACAAGGGCGAGAGTATCCGGGTGTTTCCGCTGTCCAACTGGACGGAACTGGATATCTGGCAATACATCTACCTTGAGAACATCGACATCGTTCCGCTCTACTATGCCGCCGAACGCCCGGTCGTTGAGCGCGATGGCACCCTGATCATGGTGGACGACGACCGCATGCCATTGAAGGACGGCGAGAAACCAATGATGAAATCGGTTCGCTTCCGGACACTGGGCTGCTACCCGCTGACGGGCGCCATCGAATCCGAAGCCAACACGCTTCCTGACATTATCCAGGAAATGTTGCTGGCCAAGAGCTCCGAGCGCCAGGGTCGGGCAATCGACCACGATTCAGCCGGCTCCATGGAACAGAAAAAGCGGGAAGGGTATTTCTAAGATGTCACACCAGTCTGATCTGATTGCAGAAGATATTCAGGCCTACCTGAAGCAGCACGAAAACAAGGAACTCCTGCGCCTGCTCACCTGTGGCAGCGTGGATGACGGCAAGAGCACCCTGATCGGCCGCCTGCTCCATGACACCAAGATGATCTACGAAGATCACATGGCCAGCCTGAAAACCGACAGCGCCAAGATGGGAACGACGGGCGAGAAACTCGACCTTGCCCTCTTGGTCGACGGCCTGCAGGCGGAGCGCGAACAGGGCATCACAATCGATGTGGCCTACCGGTACTTCTCTACCGACAAGCGCAAGTTCATCATCGCTGACACCCCGGGCCATGAACAGTACACCCGTAACATGGCCACCGGCGCGTCTACCGCCCAGGTCGCGATCCTGATGATCGACGCCCGCCACGGTGTTCTCACCCAAACCCGGCGCCATTCCTACATCGCGTCTCTGCTGGGTATTCGGCACATCGTAGTGGCCGTGAACAAGATGGATCTGGTGGATTTCAGCGAAGAGCGCTTCAACGAAATCAAAGACGATTACCTGGCGTTTGCCGCCAAGCTGGGCCTGAAAGATATCCGTTTTGTGCCGCTGTCCGCCCTGGAAGGCGACAACGTGGTAAACAAAAGCGAGAACACACCCTGGTTCACCGGCCAGCCCCTGATGGAGATTCTGGAAACCGTGGAAGTGGGCCGGGACAAGAACCTGGAGCATTTCCGCTTCCCGGTTCAGTACGTTACCCGACCGAACCTCAATTTCCGGGGCTTCTGCGGCACCATCGCCTCCGGCGTGATCCGCCCCGGCGAACAAGTGATGGCCCTGCCCTCGCGGCGCACCAGCACGGTCAAGGAAGTTGTCACCTTCGATGGCAATCTTGAAGAGGCCTATATCGACCAGGCGGTTACCCTCACCCTGACCGATGAAATCGACATCAGTCGCGGCGATATGCTGGTAAAGGTCGAAGACGAGCCGGAAGTGGGCAACCGCTTCAACGCCAACATCGTGTGGATGACCGACGCACCCCTGGAAACCGGCCGCCTTTACGACATCAAGCTGGGACCGACCTTTACCTCCGGCACGGTGAAAAAGATCCACCACCAGACCGACGTAAACACCCTGGAACAGCAGGCCAACCCAAGCCAGCTCCAGCTGAACGAAATCGGCCTGTGCGAGCTGACCCTGAACCAGCCGATCGCCTTCGATGCGTACCAGCGCAACCACGCCACCGGCAGCTTCATCGTGATCGACCGGCTCTCCAACGTCACCATCGGTGCAGGCGTGGTGGCCGGCCTGGCAGATTCCGGCGAATCGCTCGATCCAGTTTCGGTAGAAGAACGCGAGCGCCGACTGGCCCAGAAACCGGCCATCATTGCCTGTAATGGTCGCCAGGCGCCGGCACTGGCCCTCGCCGTTGAGCGCGCGCTGTTCGACCAGGGCAAAACCGCCGTGGTGGTCACCGAAGAAAACGCCGGCGATGCTGACGAACGCCGCCGCGTGGCCCAGCTTCTGACCTCCCATGGATTGGTTGCCATTGCCGTTAACCTGGGCACTGACATCGCCAACGCCGCAACAACCGCCGACAACGAGCAGGAGATTCCTGAGGCGGTGAGCAGACTTGTTCAGGATCTGATTCGCAGCAAGCGGGTTTGATTTCTGACTTTTGAGTAGACGAGAGATATCCCTGCTTCGGTGGCTGGCGCCGGGGTGGGGGTATCTTTTTCTTTGTGAAAAGCAACTCGCTTCGCTCAGACATCTTTTCCCGGCAGAAAAAGATACCCCCACCCCATCGCCGGCATACTCTGAAGTTAATTCCCAAAGCAAAATTTCGACAAAACATTCCTTATTTTTTGACGGACCACTGAAAGGCCCGTGGACGTGGGGCAGGTAGGTCTTTTTCTGGAGAAAAAAATGTCTGAGCGAAGCGAGTTGTTTTTTCGCAAGAAAAAGACCTACCTGCCCTGCGTCCCACCCCCAGAACCAGCAGACTACGAATGAATCCAACACCAGAACGTGGCAGAATCCCGCCTCTCTGAGTTAACCGAAACAACGAACAGGAGCTGCAAAATGGCCATCAAACATCTCCGCACTGCCTTCGCCAGCCAGTACCAGCCGGGCCAGCCTGCCCGCCTTGTGACCGGTGAGGCCCTGCAGGAGCCCGGTGGCGATTACGAGGGCCTGCACAAGCAGATGAAGCGCCTGTTCAACAGCAAGCCCGGCAAGAAGTACGGCCGGTTCTCCGAAGACCTGGGCGAGTGCCCGTTCAGCGCCTGGCTGAACGACTACCTGGAAGACAAGCAAACCTTCAGCGCCATGACCGACCGCCTGTTCGGACAATGGCAGGAGCTCCTGACCGGCAGTCAGGAGGAGTTCGATGGCCATCTGATGATCGTCCACGATGCCCTAGCGGACGCCGAAGTGGTTTACCTGTTTATCCTGGAAACCGACAGCGCCATGCGCTTCGACGGCAACCAGTCACTGGATGCGACCGACGTCCTGAGCCTCTCCCGTCTGAACCTGGCCGTTCGCATCGAGCTGGACGACTGGCGCGGCAACAACCCGGCGGAAAACTACCTGACACTGGTCCACGGCCGCGGCACCGGCGAGCCAGGAGAGCTGTTTATCCGTTTGTGCGGGTTTACCAATCAGGTGGATGTGGAAAAGGAAACCATGACCTTCCTGGATGCGGTGGAAGCTTTTGCCAAGTCCTCCGAGCCCGAGAAAGCCGGGGAGGTTCGCAACAAGGCCTATGAGTTCTGTAAGGAGCAGCATGCCCTGGGCGAGCCGGTCGAAATCGAGGCATTGTCCGGCTACCTGGACGAGAGTGAGCCGCAACGCTTCAAGGAGTTTGCCTCAAAAACCGCCGAACTGCCGGAAAGCGGCGTGCTGCACCCGGACCACCGGAAAGTGAAAAAACTGGTACGGATTGCAGGCTCCGGAGGCGGAATGAGCGTGTCCTTCTCCTCCGACCTGGTGAATCAGGCGGTTTACTATGACCGTGACAAAGATGCCCTGACGATTACCCGGCTTCCCAAGGCTTTGCGGGAGCAGCTTCAGCGGTATCTTGAGGCTCGCGAGGAGTGATGGGCTCTAGCTTTTGCTAAGTAGCCTGCTCGATTTGGGGGCTGGTCCAGAGGTGGGAGGCCTTTTCTTCTGGGAAAAGCAACTCGCTTCGCTCAGACATCTTTTCCCGACAGAAAAGACCTCCCACCCCCGGACCGATCTCACAGAAGAGTAATTTTCTTTTTATTGCTCATCTGCGGTGACTTTGGGTTCGTCATCCCACCGTGGGCGATTCGCCCTTAACTTTCTTACTTCCTGCATCCAGCCCACACCGTCGACCAACTCACCCGTTTCCGGGTCTATCGGCGGGTATGGCAAATTACGGTCGTCGCAGTAGCGTTTGACGGTGGGCTGACACCAACAGAATAAAAGGCGGTTGTACTCGTCATCCGGCATCCGGCGCTGATCGAACATGCCGGCCAGCTTCCGCTGCCTCTGGGCTTCGGACAGGACAATCGCACAGGCAGACGATACGTTCAGCGACTCCACCATCCCCATCATTGGGATAACGATGTGCTCGTCAGCCTGAGCTGCGGCATCAACGCTGACGCCATCCACTTCGTTACCCAGGATTATCGTGCACGGCAGGGTGTAATCCACATCCCGGAAATCAATGGCCCGGTCGGATAGCTGTGCGGCGTATAGCTTGTGGCCCTGCCCTTTCAGACTCTGGATCGCTTCGTCCATGCTCCGGTGGGTGTGGGTTGTTACCCAGTTGTAGCTGCCACCGGCGGTTTTGCGAAATGCCCGGAAGCCTTCTTTTGGCCAGACCACGTGCATGTTCGCCAAGCCAAACGCATCGCAGGAGCGGATGATGGCGGACAGATTCCGGGGCTTGTGGACCTGGTCGGTTAGGACGCTCAGGTCCGGCTGCCGGGTGTTCAGGGTTTGTTTGATTCGGGCGAGGCGTTCGGGGGTCATGATCGTGTTCGGGCTTGATTGTCGATTTAAAGAACCAAAAATAATACCACAAGCGGACTAGCAACTAGCCGAGACAAAGGTGGTTGAAGTTTAAGCACCCCGTTATAATACGCAGTTCCTTTTTGCTGGCGCCCCGTTTCAAAAACCAGTTCCCGGCGCAACATCCATCAGATTACGTGAGACCCATGGCCAAGAAGCTGTACATCAAAACCCACGGCTGTCAGATGAACGAGTATGACTCTGCCCGCATGGCAGACCTGCTCAAAACCGGTGAAACCGTCGAAATGACCGATTCACCCGATGACGCCGACATCCTGCTGCTGAACACCTGCTCCATTCGGGAAAAAGCCCAGGAGAAGGTGTTCCACCAGCTTGGCCGCTGGAAAAAGCTGAAAAGCAAAAAGCCGGAAATGATCATCGGCGTGGGTGGCTGTGTGGCTTCCCAGGAAGGCCAGGCGATCATTGACCGCGCACCCTACGTGGACATGGTCTTCGGCCCCCAGACTCTGCATCGCCTGCCGGACATGATTACCGAAGTGCGCGCCAAGGGTAACGGTGTTGGCGTGGTGGACGTCAGCTTCCCGGAAATCGAAAAATTCGACAACCTGCCCGAGCCCGGCGCAGACGGCCCTTCCGCGTTTGTTTCAATCATGGAAGGCTGCAGCAAGTATTGCACCTTCTGTGTGGTGCCCTATACCCGCGGGGAAGAAGTCAGCCGCCCGGCTGATGACGTCATCGCTGAAGTGGCCCACCTCGCCAGCCAGGGTGTTCGCGAGGTTAACCTGCTGGGCCAGAACGTGAATGCCTACCGTGGCGAAACCCACGACGGCGACAACATGGACCTGGCGGAGCTGATCGAGCTGATCGCAACCATTGATGGCATCGACCGGATCCGGTACACCACATCGCACCCGGTGGAGTTCTCTGATGCTCTCATTGAGGTCTATGAGCGCGTTCCGGAGCTGGTCAGCCATCTGCACCTGCCAGTTCAGAGCGGTTCCGACCGTATTCTGGCGGCCATGAAGCGCGGCCATACAGCCCTGGAGTACAAATCCAAACTCCGCCGCCTTCGCAGGATCCGCCCGGACATCAGCTTTTCGTCCGACTTCATCATCGGCTTCCCGGGCGAAACCGAGAAGGACTTTGAAGACACCATGAAGCTGATCAACGACATCGGATTCGACATGTCCTTCAGCTTCGTCTACAGCGCACGGCCCGGCACGCCGGCATCAGATCTGCCGGACGATACTCCGATGGACATCAAGAAACAGCGGCTTAGCATCCTGCAGGATCGCCTGAACCAGAACGTAATGGATATCAGCCGCAAGATGGTTGGCAGCACCCAGCGGATTCTGGTGACTGGCCTATCCAAGAAAGACCCTGGCGAATACGCAGGGCGCACCGAGAACAACCGGATTGTGAATTTCCGGCATGAGAATCCGGAGGTTGTCGGGCATTTTATTGATGTCGATATTGTGGAGGCCTATCCCAACTCACTTCGCGGTGTGCCCGTGAATTCGGAGTTTTACTAAAGCTCGGATCCTATTCGTCTTGGGTTTGGAGTTTGGCGAGTGGTGGGGCTCCCCTCCCAAAAACCGCTACGAGCACCCGCAAGCGGGTCCAGCCAGCAATCGTAGATTGCTGTCGCTCCGCGGCACGCGAAGCTTCGCTTCTAAAGCGTTTGCTCCGCCCATGTGCGCTTGGCGCCGGCCATCCTTGGCCGCCGACATTTTTGGGAGGGGAGCCCCACCACTCTCCGTCGGCCGCACAGCCGTCTGCTTGGTAGAAACTGCGCATTCATAGGTTGGATTAGACGAAGTCGTAATCCGTATATGGTCTCCTCCCCGTTTGCAAGGTCTCAGCACTCAATGTCAGGGACAGGTTTGCGCCCGTATATCCGGCCTGTTTGATGAGGCGGCTTTGTCGCCTCTGGCCTTGATGGAAGATCCGCGCCTGCCGTCCT